>JBKBSI010000171.1:0-7549 GCA_046291745.1 Pseudomonas sp. | reverse complement strand
GGTTGCCAAAGGCCTGGTTACCAAGGAAAGCGCACGCGAGAAAGCCAAGACTGCCGACGGTTTCTAAGCAGCCAGCCTGATAAATAGAATCGGAGCCGGAGTGCCCCGATCCGTAGCATACGAGAGGGACAGTAATGGAGTTCGAAAAACTGCTAAGGCTGATGGTCGAGAAGGGTGCTTCCGACCTTTTCATCACCGCCGGGGTTGCGCCCAGCATGAAGGTGCATGGCAAGATCTTGCCCGTTACCAAGACGCCCCTGTCGCCCGAGCAGACGCGTGAAACCGTACTGGGCGTGATGACCGAGGCCCAGCGTCGGGAATTTGCCGAGAAGCGCGAGTGTAACTTCGCCATCAGTGCCCGGGGTATTGGTCGATTCCGCGTGAGTGCTTTCTACCAGCGTAACCTGGTGGGTATGGTGCTGCGCCGCATCGAAGTCAATATTCCGACCATGGAAGAGCTGCGGTTACCGGAAATTCTCAAGAAGCTGTCGATGACCAAGCGCGGTCTGGTGATCTTTGTAGGTGCCACAGGTACCGGTAAGTCCACCTCGCTGGCGTCGATGATCGGCTATCGCAACAAGAATTCCAGCGGCCACATCATCACCATCGAAGACCCGATCGAATTTATCCACCAGCATCAGAACTGTATTGTCACCCAGCGCGAGGTCGGTATCGATACCGACTCCTTCGAAGTGGCACTGAAAAACACCCTGCGTCAGGCGCCGGATGTGATTCTGATTGGTGAGGTACGGACCAAGGAAACCATGGACCACGCAGTGGCCTTTGCCGAGACCGGTCACCTGTGTCTGGCAACCCTGCACGCCAACAACGCCAACCAGGCGCTGGACCGCATCATCCACTTCTTCCCCACGGAAATGCACCAGCAGGTTTGGATGGATTTGTCCTTGAACCTCAAGGCGATTGTTGCCCAGCAACTGATCCCGACACCGGATGGCAAGGGTCGTCGCGCTGCGATCGAGGTGTTGCTGAACACCCCGCTGGCTGCAGACATGATCCGCAAGGGCGAGGTACACGAGCTCAAGCCGCTGATGGCGCGTTCCAACGAGCTGGGCATGCAGACCTTCGACCAGGCGCTGTACAAGCTCTACAGTCAGGGCGAGATCACCTACGAAGACGCCCTGGCCCACGCCGACTCGGCCAACGACCTGCGCCTGTTGATCAAGCTGGGTTCGGAAACCGATGGCAAGCACCTGATGGGCACCAAGAACGACTTTGCCCTGGAAGGCAGTGATGAGGATCACCGGCGCTGAGCCGGTGATTTATTGACTCAGAGTAGTTGAGTCGCCCGACTCAAGGCGATTGCGCCCTGAGCGTTTGGCCTTCAGCAGCAGGGCGTCAGCCCTGTTTATGCTGTCGGAGTAGTTCTCTCCAGCCAGGTACTCGGCAACGCCCACGCTGACGGTAACCGACAACGCTTCTTCCCCAACCCGTACACTTAGCGCGGCCACCGCATGCCGCACTCGGTCCAGCACCACCACGGCCTTGTCCAGCTCGGTTTCCGGCAGGATGATCAGAAACTCCTCACCACCCCAGCGGCCACACAGATCCAGATCACGGATCTCCGCTTCGAGCACCCGTGAAACTTCCACCAGTACCGTGTCGCCCAGCTCATGTCCGTGCTGGTCGTTGACCTGCTTGAAGTAGTCGATGTCGAGCATGGCAATGCTGAACGGACGGCTGTAGCGGCGATAGCGTTCTACTTCGTCCTTGAGGTTATCCAGCAGCAGGCGACGGTTGCCCAGGCCGGTCAGCGGATCATGGGTCGAGGCCTCACGCAGCGCCAGATTCAGGTCATGCATCATCTTCTGGTAATGATCGGAGATGCGAGCCACCTTGCTGATCTGGCGCAGCTGCTTGTTCAGCCGCTTGGTCAGATCCTGTTCCTTCTCCTTCGCCAGATTCTGGTAGGCGTCGGAAATACTGCTGACCCGATCAATGCGTCGGGCCAGGTCGCGGTGGGCTTCCCAAAGCCGCTCAAGGGCGATGTACAAGGGTTCCTGCTGCTGGCTTTGGTCTGCCAGCAACTCCTCGACCTGCTGCTCCAGGGAAGGCGTCCGCGTGCGCATGCTCAGCTACCGAGAATGGCGAAGGGGAATGTGCAGTCTTCCTTGAACTCTTCGGCCAGCTCGGCGACCCGCTCGTTGCGCTTGTCGTAGTGCCAGTTCACGCTGACTTGCTTGTCCTCGTTGTGCGCGGCCTCCAGCAGGTCGAAGATATCCATCATCGCCTTGATGCTGCTGGTGTTCAGGTACAACAGGTGCAGCTCCAGCGTCAGTGGCTGCTCGGCACTCTGCAGATAGCTCTCCAGCCATTCAATTACCTGGCCGAACAGCTCGTAGGAATTCTCTGGATAGGAGTCGCCCTGCATGTGTAGCAGGCCCTGATCCCAATCGCTGCGGATCTCGGGGGTGGACTGGGTTCCGGGTACTGATATATCGGTCATGGTGTTATAACTCGCTTGCGATCAGATTACGGCGCGCAGGCTAAAGAAGCTGCGACCATCTGTTACATCCTGCAGTGAAGCCTGCAGAGGCAGGCTGGCCTTGCGGGCAATGTCGATCAAGCCCAGGCCCGCGCCACTGCTCTTCTCTGCGTCCCGCGGTCGGCGCAACTGTTCCTTGTAGGTCGCCTTGAGCTGGCTTTTATCCAGCCCGGCGAGGCTATCAACGGCTTGTAGCAGCGCTTCACCGTCGGCGGTGCGGACAATATTGCCGGCCGAGACAACGTAGTGTCCGGCTTTGTCACGCGAGACCACGACGGTAGCCTCCGAGTCCTGTTCGCTCCAGTTTTGCGAACGGCTGTAGTGGCTGATGTTCTGGGTCATTTCGATATAGACCGCAAACACGTCCATGGCTGCCGAGGGGTGAGCGTTATCGGCACTCAGGTAGTTGCGCAGGGCATTGCCTATCTCTTCGATCAGGCTGCGAGAAATCGGCCCGTTGAAGCACAGCATGATCTGCTGGTGGTTGAAACGCTCACGCATGGCAAATAGATCAATGGGTTCCATTACTGCTCCTATAAGACTCCGCATATCACAGTGTGGCCAGTATCTGTGGCCGTTTCAGTCGAACCGAAAGCATAGCATGGTGATATCGTCCCTTTGGCTGTAATCACCTTGGTAGCGCGCTAGCACCTGACGAAAGGCCTGGTTCTGTTCGGCCAGCGGCAGCCGCGCATGGCTGCGCAGCATCTCGGCGAAGCGGCTGTTACCGAAGCCAAAGCCGTCATCGCCGCCGGCCTGATCGAGAAAGCCGTCGGTGGTCACGTAGAAGGTTCTGCCGGGCTGCAGCGCCACGCTTTGGTTGTGATACTGCCCTTGGCGCTTGTCGCCGAGCGCGCGCTTGGCTCCGGCGATCTGTTCGACTTGTTCACCATCACTGTAATACAGGGCTATTTTCGCACCGGCAAAGGTCACGGTGCCCTGATCACGATCAATAAACGCGAGACCAACATCCATGTTGGTGGCCAGGGATTTGTGTTCGGCCGAGTCGCTGAGCATGCTGCGCACAATTTGATCGGTGCGCGCCAGCAATGCCGCGGGATCCTGCAGGCCGCAGTCGCTGACCGCCTGGTCCAGCGCGGCATGGGCGAGCATGGTCATGAGTGCCCCCGGTACGCCGTGACCGGCGCAGTCGACTACTCCGACCAGGCTTTGCTGCTGCTGGCTGCGGAAAATATAGAAATCACCACCGACCACATCCCGTGGCCGCCAGAGCACCGCGTGGTGTTCGCCCAACACATTGAGCAGTTCGCGGTCTGGCAGGATCGAGCGCTGGATCAGACTGGCGTAGTCGATCGAATCATCGATCTTCTTGTGCGCGTGGGCCATTTCCTGATTGGCGCGCTCCAGGTCCAGGGTGCGTTCCTGTACTCGCTCTTCCAGTTCCAGGGTATGCCTGCGTACCTTGTCGGCCATGACCCCAAAGGCACTGCTCAACTCGCCGATCTCGTCATCGCGGCGGCTTGGCATGGGCGCGTCGTAACGTCCGGCGGCCATGGCCTGGGCGCTGTGCTTGAGCTGGCGCAAGGGCGATAGCAGCAGGCGCTCTATGGCCAGGGCGAAGAGGATTATCAGAATCAGGATCAGCCCGGCCAGCGCCATCAGAATCGGTGTCAGCCAGCGGTTATCCATGACCTGGGCGGTGTTCAGGTCCACGCCGTTGGCGACGTACCAGCCGAGTTCGGGAATATGCGTTACTGCCAGTAGCTGCGGTTTGCCATCCAGGGTTACGCGCAGGGTGCTGACGCTGTCCTGCTCGGCCAGCGCCAACTCCAGTGCGCTTTGTACCTGCGTGACCTGTTCCTCGTCCGCGAGCAGGTCGAACAGACTGCTGCCGCGCTCGCTGCTGCCATCGGCGCCCGAGTTCAGGGCGATCAGCTCGGGGTTCTGGTGGGCCTGTATGGCGCCATTGAGGTCGAATATCATCGGGCTGATGCCGATGTCATCGGTAATGATGAAGTCGCGTATGAAGGACGACAGATCCAGCCCCGAGCCCGCCAGTCCAATGGTCTGGCCGTCGTTATCTTTGACCAGGATATTGAGCCATACCTTGGTGGTGTCGAGCTCCGGGTTGAAGTCGACATTGATGTTGAAGGTCTCGGTGTCACGCAGGGTGCTGAAGAACCAGCGATCGGCATCCTTCTGCGGGTCGAGGTAATAGCGCGGGTTCTGGCTCAGGTCTTCCTGGCTACTGTTGAAGTAGTAGGTCTGGCTGGCGACGCTGCCAATAAAGTAGGCCTTGTCGCGAAAGTCGCCGCGATAGCCTTCAGCTTCGCGGAAGAACAGCTGGCGCTTGAGCGGGTCGTCCTCGTCCAGCAGCCATTGGCGGGTGACCTCTGAGTCGGCCAGGCGCAGGGACAGCGCCAGTTCCCGTGAGATGGGTGCGCGGATCTTTTCCCGGCTCAGCAGCGTGGCATTACGCGCGTAAGCCTCGGCAAAGTGCTGGTGGATACCCTGCAGCGCCAACCAGCCGATCACCCCAGCCGGGACCAGCGCCAACAGACAGGCCAGCAGTAGTGCCAGCAGTGACTTGCCACGCAGACCCAATGCAGCCATGGGCGACCCCCGTTCAATATGTTTGGTTCAGGCCTGGTATACCAGTTTGCCGTGGCTGATGGTGTGCGTCACCTTGCAAGGTGCACCGCGGCCAATAAAGGGGCAGTTGGCGCCCTTGGATATCCAGTTGTGGCCGATCAGGCTGGCTTCCACCGGATCAAACAGGGTGATATCTGCACGCTCATGCAACGCCAGGGTACCGGCAGGCAGACCCAGTGCCCGAGCCGGGCCGCAGGTCAGTCTGGCCAGCAGGGCAGGCAGCTCCAGCAGGCCGTCGGCGACCAGCGTCAGGGCTAGCGGCAGCAGGATTTCTACACTGCTGATACCGGGCGCCGAGGCGGCGAAGGGCACGCGCTTGGCCTCCTGTTCATGCGGTTGATGGTGCGAGGCAATAGCCTGCACCACGCCGCTTTGCACCGCCTGGCGCAGGGCATGCCGGTCGGCCTTGCTGCGCAGTGGCGGTTGCACATGCAGCAGGCTGGAAAAGCCCTCCAGGTCCTCGTCGCAGAGCAGCAACTGGTACATGGCGACATCGGCGCTAACGCGCAGGCCACGGGCCTGGGCGTCGGCCAGCATGTCCATGGCCCTGGCGCTGGTCAGGCCGCTGAAGTGCGCCTGCACGCCGGTCTGTTCGACCAGCAGCAGGTCACGGGCCAGCGCTACGGTTTCTGCCGTTTCCGGTATGCCGACCAGTCCCATGCGTGCGGCGGTGGGGCCTTCATGGGCGCTACCGCCCTCGGCGATATCCGCGTCCTGGGGCATGAAGATGACTGGCAGATCAAAACCGGCTGCGTACTCCAGCGCGCGGCGCAGGATGCGGTTGCTCTTCATTGGCGCCAGACCCTGGGTAAAGGCCACGCAGCCGACGTCGCGCAGGGCGACCAGCTCGCTGAGGGTTTCGCCGTCCAGGCCACGGGTCAGTGCGCCGTAGGGGAAGACCCGTACCTGTCCAGCCTGCTCGCTGCGGTCCAGAATCAGTTCGGCAACGGCCGGGGTATCCAGTACTGGTAGGGTGTCCGGCAGGCTGCACAGGCTGGTCACGCCACCGGCCACGGCTGCGCGGGTTTCGCTGTCGATGGTGCCCTTGCGGGTGCGCCCGGGCTCACGCAGGCTGACATTCAGGTCGACCAGGCCGGGGCTGGCAATCAGGCCGCGGGCGTCAATGCGCTGGTTGGCGGTGAAGCCGTCGGGAGCCTCGCCAATGCCGACTATGTTGCCTGCGGCGATGTGCAAATCGGTGATCTGGTCGAACTGGCTGGCCGGGTCTATGACCCGGGCGCCTTCAATCGTCAGTCGCATGCTGGGTTTCCTGGCCTGATTTTACTGATGCTGCTTCCTGATTGTGCTGGCGCTGGGCGTTCTGCCCGGCCATGGCCATGGACATCACGGCCATGCGTACGGCAATACCGTAGGTGACCTGGTTGAGAATCACTGATTGGGTGCCATCGGCCACCTCGGATTCGATTTCCACGCCGCGGTTGATCGGACCCGGGTGCATGACCAGCGCGTTCGGCTTGGCCAGCGCCAGGGTTTCCCGGGTCAGGCCGTAGAGCCGATAGTACTCACCTTCGCTGGGTAGCAGGCCGCTCTGCATGCGTTCTTTCTGCAGGCGCAGCATGATCACCACATCGACATCGCGCAGACCGATGCGCAGGTCGTTGAAGACGCGCACGCCGTATTGTTCGATCCCGGCGGGCAGCAGGGTGCGTGGGGCGATAACGCGAATATCCGGGCAGCCCAGAGTTTTCAGCGCTTGCATGTTCGAGCGCGCCACCCGCGAGTGCAGGATATCGCCGACGATGGCCACCGACAGCTGGCTGAAGTCCCCGCCATGGCGGCGGATGGTCAGCATGTCGAGCATCGCCTGGGTCGGGTGCGCGTGGTTGCCGTCACCGGCATTGATAATGGCGACGTCTGGGCACACATGCTCTGCAATAAAGTGCGCGGCGCCGGAATCGCCATGGCGGACCACGAACATGTCCGCAGCCATGGCCTCGAGGTTGCGCAGGGTGTCGTAGAGGGTTTCGCCCTTGCTGGTCGAGGAGGTTTGGATATTCAGGTTGAGCACGTCAGCCGACAGGCGCTTGGCCGCCAGCTCGAAGGTGGTGCGGGTACGCGTGGAGTTCTCGAAGAACACGTTGCAGACCGTTTTGCCGCGCAGCAGCGGTACCTTCTTCACTGCCCGCTCGCCGACCTCAAGGAAAGAGTCGGCAGTGTCGAGCAGCTCGGTAAGCAGCTCGCGGGATAGGCCTTCAATGGTCAGGAAGTGGCGCAGCTGACCCTGGAAATTGAGTTGCAGATGACTGGGTGGGGTGCTCATGGGCCTCTCAGTGTTTGGCAACGGGGTTCAGGGTAAGCTGCAGCGGTGTCGGTCCGGTCAGTTTGACCCGCTGGCCAGCGGGTAGCACCAGGCTACTGCCGAGAATGTCGGCACGAATCGGCCAATGCCGCGCTTCGATGTCCAGCAGGGTG
>JBKBSI010000170.1:0-7562 GCA_046291745.1 Pseudomonas sp. | reverse complement strand
GCTCCCACCAGAAGGTGCGGGAGCCGGGTTTGGTAGGAGCGGGCTTGACCGCGAACGGACCTCCGGTGGGAGCGGCGGCCTCGCCGCGAAAGGGGGCTGGCCAAGAACGGCAGTCTCCACCAAATCAACAAAGCCCTCGGGTAACCTGGTATCCGCATGCAGGAAGAGCAAAACGTCTCCGGTCGCCACCGCCGCACCGGCATTCATCTGCCGGGCACGGCCGGGGGCTGATTGCAGCACTTGATCAACCAGAGGCGCCGCCAGCAAGCAGGTCTCATCGTGGCTGCCCCCATCCACCATAATCACTTCAATCCGCCCACGCAGCGATTGCAGCGGTAGCAGGGCGTCGGCAATCCCTGCTGCCTCATTCAATACCGGCACTATCACCGATAGACGCATGCCTTAGCGGCCCAGACGCCAGCGGTGCAGCTTCTCTACCCAGCGCAGCAGGCCCTCGGGTGCGTGGGCTCTTTTCCATTCACCGGCGGCGTACTTGTTGGCCTCGGCCATGGTTGGGTAGCTGTGGATGGTGCCCAGAATCTTGTTCAGACCCAGGTTGTACTTCATCGCCA
The DNA here is from genome assembly GCA_046291745.1 of Pseudomonas sp. Classification (GTDB taxonomy): domain Bacteria; phylum Pseudomonadota; class Gammaproteobacteria; order Pseudomonadales; family Pseudomonadaceae; genus Halopseudomonas. The sequence goes on along the minus strand of JBKBSI010000170.1, from coordinate 6,990 downwards.
GAACATACTCGGCAAGCAACTCACCGGCATGCTGACCAACAATGGTTACACCCAGAATCCGATCCTTGCCCGGCACGGTCAGCACCTTGACGAAGCCCTCGGCGGCCTGGTCAGCGATGGCCCGGTCCAGGTCGTCGATGCCATAACGGGTCAACTCATAGGCGATGCCCTGTTCCTCGGCTTCAGTCTCCGACAGGCCGACACGCGCAACCTCGGGATCGGTAAAGGTCACCCGCGGAATCACCCGGTAATCGACCTTGAAGCGCTTGAAGGTACCGAACAGTGCGTTGACCGCCGCGTACCAGGCCTGGTGTGCGGACACGTGGGTGAACTGGTAGGGGCCAGTCACGTCGCCCACCGCATAGATATTCGGGAAGCGCGTGGCCAGGTACTCATTGGTCTCCAGCGTGCCGTTCTCACGCAGGGTCAGTTCCAGCTCCTCAACGCCATAACCACTGGTATTGGCCACCCGGCCAACGGCGACCAGTACAGCATCAAAGGCGATGCGTTGCTCTTCACCATTTTTCAACTGCTGCACTACCAGGTGCTGCTCGCCATCAACCACCTCGAAGCGTTCGGCCTGGCAGCCCAAGCGGAGATCCACACCATCGGACTGCAGACTAGTGCTGACAATCTCGCTGGCATCGGCATCTTCGCGCGGCAATAGGCGCTCGCCACGCTCGACTTGAATCACCTGACTGCCCAGACGCTGGAATGATTGCGCCAGCTCGCAGCCAATCGGTCCGCCACCCAATACCAACAGGCGCCCGGGCTGTTCGCGCAGGCCCCAGATGGTATCGGAGTTGTACGCGGTCACCTGATCCAGGCCGGGAATGTCCGGCATGAAGGGGCGGGCACCGGCGGCAATAATGATATTACGCGTGCTCAGCACCTTGCCGTTGACCTCCACCTGCCAGGGTGAGGTGATGCGCGCGGCACCCTCGATCACTTCCACGCCCAGACCGGTATAACGCTCAACCGAATCATGCGGCTCGATATCACCGATCACCCGCTGGATGCGCTCCATGACCCGGGCGAAATTGACGCTGGCGCTGGCCTCGTTGTAACCCAGCGCATGGGCACGATTGACCTCTGCCGCCAGTTTGGCCGAGCGGATCAGCGCTTTGGACGGCACGCAACCGGTGTTCAGGCAGTCGCCGCCCATGGCGTGCTTTTCCACCAGGCTGACATTGGCCTTTACTGCTGCCGCGATATAGGCACTGACCAGGCCACCACTACCGGCGCCAATCACCACCAGATTGCGGTCGAACTGCGCAGGCTTGTCCCAACCCTTGTAAACCCGACGCGCCTTGATGACGTCGAGCAGCTTGCGCGCGATCAGCGGGAACAAACCCAGCAGCACAAAGGCGCCGAGCAACCCGGGGGACAGAATGCCGCCCAGAGAATCCAGTTGCCCCAGTTCACGTCCAGCATTCACGTACACCAGGGTGCCGGGCAGCATGCCCAACTGACTGACCCACCAGTAGGTGCTGACCTTGATGCGTGTCAGACCCATGGCCAGGTTGATCAGAAAGAACGGGAAGGCAGGTACCAGACGCAGGGCAAACAGATAAAAGGCGCCCTCGCGTTCAATACCCTGGTTCAGCGTATCGAGCTTCTTGCCGAAGCGCTTCTGCACCCAGCCCTGCAGCAGAAAGCGGCTGATCAGCATCGCCAGGGTAGCGCCCAGGGTCGATGCAAAGGACACCAGCACAAAGCCCCAGCCAAGGCCGAACAGTGCGCCGCCAACAAGCGTCATCAGCGCCGCACCAGGCAGGGACAGCGCGGTGACAATCACGTAAACCACAAAGAACAATCCCGCCGCCAACCAGGGGCTGGCGCTGACCTGCGCATCCAGGGAGGCCTGTTGGGCCTTGAGTACCTCAAGACTAAAGTATTGGTTCAGATCAAAGGCGAAAAAGCCTGCTACCAGAGCGGCAATCACGACAAGCAACAAGAGTTTGCCGACTTTCATGGGCGTTTGGCCTCCAGGGGCAGGTAAAGGAAGATTAGCGCTGAACCGATGTATTGTCGGCTTGCAGATAGAGCTCGGCCAATTGCTCATGACGCTTGCGGTTCAGACCCATATCGGACTTGCCCGCACGGCTGGCGGAGCGGAAGTGCACCAGCCGGCTGTCAGTATCCAGATAGAACTCCGCGTCATCATGAAAGCGCATCAGCGGCGTAGTAAAGATCACGTACAGGTAATCATCCTCCTGGCGGACCACCTTGGCACCACCATACTCTTGCACAGCAATAACCAATGCCTGCATGGTCTCTTCCCGACTGTCCTTGAAGCCCCAGGGGCTGACCAGCTTGTCAGTATCACTAGTCTGGGTCGACACCCCATTAGGGTTGCTGCTCAGCGGTTTGAGCTGACCACCTTCATGGCCTAACTGCGGGGTGCGGCTGTTCTGCCAATAGATAAAGCCAAAGGCGCCTATCACCAGTATCAGTACGATTATCAGAATGCTTTTCATGCGATTAGTCTCGGATCAGGTATTTATCTTGTGCGCAAAACAATAGCTGAGCACCCTTGACGGGTCAATAGCTTGTGCGCAAAATAAACCGCAGCGCCAATACGTCCTTTACTCCCACTCGTCTCGAGAATAGCCATGTCCTCAGCTCCGGACCAATCAGCCTACCTGCTGCTGCGCAACCAGCTCTGTCACTCGCTGTACAGCGCCAGCAATGCCATGGTGCGCGCCTACCGGCCGTTGCTGGAGCCACTGGGGCTGACCTATCCGCAGTACCTGGTGATGCTGTCACTATGGGAGCGGGACGACGTGCCTATCAAACATCTGGTAGAAGAAACACGTCTGGATTCCGGCACCCTGACGCCTATTCTCAAGCGTCTGGAACAGAAACAGCTGGTGCAACGGCGTCGCGGCGATATCGATGAGCGCCAATGGCTGATTCAGCTTACCTCCGAGGGTACGGAGCTGCGCGCTAAGGCGGAGGGCGTACCGCAGCAATTGTTGTGCATGACCAGCCTGAACCTGGAGCAGGCTCGGGCGTTAAAGATGGCGGCTGAACAGGTCTATCAGGATGTGCTGTGCAAGGCGGGCGTAGAGGACTGAGCTAGCCCAGCGCCCCACCACAACTCGAGCCCTGACCCGCCGTACAGGCAAAGCAATGGTCGCGCGTAACGATGGGGTTGCCACTGAGTTGCGAATCCAGCAGATCACGCAGGTGGCTGCGGTCGCGGGCCAGCAGATTTAGCGGCAGATCCAGCATCTGATTGAAGTCGCAGTCATACAGGTAACCCTGCCAATCCACACTTAGGGTATTGCGGCACATCAGTCCGGGTAGATTGGCGCTGCTGAAATTGTCGTGCAGCAGTTGCATGTAATCATTGAACTGACCCTTGCTCACCAGCGTACTGCCAAAGCGCGCGATCGGCTGATTGGTAATGGTGTGTAGCTGGTTGAAGACAATGCCAAAGTCTTCGCTGAGGTGACGCTTGTAGTCCGCCTCCAGCGCCGCCTGTGGTGGCGGCAGGCTTGGGCCCTGCGGGTTATAGACCAGATTCAATTCCAGCCCACTGCCTTCCTGGCCGTAGCCCAGCGCATTGAGCCGTTGCAGACCCTCGATGCTGCGCTCGAACACCCCGTCACCGCGTTGTTTGTCGACATTGTCCCGTGAATAGCAGGGCAGGGAGGCAGACACTGCGACCTGCTGCTCGGCCAGAAAACGGTCCATATCCTCGTAACCTGGCTCGGTCAGAATCGTCAGATTGCAGCGGTCGATCACCTTCAGACCCTCGGTCCGAGCATGCCGCACTATCTCGCGAAAGCGCGGATGCATCTCCGGCGCACCGCCGGTCAGGTCCAGGGTTTGAACTGAATGCGCATCAATGACCTCATACAAAGTAGCCAGCACTTCATCGCTCATGGCCTCGGTCCGTGTTGGACCGGCATTCACATGGCAATGCAGGCAGCGCTGATTGCAGGTGTAGGTCAAATTGACCTGCAAGGTGTCCAGAGCCCGCCGAGCAATGGCAGGGAAGGACAGGGCATCCAGCAGGGGTAAGGTATCGCGCACGGCGTGGTCCTTCTCGATTACATGAAATCCAACCTGTTAGATCAGGCATGAGAGCGATTGTTACAGCTTGGCAGGAAAAAACCCATACGAAACATGAAGCGGATGTTTCCAGCTGTTAGGCTATTGGTTAAATAGATAGGAAGGAGTAGCAATGATGGTGCGAAATCTGATCGCAACCCTGGGCACCTTGAGTGTGCTGGGCCTGGGTTTGAGTGCCGGGCTGGCGCAGGCCCAGAGCCCGACACAGCCACCCATGGCACCACCCGTGCTGCAGTACGAAGACGCCGAGGCTATTCGCCAGGCGGTGTCCAGTACCACGCGCTCAATCTCCAACGTCATGCGCGACGCCCATCGCAATCCGCAGCAGACCCTGGAATTCTTCGCCATCGAGGACGATCAGACAGTAGTGGAAATCTGGCCAGGGGCCGGCTGGTACACGGAAATACTGGCGCCCATGCTGCGTGAAAACGGCCACTTTATTGCTGCGCACTTTGATCCGGAAAGCGAGATCGAGTTTTTCCGCAAATCGCGTAGTGAGTATGAAACCAAGCTGCAGCGCCGCGCCAACGCCTATGACAAGGTCGAGCTCAGCGTGCTCGACTATGATCCCGCACGGCCGATTGCCGAGCCAGGCAGCGCCGACCGCGTGCTGACCTTCCGCAACGTGCACAACTGGTTGGCCGCAGGCATGGATGAAACCAAGGTGGTTTTCGCCAAGATGTACGATGCACTCAAGCCCGGCGGCATGCTCGGACTGGTAGAGCACCGCGCTCGCGCGGGTACCGAACTGCAGCAGATGATTGACAGCGGTTATGTCACTGAGCAGCTGGTGCTGGAGTTGGCTGAAGAGGCGGGCTTCAAGCTGCTGTCACGCAGCCCGGTCAACCAGAACGCACAGGACACCACCGACCACCCCGAAGGCGTCTGGACGCTGCCGCCGACGCTACGCCTGGGCAACGAAAATCGCGCCCACTATATGGCTATCGGTGAAAGCGACCGCATGACGTTGTTGTTTATCAAGCCCGAGGAGTGAGCATTGCAGGCCTGTTCAGGCCTGCTTGCCCAATTGACGCTTGAAGCCGGTTGGGCTCATGTCGGTCCAGCGGCGGAAGGCGCGGGTAAAGCTGCTGGGGTCCAGAAAGCCCAACACGTAGGCGATACTGGTCAGTGACATCTGGCCCTCGTTGATCAGACGGATAGCGGCCTCGCGGCGCACTTCATCGACCAATTGCTCGTAGGAGGTGCCTTCCTGACTGAGCTTGCGGCGCAGGTGCCGCGGGCTGATATTCATCGGCACTGCCACCCGTTCTTCAGACATGTCACCCGAACCCAGCAGAATATGAATGCGGCGCTTGACCTGCTCGACCAAGTCATTGCTCGGCATATTCGCCAGCAGATCCTGCATTGCTTCGGTCAGGCGCGGCAGCAAAAAACTATCGGCGCTGGCCAGCGGTTTTTCCAGCAGATTACGGTTCAGGTGCAGGGTGTAATGCTGACCGGGTTGCACCAATGGCACATCCAGGACTCGTGCGCAGAGCTCCAGATCAGGATTCTCACGCGGTGAAGTCACCTGTTTGATTAGCCCTTCATCATCCTGATCCAGTTGATTCAGCAATCTGCATAGATAGCCAACCAGTGCCTCAAGATGCTGATCGTGGGGATTGCCCTGCGGCTGCAGCAAGATATCTGCCTGGTTATCCAGCATCCGTGTTTCCAGCTTTATCTGCGTACTGACAATCGGGAAGAAGCGCGTCAGGTTATTCAGCGCGGCACCCAGCGTCGGGCTGGCCTGGGCGGTCAGGGCAATGGCATTGATCGGAGTAGGGCAAAACAATCGGTGCAGACGCAGACCGAACAGCGGGTCATCAGCCAGGCGTGCCGCCTCGGCCCAGATCAGTGAACAACTGGCCTGCTCGATAAAGCCGTTTTCAGGCTGACTATCCCCAAGCAGGTTCTGAGCAATGCTGGAATGTTGCAGGGACCTTTCATACTGCTTCAACGCCTGATCAATCACTGGAATCCAGAATACGCGCTCACCTAGCCGAGCACTGGAGACAAACTTGGACGGGTCAACTTTCATGCAAGGCCTTGGGTGTAGTGGGGGTATAGGGTGAAACACAATTTCGCAAAGCGAAATATAAGGTATCAAATGCTTCGGTAGGCAAAAAATACCGGAAAAACCCATTCAACTCCGAGTTGAGAGTTCAAGAAACGCCGTTGGTTCCGCTGAATAATCGCCGATGCAGACAGGCGATGGCTCTGTATCCTTATTAAAGGCTAGCCTTGGCGCCGTTTTGATTTGCATACTGGGCGGGGCGCGGTGAGCTAGCCAAGATGCAAGTATACAACCGATTCACGCAGTGAATGGCCGGTAAAGATAAATAAATTGGCCTCAGGGGGCAAGTCTTTAATGGGGAGTGCATGCCAGACTGCTGCTGTCCTGAACGTGTCTTCAGATACACAGGTTCACGTTACCCAAACGGAGCAGCACAATGACAAAAAAAATGCATGCTTGGTCGCTCGCGGCCTTGCCCCTGGCCATCGGCCTAGCCAGCTTTACCGGTTCTGCAAGCGCAGCCAACTTCAACATTGGTCCCATCGACGCTCAGTTTGACTCTCAGATGTCGATCGGTGCCAGTATGTCGACCAAAAACGCCGACAAGCGTTTCATCCACTTTGATACCGAGATCGATGGCAGGCCCCAGGGCGGCCAAGCCGTGGCCCGTACTTCCGACGACGGTCGTCTGAACTACAAGCGCGGTGATGTATTCTCCAAGATCTTCAAGGGTTCCCATGACCTGGAGCTGCGTTACGGCGCATCCGGTGCATTTTTCCGTGGTAACTACTGGTACGACTTTGAAACCAAAGACGGCAGCCAGCGTTTCTATGATATCAGCGATTCCGGTCGCAATCCGCTGCAGAAAGGGTCCGGCGTACAGCTGCTGG
>JBKBSI010000016.1:0-29362 GCA_046291745.1 Pseudomonas sp. | reverse complement strand
GGTAATACCGGAAATCAGGTAATCACCACGCACCCACTGCGCCAGATCCGGCCCAATGAACGGAATTGCACCAAACAGCGAGATAATAACCTGGGCGCCCCAGTAGGACATCTGACCCCAGGGCAGCAGGTAGCCCATGAAGGCTTCAGCCATGAGCACCAGGTAGATAGTCATACCGAACAGCCAGATCAGTTCGCGAGGCTTCTGGTAGGAGCCATACATGATGCCGCGCAGCATGTGCAGGTAGATCACCACGAAAAACGCCGAAGCACCAGTGGAGTGCATATAACGCAACAACCAGCCGTATTCCACGTCACGCATGATGTATTCGATGGAGGCAAAGGCGCCCGCAGCCGAAGGCTCATAGCTCATGGTCAGCCAGATACCGGTGATGATCTGGTTAACCAGCACCAACATGGCAAGCGAGCCGAAAAAGTAGAAAAAGTTGAAGTTCTTGGGCGCGTAGTACTTGGTCAGGTGATCTTCGACCACCTTGTTGACCGACATGCGCTCATTGATCCAGGCATTCAGCTTGCTCATCAGGCAGTCTCCTGATCCAGGCCGATGACGATGATGTCGTCGGTCTCATAGGAATGGGGGGGAACCGGCAGGTTCAGCGGCGCGGGCTGAGCGCGGTAGACTCGTCCGGACATATCATAGCGGGAGCTGTGACAGGGGCAGAAATAGCCACCCTTCCAGTCGCTACCCATATCCGCCGAAGCTACTTCGGGGCGGAACAGGGGGGAGCAGCCCAGGTGAGTACAAATGCCCATCACTACCAGAATTTCGGGCTTGATCGCACGGGTGCGGCCGTCGACGTAATCCGGCTGATCAGACGACTGCGATTGCGGGTCAGCCAGAACACCTTCATTCTGCTCAAGGATTTCCAACGCCTCAGGGGTACGGCGCGAGACGAATACCGGCTGGCCACGCCATTCGGCAACAATCTGCTGCCCGGCCTCCAGCTTGCTGATATTGACCCTGACCGGTGCCCCGGCCGCTTTGGCCCTGGCACTCGGGAACCATGATCCCACAAAGGGTACTGCTACCCCTACGGCTCCGGCTGCACCCACAACACTCGTGGCTGCCACCAGGAAGCGACGCCGGCCATTGTTTACGCCGTCATTACTCATCCAGTCGTCTCCCATCAGCTAATTCAGGCTTTTTAACCAGCCCTTTTAAGAGTTTTAATCCGCATGCACAAAATGAATCCGATGGTAATGAAAAACCCCTTTTTTGACAAGGTGAACTATTCATCATTTGCCCAGTCATGCGGCATTAACACCTTGAAAAACCGGAGATTGCATCAAAACCCTACCTGCAGCGGCGATTTGCCGCAGATACAAAAACGCCCGGACTCCAAAGGGAGGCCGGGCGCTTTGCGGAAAAGTCTTGCGACTTAACGCTTGGAGTACTGAGGACGCTTACGCGCTTTACGCAGACCCACTTTCTTACGCTCGACTTCACGGGCATCACGCGTAACGAAACCAGCTTTACGCAGAGCGCCACGCAGAGTCTCGTCATATTCCATCAGCGCACGGGTAATACCGTGACGGATAGCGCCGGCCTGACCGGTAGTACCACCGCCCTTGACGGTGACGAATACGTCGAACTTGGAAACGCTCTCGGTCAGCTCCAGCGGCTGGCGAACAACCATACGAGCGGTTTCGCGACCAAAGAAGTTTTCGATAGTGCGGTTATTGATCTGGATGTTACCAGTACCCGGACGCAGGAACACCCGAGCGGTAGCGGTCTTACGACGGCCAGTACCGTAGTTTTGTGTAACCGACATAGTATGCTCCTTAGATCTTCAGTTCTTGGGGTTGCTGAGCCGCATGCGGATGAACTGCACCTTTGTACACTTTCATCTTGCGGTACATGGCACGACCCAAGGGATTCTTTGGCAGCATACCTTTGACGGCAGACTCGATGATGCGCTCAGGAGCACGAACAACGAGCTTTTCGAAATTGATCGACTTGATACCGCCCGGGAAACCGGAGTGGCTGTAGTAGATCTTGTCCTGCGCCTTGTTACCCGTTACATGAATCTTTTCAGCGTTGATGATGACGATGTAATCGCCAGTATCCACGTGGGGGGTGTATTCGGGTTTGTGCTTGCCGCGCAGGCGAGTGGCCACTTCAGTAGCCAGACGACCCAGGGTAAGGCCAGCGGCGTCTACTATGTACCAATCGCGTTTTACGGTTTCAGGTTTTGCGCTGAAGGTTTTCATTAATCCTAGCCTCAGAGGCCGCTCTAAATAAGAAGACGGCGAATCTTACAGAATGAAATGTGTTTTTACAAGACAACAAAGCCTAGAACAGACACTCAGTGGGGGCTGCGTGGGTCTGGGTGGCATCTGCGCTGTATCAACAACAACGACAGGCTAGGCATCCTGTCGAAAGTGGCGGGCATTATGTCAAGGGAGGCAAAAATTACAACCCTTATTTACAAGCGAGGCTACATTCCTTCAGCCTATGGTCAATACTCAGTCAGTTATCTCACTCCATCGGGAGCCTTAAATGCAATACCGTCCGCTTGGCCGCAGCAACCTCAAAGTCAGCGCCCTGTGTCTGGGCACCATGACCTGGGGCGAACAGAACTCGCAGAAAGACGCTTTTGCGCAGATTGATCGCGCCAGGGATGCCGGGGTCAATTTCATTGATACCGCCGAAATGTATCCCGTACCGCCACGGGGCGAAACGGTCGGCGCCACAGAACAGATCATCGGCAACTATCTGGCCGAGCGCGGCGGCCGTGACAAATGGATCATCGCCAGCAAGGTTGCCGGACCCGGCGACTGGTTGCCGCATATTCGCAACGGCAAGACGCGCTTTACCCGCGAATACATTCTGGCCGCAGTAGACGCCAGCCTGGAGCGCTTGCAAACCGACTACATCGACCTTTACCAGTTGCACTGGCCGGATCGCAGCACCAATTTTTTTGGCCACCTCGGCTACCGCCATAACAGCGACGAAACCCTGACACCGGTTGAAGACACGCTGGAAGTGCTGGACGAGCTGGTGAAAAGCGGCAAAATTCGCCATATCGGGCTGTCCAACGAAACTCCCTGGGGCGTCAGCCGCTTCCTGCACCTGTCCGAAAGCCGCGGCTGGCCGCGCATTGCCTCGATCCAGAACCCCTACAACCTGCTGAACCGCAGCTATGAAGTAGGCCTGGCGGAAATGTCCATGCGCGAAAAGGTTGGCCTGCTGGCTTACTCGCCGCTGGCATTCGGTACCCTTACCGGCAAATACCTGAATGGCCTACGGCCGGAGAAGGGTCGCCTGACCCTGTTCAGCCGCTTCAGCCGCTACACCAACCCACAGGCGCAAAAGGCTTGCGCGCGCTACGTGCAGCTAGCCAGAGAGCACGGCATGGATCCGGCGCAGATGGCACTGGCCTTTGTTACGCGGCAACCCTTTGTCACCAGCAATATTATCGGCGCCACCAACATGGACCAGCTCAATCGCAACCTGAGCAGCATCAACATGGGCCTCACCGATGCGATTCTCGAGGCAATAGCCGAGATCCACCAGAGCCAACCCAACCCCGCGCCCTGAAACCCCGAGGGTCAGGCTGTAATGGCAGCCTGACCCTCTCTCAACAAGACACTTGCGCCAACCAACAAGATGCTTTAGTCATATAGTGGCTGATATAACCTATAAAAAGAGCTACTGCATGATACCCATTACCGCACCCGCCACCTCCCTGCGCCAGGTCGCCATACTTGCCACTGACGGCGTGATCGCCTCGACCCTGATGCAGGCCAAGGATTTCTTTCACATGGCCAGCCTGCGCGACGGCAGACGCCGCGGCCAGGGTCTGACGCCGGGCTTTCGCACTTCGATAGTCGCCCACGACAGCCTGCCGGTAACCAGCTTCAGCATGGATCGCATCGCTACCGATGCCACACTCAGCGCACTGCGCCCGCAGTTGATCATGCTGCCAGCGTTCTGGGGTGACTTTGATCAAATGCTCGAGCGCTACCCCGGGGTCATACCCTGGCTGCAGGCTGAGCACGCGCGTGGCACGCTGATCAGTGGCGAAGCTACGGGAGTGTTCTGGATTGCCGCCGCTGGACTGCTGAACGGCCGGGAAGCAACCACCTATTGGCGGTTCTTCGACGAGTTCAACCAGCGCTTTCCGAGCGTAGTGCTGTGCAAGGACAAGCACATAACCGATGCCGACAATATCTACTGCGCAGCCGGCGTCACCTCGGGCTGCGATCTGTCGATCCATCTGATCGAACGCCTGTGCGGCAGCCAGGTCGCCCAGGCCGTAGCACGTGACACCCTGTATGAGGTACAGCGCAGCTATACACCGGGAATCATCGGTTTTGGTGGACAGAAACTACATCAGGACGTCGCCATCCTGCAGATCCAACAGTGGCTGGAGGAGCACTTTGCCGACAAGTTTCGCTTCGAAGATGTAGCCAGCCAGCACGGCATGAGTATCCGCAACTTTATGCGCCGCTTTCAGGCCGCTACCGGGGACAAGCCGCTACATTATCTGCAGCGCCTGCGTATCGAGACCGCGAAAAACCTGCTGAGCACCACAAGGCGCAGCATCAAGACCATCAGTTACGATGTTGGCTATGATGACGCAAGCTTTTTTGCTCGCCTGTTCCGCCAGCATACCGAGCTGTCACCCAACCAGTATCGCAGGCAATTTCAGCAAGCACCGCACTGAACTTCCCGGCTCCGCGCCACATGCTCAAGGCTTGTGAGCGCGGGCCAGAAACTCGTGTGATTGCATTTCCAGCAGGCGGCTGAGCGTGCGCTGGAACTCGAAGCTCAGGCGCCCACCCGTGTAGAGATCCTTGAGCTCAACCTCTGCCGACAGAATCAGCTTCACATTGCGGTCATAGAACTCGTCAACCAGGTTGATAAAACGCCTGGCCATGTCGTCTTTGCTGGTACCCATCTGCTCAACGTTGGCAATCAACACAGCATGGAAGATTTTCGCCAGCTCAATATAGTCATTCTGACTGCGCGGGCCGTCGCACAGCTCGCGAAACTCGAACCAGCCTACGTCCTCGCAAACGCGGATAGACCTGACCGGCCGGTTTTCGACCGTCAGCAGCTCGGCCTCAACCACTTCCTCGATGTCCGGTACCAGGCTGACGAAGCTCTCCATCAAACTGACATCTGCACCCTCATCCAGCGGCCAGTGATAGAGCTCAGCTTGTTCCAACGCACGCAACCGGTAATCAACGCCGTTATCGACATTAACCACCTCTGTGTGACTGTTGAGCAGGGCAATGGCTGGCAAGAAGCGAGCGCGTTGCAAGCCATCCTTGTACAAACCATCCGGTATGATATTCGAGGTAGCGACCAGGGTTACCCCGTTGCGGAAAAGCTCCTCCATCAAAGTGCCGAGAATCATCGCGTCAGTAATGTCAGAGACAAAAAACTCGTCGAAACAGATGACCCGGGCTTCGTCGGCAAACTGCCGGGCAATCAGCGTAAGCGGGTTCTTCTCGCCCTTGAGGGTCTTCAGCTCGTGGTGTACACGCTGCATAAAGCGATGAAAATGCGTGCGCATCTTGCGTTTGAACGGCAGAGCATCAAAAAAGGTGTCGACCAGATAAGTCTTGCCGCGCCCTACTCCGCCCCAGAAATAGAGGCCTTTGACCGGCTCCGCTTTTCTGCGCATCAGCCTGCCCAGCAGATTGCCTGTGCTCGACTCGGCAGCTACCAGCTCGTCGAACAAGCGCTGCAAATGCAGCACGGCTCTTTCCTGAGCCGGATCGTGAAGGAAATCCGGACGCTTGAGGTCCGCCTTATAGCGATCAAGGGGCGTCATATGGGCATAACCGTGAGGGAGAGATAATGGGGGCAGTACTTTACCCGCCGTGCATGGCACTTGGCAATCGTACTTGTAATCAGCTACCCAGAGCCTTTTCAACCGCCTCTTTCAACTCTACCAAACGGCCATGGAAGAAATGGCCGGTCTCGGGGAAACGCACCATTTCAATTTCCTGACGGTCAGCCAGCAAACCAAATACCGCCGCGGAGGCCACCACGTCGTCCGCCTCGCCCATCATCACCGTAGCGGGCACAGGCAGGGGCAGGAGAGCCGCGAAGGGCAAGCGTTCAACCGAGGGCGCAACCAGCAGCAGTTTTTCCGGCGGGCTAGCGCAGCGCCCGGCAGCCGCCGCAGCGACGTAGCCGCCAAAGGAGAAGCCCATAAGCCATAAGGGTCGGTCGCCATAGCGCTGCCGCGCCCATTCAACCACGGCCAGGCAATCATCTATCTCGCCGGCTCCCTCTGCATGCTCACCCTCACTGCGCCCGACACCACGAAAATTGAAGCGCAGCACGTCCGCGCCCTGGTCACGAGCCGCACGCATCAGGGTATAGACCACCTTGTTCTGCAACGTGCCACCGTGCAGCGGATGCGGGTGACAGATAACCGCCACCGCCACGCCCTGCTCAACCGAATTCAAGCGCGCCTCCAGGTTACCCGCTGGCCCCGCAATCTCGAGCCGCTCTTCCACCTGACCGGTCATTTCGCTACCTCCCGTGACTGTACAGCGTTCAACGCCGTCGCAAAGGGTAACAGTATAGCGAGTCAAAGGAATCACTGAACATCTCCTTGCTCGCCCTGGCTTTCAGGCAGGTCCGCAATCAAGGCTGGGTTGAGGACAGCTGTGAAGGAATTTGCCTGAACAGAGCACTTGAGCACTAGCCTTGATTAACAAATGTCGTTACCGTTAGAACTATAGCTGGTCGGCTGAATCAAATTATCGACCACACAGACAGAGACGAGGGATTCACGGTGGAATCAAGCGAAAACCTATGGATTGCAGCAACAATTGCCCTGGCAGTAGGCATTGTTGTGGGTATTGTCCTGACCCAATTGGCACGTCGCTTCAGCGGCGGCACACCAACAGGCACCCAGGCTCAGTTGGAAAGCCTTCAGTTGCGCTTCGAGGAATACCAGCAGGAAGTATCCAGCCACTTCAAGACCACTGCCAGCCTGGTGTCTCGCCTGAACCGTAGCTACCAGGACATCCAGGATCACCTGACCCAAGGTGCGGTGGAGCTGTCTCCTGATGACATTACGCGCCAGCACCTGCTTGCGGCTCTGGAGGAAAACCCCAGCGCATCACGACGCAGCCACGGCCAGAACGATGCAGAACCGGTGTTCGACAGCCTGGAGCCACCTCGAGATTACGCTCCCAAACTCCAGGACTCACCCGGCACACTGTCTGAAGATTATGGCATTACCCGCCGCTCCTGACGTGTTGCAGCGTTTTACCCTGGCGCAGCGCCATCGCCCGGAACGGGCCTGACATGCCTGCAGTTCAGGGTAATTCGTTCTTTTCCAGCCCCACCGACAAGACCGGACATTTGATCATCCAGGGTGACTGGGTGCTCGAACACTACGCTCAGCTGCGGCGACTCACACGCCAGTCCGCCAGCAAACAACCGTCGATACAGAGCGTCGAACTTGATCAATTGGGCAAGCTCGACACCGCTGGTGCGCAGCTGCTGGCAGAACTACTCGGTCGCGACCTGCTGGAACAGGTCACTGAAGACTCCAACCAGCTCAGCGAAGAACGCCGCACGCTGTTAAAGCGGGTCGCCAAAACGCTGGCTAGTGATCCGGACCACGATGCTCGCAACCCGTCCCTGCTGCTTGAATTACTGGCTCGCACCGGGCGCGCCACAGCCGTGTTCTGGGGGCACCTGACCGACCTGCTCGGATTTGCCGGGTTAACCCTTGCCAGTCTGGCCAGCAATCTGTTTCGGCCAAAGCGCTGGCGCGTCACTGCAGTGGTCGCGCAGATCGAGCAAACCACGCTCAACGCCGTGCCCATCGTAGCCCTGTTGACCTTCATGGTCGGTGCTGTGATTGCTTTCCTTGGCGCGACCGTGCTCGAAAGTTTTGGCGCAAGCATTTATACCGTCGACCTGGTGGCCTTTTCCTTCCTGCGCGAGTTTGCCGTGCTGCTGACGGCTATTCTTATGGCCGGGCGAACCGCCAGCGCCTTCACCGCCCAGATTGGCTCGATGAAAGCCAACGAAGAAATCGACGCCCTGCGCGCCCTGGGACTGAATCCGGTAGAGATACTGGTTCTTCCTCGGGTGTTGGCAATGGTGATCGGCCTACCCATACTGACTTTGGTGGCGATGTTTTCCGGCCTGTTCGGTGGCGCGCTGGTGTGCGCCCTGGCGCTGGACATCTCGCCCACCATGTTCATGAGCATACTGCAGCAGAATGTGGAAGCCAGACACTTTTTCCTCGGCATCGCCAAGGCGCCAGTATTTGCAGTGCTGATTGCCATTATCGGCTGCTTGGAGGGCCTCAAGGTCTCGGGCAGCGCCGAATCCGTCGGCGAACACACCACCTCCAGCGTGGTTCAATCGATCTTCGTGGTCATTCTGGTAGATGCCATGGCAGCGATGTTCTACATGGAGATGGGCTGGTGAGAGACTCATCCTCCGAACCCATGGTTGAGGTGCGCGGACTGCTGAACCGGTTCGGCACCCAGACCATTCATGAAAACCTTGACCTGGATATCCACCACGGCGAGATTCTCGGCGTGGTGGGCGGCTCAGGAACCGGCAAATCGGTTCTGTTACGCTCCATCGTTGGCCTGCACCGACCCAATGCAGGCAGCGTCAAACTGTTTGGCCAGGATCTGCAAACGCTGAGTAGCGAGGAACGCTCACAGTACGAGCGACGTTTTGGCGTTCTGTTTCAAGGCGGCGCACTGTTTTCCTCTCTCAGCGTGGCAGAAAATATCGCCCTGCCGCTAATGGAGCACAGCGGCCTGAGCCGCGCCGATGCCGAACATCTGGCGCAGATGAAGCTCGCGCTGGCCGGTCTTCCTGCATCAGCAGGCGCCAAGTTCCCATCCGAACTCTCAGGCGGCATGGTCAAGCGCGCAGCCCTGGCCCGCGCACTGGCACTGGATCCCGACATTCTGTTTCTGGATGAGCCCACCGCTGGCCTGGATCCTATTGGCGCCGCTGCCTTCGATGAGCTGATACGAACACTGCGAGATGCCATGGGACTTAGTGTGTTCCTGGTAACCCATGATCTGGACACCCTGTACGCCATATGCGATCGCATAGCCGTACTCTCGGAGCGCAAGGTGCTGGTTGCCGATACGCTGGAAAAGGTTGCCGCTACTAACAACCCCTGGATTCAGGATTACTTCCACGGCCCCCGTGGTCGCGCTGCGGCAGATGCCGTTCACCGTCAACAAACACAGGAGCCGAATCGCTAATGGAAACCCGAGCCCATCATGTTCTGATCGGCCTGTTCACGCTGCTTGCCGCCGCTGCAGCCATATTTTTTGCAATATGGCTGAGCAACGCCAGCACCAGTACCGACTACCGACACTACACCGTAGTCTTCAACCAGGCCGTCACTGGGCTGTCACGGGGTAGCGCCGTGCAGTACAGCGGTATCAAGGTGGGTGATATCACCGCACTTAGCCTCGACCCCCAGGACCCCAGGCGCGTGCTGGCGAGCATCCGGGTGGAGGCAGGGGTCCCCATCAAGGAAGACACCCGCGCCAGGCTCTCGTTCACCGGCATAACCGGTAACTCGGTGATTGAGCTTAGTCACGGTGACCCAGCCAGCCCACAGCTTACTGCCCGCAACGGCGAAGACCCGATCATCGTCGCTTCGCCATCCCCCATCGCTGCATTGCTGGCGGACGGCGAGGATCTGCTGACCAACATCAACCAACTGATTTCCAGCGTGCGCAGCGTGCTCTCTGAAGACAACGCCAATAGCCTGACTCGTACCCTGGAAGCGATGGAGAAAGCTACTACCAGCTTTGCCGACCAAAGCGAGAGCGCTGGTGACCTAATCGCCGAACTGACCAAGGCCAGCACACAGGCAACAATCGCGATGGAGCAGGCTGCGGTGCTGATGGGCAACGCTGACCAACTACTGGTCCAGCAGGGTGCTCGCACGCTTGACGGTGCAGAGGAAGCCATGACCTCCATCGCGCGTTCCAGCGCAAAACTTGAAGCGCTGCTCGACGAGAACAGCGAAGCCTTTACCAGTGGCATGCAGGGCCTTGGACAGCTGGAACCCGCGATCAATGAGTTGCGCGGCAGTCTCGGCTCCCTGCGCGGTATTACCCGCCGCCTGGAGGACAATCCCACCCGATTCCTGCTTGGGCGTGACAGCATGGAGGAGTTTCAACCGTGATCCACCGCGATAGCTACATCCGGCGTAGCCTGCTTGGGGCTGCAATTGTATTGCTCTCGGCCTGCTCCATCCTGCCCGAGTCAGAGCCCCTGACGATTTATCAAATGCCACCGCCCAGCGTCGACCCTGGCGCAAGCCAGCTTAACCTTCCGATGTTGCGCATTAATACGCCGCAGGCCGGGTTTGCCCAGAGCGGTCCGCGCATGCTGGTGAATCCAGAGGGGGATAAACTCAGTACCTACAAAGGCGCCCGTTGGACAGACCCAGCCCCGGTAATCGTGCGGGAGCACCTGGCCCGTGCCTTCAGTCATCGCGTCTCGCCCACCCACATCAGCACGGACGAACATGCGCTGCATGCTGATGTGCACCTGGGCAGCGACCTGCGCGCCTTCCAGGTGGTATACGGCGCTGCAACCCCGGTCGCCCGCATCGATCTGGACGCCCGCCTGATCAACCCAAACTCCAGGCAGGTAATTGCCGCCAAACGTTTTCTGGTTGAGCAACCGCTGGAGGACGTACAGGTACCGGGGGCGGTCAAGGCCTTCAAACTCGCAGCTGACGAGCTGGCCCGGCAGGTGATGGACTGGACCGCAGAGAACCTGCCAAGCCCCTGATATTGCAAGGGTGCGAAGCTGCTTGCGGCCAGAGCTTATGGTTCGCAAGCAGCAACTACTTCCCTTCCCCAGCGCAGTGATTACCGCCTGCGAGCGTAATCAGCTTGTCATCCTGGCGCTGTATTGGTAGTTTACGCCGCTTAATCAGCTATGGCTGATACTGCCGCAAATCACTACCTCGATGCGTTTTCAGATGGGGATCATGATGATCTCCCTACCTAGGCTCGAAACCAGACTGCGTTACAGAACCTCCCATTTTCAATGGGTGGATCATGGAGTTACATCGGTTTTACCGCGCTGAAGCAGGGATGACATATCGTTAGCGCACCCTGCTATCGGCACCATTCATTAAGGAGAGCAAATGGTGCACTCAATGCAATCTCGCACAAGGCCGCTCGGCCGCTTATTGTCCTACATCCTTTTAGTCACAATGACCCTTTTCCTTGCCGGCTGCCTCAGCGGCGGCGGTGGCGGTGGCGGAAACGGTGGTGGCGGGACTGACGGCGGTGGTGACACCTCCGTCACTCTGCGAACCACATCAGTCAACCCCACCTCTGCAGATAACGGTGACAGGGTAGTCGTATCCTATGAAATAGAGAGCAGCGCAGGCGGCACATCGCTGGACCCTAACCAGATCCGAGTAATGCTTGGTACCGCAGAGATTCTGCCTGCCTCAGTTGGCGAGGGCACACTGGCGTTTGACATCCCCGGCGGCGTAGCTGGCGACGTAAATCTGTTTCTGCGCGCAGGAGACGTAGAGAGCAACCGCCTTCTCTTCAGCGTCACTGACGGCGTGTCGGTTGTCACCGCTGACCCCGATGATCTGATCGATATGGGTGGCGGCGCAAAAGTCGCTGCTAATCTTGTCATGCTGTTCATTGCCGACGGCCTGGACCTGGATGCCACAGCTGAAGCGGCAGCAATTGCAGAGAACGGCGAGGTAGTAGGTAAGATTGACGCCCTACGTGCCCGTCAGTTGCGCTTGCCCACTACGACCTTCGCAGAACTTGAAGCAGCCATCGAGCGACTGCTTGCGCGCACCGGCATCGAAGATGTGATGATGGATACCTACTTCGATCACGATGCTGTTAGTGTTGACTGGAGCGGCGATCCTGACATCAGCGGACAGCGTCAGTCGAACCGTGTCGAAGAAGGTGTCGACGTCTACGTTAGCAATGTGCACCCTACTCGCTCCGGAGCCGTTGTGCCTTTTTTCCGCTCCATGGGCGTGTTTGAAGCCGGCGTACAGTTCTCCAGACCTGACTACCAGGGCTACGCCAGCAGCGGCAGTAGCCGCTCCGGTGGCGTTTCACTTTATGCCCCCGACCGCGGCACATCGACCTCCACCGCCTCCCGTCACGGCACCAATGTAGTTGGTTTGATTGCTGCCGAATTGGGTGACGCTGGCTCTGCCGGTCTATTGCGGGCCATTGGCGAGGCCAATGCCAGCGGCGGCTTCAATGTCCGGGTTGGCAACAGCGCGATAACCTCTGCCCATGCCTTCATGTCAGAAGTGGTACTGGCATTGCAGTCTGGCGCCAAGGTTTTCAACATGAGCGCCGGGGTACACAAGTGCCAGCGGTACAGTGGTGCAAGTTGCGCGGAAACCGCCCTGCAAAGCAACGGAAGCCTGGTAACAAGCAACCTTTACCCAGCTTTTGCCTTTGATGGCGTGCGCGCTGGTTTTGATCGCATTATTGCGCTGATGGAACGCGACTATCCGGAAGCTATCATGGTGGTCTCGGCGGGCAATGGCAACACGGACGCAGGTGATCAGAACTGGAGACTGTTCGGAGCGCATCCGAGCAACCAGGTACTGACTGTCGGCGCTCACTCCAACAGCAGTATGCCAACCCGTGAAAGCTACTCGAACTATGGCGAGCGGGTAGATATCGCAGCAGCCGGCACTGTTCGGTCCGCCTGGAACGACAGCGCTACTAGCGGCACGTCCTACGCAGCACCACTGGTTGCCGCAACTATTGTTGCCATGCGCTCTATCGAGCCAAATCTGACCCCTACTCAAGTCAGGAATGCTCTGCGCCAAACCGCATTGCCGATTGACAACAATGAAGTCAGCCTTCGCGATACTAGTGGAAACGAGATTGGCACTACTGTATTTACTCGTCCGATCAGCGCCAGCGAAGCAGCAGACGATGCGAGCCGCCAAGGCAAAGGTGCCCGCCTGAATGTGGAAGGTGCCATTCTGCGAGCTCTTGAGCTGCGCGATGGCCGTACCCGCCCCATCGGAACTCCGGTCACCGTTGACATCACCGGCTCTACCAGCGTTACCCAGCGCATCAGCGTGACCGTACCCGGAGAAGGCAGTGTATTTGACCGGGTCGACATCATGTTCCTGGTTGATGTGTCCGGCAGCTACGGCGGCAGTATCGCCCAGTTCAAGAGCCAGGCAGAGGATCTGGTGCGTGCCTTCGAAGCTAGCGGTAGCGACGTGCACACAGGCATTGCTTCCTTCAGTGACACTCCCATTTCACCCTGGGGAATCAGTTCTGACTATGCCTACCGCCTTGACCAGGCTCTGACTGGTGACGGCGCCTTGACCATTGAGGCTATCAACAGCCTGCTGCTGCAGAATGGCGC
Source organism: Pseudomonas sp. (assembly GCA_046291745.1). Lineage (GTDB taxonomy): Bacteria > Pseudomonadota > Gammaproteobacteria > Pseudomonadales > Pseudomonadaceae > Halopseudomonas. The sequence continues at coordinate 15,970 of JBKBSI010000016.1, read as the reverse complement.
AGACACTCCCGAGAGCCAGCTCGAAGCACTGTTTCAGTTGGCCACCGGCAGCGGTCGTACCGTGCCGGGGCAAGCACAGGCCAATATCGCTCCGTCGGTTACCGGCTGGCGTGACGGTTCGTTGCGCATCATCTTTTTCGCCACGGATGCGAACTTCCACACCCCGGCCAACGAAGACTATGGCGTCTACAGCCCAGGCTACCCTGGCCCAACCTGGGCCAGCACAGTCGCTGCACTGAATGCGCGGGGTATTCGCGTATACGGGTTGGAGCGGGGCTCTGCAGTTAGAGACGTGCGCAGCATGGTGGATCAGACCGGTGGTGAGGTGTTCCAGCTCGACTCCTCCAGCAGTGATATTGTCCGCAATGTTGAGGCCGCACTTGAGAATGCCGCGGAATCTCTGGACCTGCGCCTGGTTCCCAACGGTGACTTTGCCCGCATGGTGCGCAATATCACACCTGACCTGATTGAGGATGTGAGTCGCGGGGAAACAGTGTCCTTTGACGTGACCCTGAATCGCGGCGATGCCGGTCCGGGCGAACAGCGCTTTGTGTTCCGTCTCGATGTGGTAGGTGCCGGTACGGCCGTCATCGAAGAGATCCCCTTGATAATCAACCTTGACTGAATCAAGTCCTGCCCGGTTGCAGTGCCCAGCAGGGCCTGCAACCAGAGCAGTCAGGAGATACAACATGAAAATGAACAAGCTGGCTTTTTTGGCACCTCTAACCGCTTTGGCCCTATTGGCAGCACCAGTAGCCGCCCTGAGCTGTGAGCTAGGGATGCCCGAATCAACACGCAACGGCGAGTATGTACAGCCAATTATTGACGTCGACGGGAAGCTAGTAGGCTATGCCCGCCTGCGCAGTGATGGTGAATGGGAAGGTGTAGTAGAAGGTCTTGGGGTGCTTAACGAAGCCTTCCCCTCAGCCCAATGGGCGCGTGCTGGCGTCTGCGAAGAGCTCGGCCTCTAAGGGTCCGCTTTGGTAATAAAAAACCCGCCAAACGGCGGGTTTTTTGTTTGGGCACTTCCCACAATTAGCGGACAAGCCCTGTGTTCACTTGCGTTCTCGGCTCATTCCCACTCAATGGTCGCAGGCGGTTTGCTGGAGATATCGTAAGTCACCCGCGACACACCGGTGATCTCGTTGATAATCCGATTGGAAACCGTCTCCAGGAACTCGTAGGGCAGGTGTGCCCAACGCGCCGTCATGAAGTCGATGGTTTCCACCGCACGCAAGGCGATCACCCACTCATAGCGACGACCATCACCCACCACCCCGACCGACTTGACCGGCAGGAATACGGCAAACGCCTGACTGACCTTCTGGTACAGGTCGGCATTGCGCAGTTCTTCGATAAAGATGTAATCGGCACGACGCAGGATGTCGGCGTAGTCCTTGCGCACTTCAGCCAGGATCCGCACGCCCAGGCCCGGCCCTGGGAAGGGATGGCGGTAGACCATGTCGTAGGGCAAACCCAGTTCCAGACCGATCTTGCGTACCTCGTCCTTGAACAGTTCGCGCAGCGGCTCGACCAGTTCGAAGGCCATATCGTCAGGCAAGCCACCGACGTTATGGTGCGACTTGATTACGTGGGCCTTGCCGTTCTTGGAACCTGCCGACTCGATCACATCCGGATAGATGGTGCCCTGGGCCAGATACTTCACGCCCTTGAGCTTGGTTGCCTCTTCATCAAAGACTTCGATAAAGGTGCGGCCAATGATCTTGCGTTTCTCCTCAGGATCGGTCACACCCAGCAGACGCGAGAGAAACTTGTCTTCGGCATTAACCCGAATGACCTTGACGCCCATGTTCTCGGCAAACATGGCCATGACCTGCTCGCCTTCATGCAGACGCAACAAGCCATTGTCGACAAACACACAGGTCAGTTGCTCACCAATTGCCTGGTGCAGCAAGGCTGCGACCACCGAGGAGTCCACCCCGCCGGACAGGCCTAGCAGTACATTGGCGTCTCCAACCTGGGCTCGCACGTTGGCAACAGCATCTTCAACAATATTCGAAGCCGTCCACAGGGCTTCACATCCGCACAGTTCCAAAATAAAGCGCGATAGTATGCGCTGACCCTGACGGGTGTGAGTAACTTCGGGGTGGAACTGCACCCCGTAGAACTGACGGCTTTCATCACCCATGGCGGCGATCGCACAGCTGGGTGTACTGGCCAGGATATGGAAACCTTCGGGTAGATCGATGACCTTGTCGCCGTGGCTCATCCACACGTCCAGACTCAGCACACCATCGTCATCAATGTGGTCCTCAATGCCGGACAGAAAACCACTCTTGCCGACAATATCCACCCGTGCATAACCAAACTCGTGCTTCTCCGAGCCCTGCACCTTGCCGCCCAACTGCTCGGCCATGGTCTGCATGCCGTAGCAGATACCCAGCACCGGCACACCCAGTTCATAGACAATCCCAGGCGCACGAGGCGAACCCGCCTGCGGAACCGACTCCGGGCCGCCGGCCAGGATGATGCCCTTTGGGGCAAAGGCTTTGATCTCGGCTTCTTCCATATCCCAGGCACGAATCTCGCAATACACGCCGATTTCCCGCACACGACGGGCGATCAACTGGGTGTACTGGGAGCCGAAGTCCAGAATCAGGATGCGGTGGGCGTGGATGTCTTGATGGAGCATGGGGGCTTTCCTTCGGAAAGAACTTGAAGCTGAAAGCTGGAAGCAAAAAACGCAAAGCCGGGGCATACACCTCCGGCTTCAACGCTCAGGCATCCAGCGCCTGTTTCATTCTTGTATCAACCAACGCGGTAGTTGGGCGATTCCTTGGTGATCTGTACGTCGTGAACGTGGGATTCGCTCATGCCAGCACTGGTAATGCGCACAAACTCGGGCTTGGTACGCATTTCCAGAATAGTGCTGCTACCGGTATAACCCATGGACGCGCGCAGACCACCCATCAATTGATGGATGATCGCAGCCAGCGAGCCTTTATAGGGCACTCGGCCTTCAATACCTTCGGGCACCAGCTTTTCGGCACCGGCACTGGAATCCTGGAAGTAGCGATCCGAAGAACCCTGGCTCTGGGCCATGGCGCCCATCGAACCCATGCCGCGATAGGCCTTGTAAGACCGGCCCTGGAACAGCTCCACTTCACCCGGAGCCTCTTCAGTGCCCGCAAACATCGAGCCCATCATCACCACCGAGGCACCAGCAGCAATGGCTTTGGCCAGGTCGCCGGAGAACCGGATGCCGCCATCGGCGATGACCGGCACATCTAGATCCTTCAGCGCAGTCGCCACATCGGCGATCGCCGAGATCTGCGGCACGCCGACGCCGGCGACAATCCGCGTGGTGCAGATGGAGCCGGGGCCGATACCGACTTTCACTGCGTCGGCGCCAGCTTCAGCCAAGGCCAATGCGGCGGCGGCGGTGGCGATATTTCCGCCGACCACCTGGATATCCGGGTAGTTCTCCTTGACCCAGCGCACGCGATCGATCACGCCCTTGGAGTGACCGTGGGCGGTATCTACTACCACCACATCCACTCCAGCAGCAGCCAGAGCAGCAATACGCTCGGGCGTGTCAGCACCAGTGCCCACAGCAGCACCGACTAACAGGCGACCCTGGTCATCTTTGGTGGCATTTGGGTAAGCGCGGGCCTTTTCGATATCCTTGACGGTCATCATGCCTGTCAGGCCGAAGTTGTCGTCAACGATCAGGACCTTTTCGATGCGGTGGCGGTGCAGCAGCTCCCGCACAGCAGCTGCGCTGACGCCTTCCTTAACGGTAACCAGCTTCTCTTTGCCGGTCATGACGTCGCGTACCTTGGCGTTCATGCGGGTTTCAAAGCGCACGTCGCGAGCAGTAACAATACCGACCAGTTCGCCAGCAGAGAGTACCGGCACACCGGAGATATTGTTCACACGGGTCAGCTCTACCAGCTCACCAACAGTCGCATCGGCGTCAATGGTGATCGGATCCTTGACCACACCGGATTCGAATTTCTTCACCTTGCGCACTTCGGCAGCCTGCTGCTCGACGGTCATATTCTTGTGAATAATCCCCATGCCACCTTCCTGCGCCATGGCAATCGCCAGGCGGGCTTCGGTGACGGTGTCCATGGCAGCGGACAGCAGAGGGATATTGAGTTCGATGCGCCGGGTGAGCCGGGACTTGAGACTGACATCCTTGGGCATGACTTCGGAATATCCGGGCACCAGCAGGACATCATCAAAGGTAAGGGCTTCTTGGCTTACACGTAGCATAGCAGGGCTCCCGAGCGGGAAAATGGAAGCAGGGCATTATACCGATCAGCAGCCCCACGCTCAATCGCTATCAGCTCTGCAACGGAATTATTCTCTGCGCGGGCCAGGCAGGCTAAGATGCACGCATGACTGATAACACACTATTTGAACGCCTGACTGCCGAGCGCAACGTGCTCAGCGTCAGTCAACTCAACGCCCGCGCCCGCAGCCTGCTGGAGGACGTGTTCCCGCAGATCTGGGTCGAGGGAGAACTGTCCAACCTGGCCAAGCCCTCCTCCGGCCACCTGTATTTCAGCCTCAAGGACAGCAAGGCGCAAATTCGCTGTGCCTTTTTCCGCCAGCACGCCAGCCGGGTACGCATGGACATGCGCGATGGTCTGCAGGTTCGCGTGCGCGGCCGGGTCAGCCTGTATGAAGGGCGTGGCGACTATCAGCTTATCGTCGACAGCATGGAAAGCGCAGGCGATGGCGCCCTACGCCAAGCCTTCGAGGCACTAAAAGCCAAATTGGACGCCGAAGGCCTGTTTGCCGTCGAGCGCAAGCGGCCGCTGCCCACACACCCCAGACGTATCGGCGTTATTACCTCGCCTAGCGGCGCTGCGGTACGCGACATCATCAGCGTGTTCGGGCGCCGCGCACCCTTTATCGAGCTGGTGATCGTGCCCACGCCGGTACAGGGACGAGAAGCGGCAGCGCTGATCGTCAAGGCCCTGCAGCAGGCCGACCGGGCCGGTTTTGATGCACTGATACTGGCCCGTGGCGGCGGCTCCCTGGAAGACCTCTGGCCGTTCAACGAAGAGCCGGTCGCCCGCGCCCTGGCTGCTTGCCAGACGCCGACCATCAGTGCCGTGGGGCATGAAACCGACGTATCCATCAGCGACTTTGTCGCTGATGTGCGCGCACCCACACCCTCGGCTGCAGCAGAGCTCCTGAGCCCGGATCAGCAAGCCATGCTGCAGCAAGTGGAACGTGCTCACCGGCAACTGCTACAGCGCATGCGCGAGCGCCTGGCGCGGGAACACCTGCGGGTCGACAGTCTACGCCGTCGTCTACGGCATCCGGGAGAGCGCCTGGCGCAACAGGCACAGCGGCTGGATGATCTTGAACTGCGACTCAAGCGCGCCCTGACCCAGCAACTCACCCTGCTGAGCCAGCGCCACGAGCGCCTGCTGGCACGTCTGCAGGCGCAGCACCCAGGCAGACATTTGTCCCTGTTGCGTCAGCGCCTGGACCAGTTCAACCAACGCCTACCCAGAGCCATGACGCAGAGCATGCAGCAGCGCCGCCAAAGGCTGGAAAATCTGGCCCAGACCCTGAATCTGGTCAGCCCCCTGGCAACCTTGGGTCGAGGCTACAGCATCTTGCTCGACCAACAGGGCAGAGCCCTGCGCAGCCATGCCGACGCCAGGCCCGGACAGCGCGTGGAAGCGCGCCTGGCCGATGGTCGGCTGGCACTGCGCGTGGAAAGCGACCTGGACCAACCCCACACCCTCCCCCTGCTGGACTGAGCCTTACATGAAATCCCTGATTGCCCTGCTATTAATGGCCTGCCTGAGCTTGCCCGCCCAGGCCGAAGGCTTTATTACTCGCTTTCTGAACAAGCCGGTGCCCGGCGGCGTTGCCGTGCTGGCGTTGCCGGAGCAAAGCACTGCGCCACGGGCCAGCTACCAGGGCCAACCGGTTCTGGTCATACGCGAGGACGGCAAGCGCTGGATTGCCATCGTCGGTATCCCCCTGACGGTTAAACCGGGTACCGAGCAGATTGAGCTGGCAGACGGCAAGAAACTCAGCTTCAACGTTGGCAACCGCGACTACCCCACCCAGCGCATTACCCTGCGCAATCAGCAGCATGTCACCCCTGACCCTGCCCACCTGAAGCGCATCCAGCGCGAACTGGACGAGCAGATCAAGGCGTACCAGGTCTTTAGCCCTAGGCAACCAAGCAACCTGATGCTGGATCGGCCGGTAGACGGCCGACTGTCCAGCGCCTTCGGCCTGCGCCGTATTTTCAATGGCGAGGAGCGTAACCCACACTCCGGACTGGACTTCGCCGTACCCAGCGGCACACCAATCAAGTCACCCGCTGCGGGCCAGGTCATTCTGGTAGGAGACTATTTCTTCAATGGCAAAACCGTCTTTGTCGACCACGGCCAGGGAATGATCAGCATGTTCTGCCATCTCTCAGCCATTGATGTAAAGGTCGGGGATGAATTGGACAGGGGCGAGGTGCTGGGCAAGGTCGGCGCCACCGGCCGCGCTACTGGCCCGCACCTGCATTGGAATGTCAGCCTTAACAATGTACGCGTAGACCCCGCGATATTTATCGGGGCTTATATGCACTGAAGACTCAAACCAGACTTTGACTTTGATTTGGGACAGCAAACCTGCCTCACCAAGAAGCCTGAGATAGCACTCAGCCTGCCAGGCTGAGTGCGGCCCCTCCGCACCCCTCACACCACTCATCCCCTAACAGCGCAAAAAAACTTTAACTGGCGCCCCCTGAGACAACCGGAATTGCTACAAACAAGCTAAAACAGGTTTTTATTGCAACCTTACAATCCGTATTGCAATAAAAAACTCAAACAACTAACTTTACTGCAAAACCAAACCAATTAAAGCACTGCCCGCGCTCACGAGGCGCGACCAGAACAGGAAACACACCATGAGCATGCTCAGCGATCCGTCCGCCAAATACCGCGCCTTTCAGCCGGTCGATATTCCCGACCGCACCTGGCCATCGAAGACCATCACGCAGGTTCCTGTGTGGTGCAGCTCCGACCTGCGTGATGGCAACCAGTCGCTGATAGAGCCCATGGACCCTGCGCGCAAATTGCGATTCTTCCAGACCCTGGTCAAGGTTGGCGTCAAGCAGATCGAGGTGGCCTTCCCCTCTGCCTCACAAACCGACTTCGATTTTGTGCGCACACTGATTGAGCAAGGCCATATACCGGATGACGTGACCATTCAGGTACTGACCCAGGCGCGCGCAGACCTGATCGCGCGCACCTTCGAATCCGTACGCGGCGCCAAGAAAGCCATTATTCACGTATACAACGCCACAGCTCCGAGCTTCCGCCGCATTGTCTTTAACCAGGACAAGAAGGGCGTAGTAGAAATTGCGGTGAACGCCGCCAAACTGATCAAACCGCACGCGGCCCAGCAGCCCGAAACCCAATGGACCTTCCAGTACTCACCGGAGATTTTCACCTCTACCGAACTGGACTTTGCCGTCGAGGTTTGTGATGCCGTGCTCGATGTATGGCAACCGACGCCCGAGAACAAGGTCATCCTCAACCTGCCCGCCACCGTGGAGGTTGCCACGCCCAACCAATATGCCGACCAGATCGAATGGTTCGGTCGACATATCAGCCGCCGCGACAGCGTATTGATCAGTCTGCACACCCACAACGACCGCGGCACTGGCGTGGCGGCGACTGAGCTGGGGCTGTTGGCGGGAGCGGACCGAGTTGAGGGCTGCCTGTTCGGTAACGGTGAGCGCACCGGCAATGTCGATCTGGTCACCCTGGCACTGAACCTCTATACCCAAGGCATCCATCCGCAGCTGGACTTCTCCGACATTGACGCAGTGCGCAAGGTCGTCGAGGAATGCAACCAACTGCCGGTGCACCCGCGCCACCCCTATATTGGTGATCTGGTGCACACCGCCTTCTCCGGATCGCATCAGGACGCCATTCGCAAGGGCTTTGCCCAGCAGCAGAGCAACGCCCTGTGGGAAGTACCCTACCTGCCTATCGACCCGGCTGATATCGGCCGCAGTTACGAGGCCGTCATCCGCGTCAATAGCCAATCCGGCAAGGGCGGTATTACCTATTTGCTTGAACAGGAATACGGCATCAGCTTGCCGCGCCGCATGCAGATTGAGTTCAGCCAGGTAGTGCAGGGCGAAACCGACCGCCTGGGACTGGAGATGAGCGCCCAGCAGATCCATGCGCTGCTCGAGCAGGAGTATCTCCAGGCCAGTGCGCCCTACTCCCTGGTCAAGCATCGCCTGCAGGAAGAAAACGGCACCAGCGCCGTTGATGTGGAGGTGCTTAACCAGGGTGAGACCCAACACTGGCGCGGCATCGGCAAAGGGCCGCTGGAAGCGCTGGTAGCGGGTTTACCGGTGGCAGTGGAGATCATGGACTACCATGAGCACTCGATGGGTTCAGGCACCAACGCCAGGGCCGCAGCCTATATCGAGATACGCCTGAACAATGGCCGTCCACTTCACGGGGTGGGCATTGACGAGAACCTGACCACAGCGACCTTCAGGGCGCTGTTCAGTGCACTCAACCGCGCCTTGCGCCAGACTAGCACCCAGGCCGCCTGACGGTCTGAGCCGACCCCGCCCGGGGTCGGTTAGCGCTTGTCGCGGCGCTTTTTGTCGGCAGTCTTCTGACTGCTCATCAAGCGGCGCTTCTTGTTTACTTGGCGGTCGGTCAGGCTAGCCTTGCGCCCCTCGAAGGGGTTGTCACCGGACTTGTACTCCACCCGGATCGGCGTGCCAGACAATTTGAGCACCTTGCGGAAGGTGTTCTCCAGGTAACGGGTATAGGAACCAGGGACCTTCTCCAACTGGTTGCCGTGCACGATAATGATCGGCGGATTGGAGCCACCCAGGTGCGCATAGCGCATCTTGATGCGCCGACCATTGACCATTGGCGGTTGGTGCTCCTTGACCGCATCTTCCAGAATCTGCGTCATGCGGTTGGTCGGCACCTTGGTCATGGCGCTGGCAAAAGCCTTGTCCACCGATTTGTAAAGTAAGCCCACGCCGCTACCGTGCAAGGCAGAGATAAAATGCAGATCGGCAAACTCGGCAAAGAACAGCCGACGCTTGAGCTCAATCTTGACGTAGTCCTTCTCGCGCTCGTCCATGCCGTCCCACTTGTTCACGGCAATCACCAAAGCGCGACCGGCCTCCAGGGCAAAACCGAGTAGATGCAGGTCCTGCTCGACGATACCGTCACGGGCATCGACCACAAAGATCACCACGTTGGCATCCTGGATCGCCTGCAGTGTCTTGATTACCGAGAACTTCTCGATCGCCTCGAAGACCTTGCCACGCCGACGCACACCAGCGGTATCTATCAGGGTGTAGGGCTTCTCGTGGCGCTCGAAAGGGATGTAAATGCTGTCGCGGGTAGTACCCGCTTGGTCAAACACCACCACACGGTCTTCACCTAGCATACGATTGACCAGGGTCGATTTGCCAACATTGGGGCGACCGATAATGGCAATCTTGGTGCCGATTGCCTCGACGATACGGCGACCCTCGGCATCTTCGCCTTCAACCGCACGCTCGGCCATCAGACTGGCAATACCGTGCTCGCCCATAACCTGCTCGAGCATGGGATTGATATTCCGCCCATGGGAGGCAGCAATACCTATAGGCGCGCCAAGGCCCAGCTTGGAGAACTCGCCGAGAATCGAATCGGGGTCCGAGCCATCAATCTTGTTGGCAATCAGATAGGTATGCTTGTTGCGCTTGCGCAGGTGCTCGGCAATCAGCTCGTCGCCAGCGGTGCGTCCCGCCTGCGAGTCGACCAGAAACAACACAGCGTCTGCTTCTTCGATGGCCTGCAGTGACTGTCCTGCCATCTCCATATCCAGGCCATTTTCTTCGCCGGTGATACCGCCGGTATCCACCAGGATATAGGGCTTGCCCTGCCACCGCGCCTCGCCGTACTGGCGATCACGGGTCAACCCGGAGACATCAGCCACGATAGCGTCGCGACTTTTGGTCAGACGGTTGAAAAGTGTGGACTTGCCGACATTCGGCCTGCCCACCAGGGCAATTACAGGAACCATGATCACTCCGCGCACGGGTACCCGCGCAATAAACAAAACGGCCGCTGCGCCAGAAAGTCGGGCAGCGGCCGGGATAGTATAGCTTTATTCGTTTCAGCGCAGCTTCAGAGCTACCAGATTGCCGCTGTTGCCATAAACATACAGGGTATCACCCACGACGATTGGCTCGGCTCGCACACCCTTGCGATCAACCCGGGTGCGCGCTACCAGGCGCCCATCGGTTTGCGCCAACAGATGCACGTAACCTTCGAAGTCGGCCACGGCAACATAGCTGCTGAACGCTACCGGGGCAGTCAGGTTGCGACGCAGCAGTTCCTCATTGGTCCACAAGGAAGTCGCACGACCACGGTCTATAGCCTCGACTCGGCCACCTGCATGGCTGACATAAAGACTGCCAAAACCTTCACTAGGGCCCGCGTGGCTGGAGGCCGGGTGGTTCCAGCGCACATTGCCTGTCTCCGCATCCATGGCCGCCAATACACCCTGGAAGCTGACGACGTAGAGCGTGTCATCAACCAGCAGCAGGTCACCATCGATATCGACCATACGTTCCAGTTCGGAGCGACCCTGCGGCTGAGCAACGCGCTCCTCCCAGAGAGGCAGACCGGTATCCGCAGCCAGAGACACGACTCTGCCGCTAGCCAAGCCGGCATAGACCCGACGCAGGTTGACCACCGGGGTGCTATGCCCGCGCACTGTCAGTACCGGCAGGGATGACTCAAAGATCCAGCGCTGTTCACCAGTGGTGATATCCAGCGCAGTAACCTTATCGTCCTGGGTTTGCACCACTACCACGTCGCCATTGGTTTGCGGCGGCGCCAGCACCTCACTGGAGACCTGGGCGCGCCACAGCTCGCTGCCATCTTCTTCGGCCAGAACGATCACTTCACCGTCCAGCGTACCGACCATGACACGACCACCGCCTACGCCCACAGCGCCAGACAGGCGTTCTTTGAGACGCACCTGCCAAATCACGTCGCCGCTATCACGCTCCATGGCGATGACGCGGCCACGGTTGTCGGCTGCGTACAGGGTCAGACCGTCCATGGCTGGGACGAGCTTATTGAAGCGCTTGCCCTGACCTGAACCTATGTTACGGCTCCAGGCGCGCTCAAACTCGGCCTCAGCGGTAAATTTCTCAAGCTCGGCTGGGGGTAACTCTTTCTTGCCGGAACCACTGCAACCCACTACCAGCAAGGCTGCCATACCCAAGGCAAGATATCGGAACTTCAAGTTCACTAGGCTTCCTCCGCCAGATCATCCAGCTTCAACTGTAATTGCGGCCGATCACGCACATCTTCGATGGCATCGATAGCGGCCAGATAGGCCTCACGCGCGTCATCGACACGCCCAAGACCCAGCAACAAATCACCTCTGACTTCCTCCCGACCTGCCAGTAGCGCGCCACTGACCGAGCCACGGAACAATTCAAGACCCTCTTCGGCACGTTCCTGCGCAGCAAGAACTCTTGCCAGGCGCTGGCGTGCGACTTCCTTCAGGGTATCGTCACCACCCTTGTCCACTACCTCGCGCAGTACCTGCTCGGCAGTATCCAGGTCGTCATTATCAACCGCCAGGCGCGCCTGCATAAGGGCTGCGAACTGGGCATAGCGGGTGCCGCCATATTCATTGCGAATCTGCGTTGCCAGTTCGGCAGCCCGAGCACGGGAATTCTCGTCGTCACCACCAAGCACAGACTCCAGCATGTTCTGGTACAGCGCCGAGGCATTGGCCGCCTGGGTTTCCTGATAGTTATTCCAACCCTGCCAACCAAAGACACCAGCAAGGGCAATGACCACACCTGTCAGCAACGGAACGCCATGGCGCTTCCAGAGGTCCTTGATTTTCTCTACCTGTTCTTCTTCTGTCTGGTAAGTCACCTTACACTCCTTGCCGAATCGAGAGCAGCTGCGCCGCTCACAACAATTGTTTTAACTGTGCCGGCACATCCTGCCAGGCGATATTCTGCTGCTCACCTTCACCGCGCAAAGGCTTCAGACCAACCTGTTGGGCAGCTACTTCATCCTCACCAAGGATAAGGGCATACAGCGCCCCTGACTTGTCGGCCTTCTTGAACTGGCTCTTGAAACTGCCGCCGCCACAATGCACTACCAGGCGCACTTCAGGCAAGGCGTCGCGCAGTTGCTCGGCCAACTGGAAGCCCGCTACTGCTGCGCCTGGGCCCAAGGTCACGAGATAGACATCCACCTGCCTTGCCAGTTCAGCAGGAACCTTGTCCAGCGTCTGCAACAACAGCAGTAGACGCTCAATACCCATGGCAAAACCAACCGCCGGGGCCGGTTTGCCGCCGAGCTGTTGCACCAGGCCGTCATAACGACCACCGGCGCATACCGTACCCTGTGCGCCAAGCTGGTCAGTCACCCATTCGAACACTGTCAGCCCGTAGTAGTCCAGCCCCCGCACCAGCCGCGGATTGATTACATAGGGCACCCCGGCCGCATCGAGCAGAGCACGCAGGTCAGCGAAGTGAGTACGCGCCTCCTCATTCAGGTAATCCTCTAGCCGCGGCGCGTCTGCTAGCAGCGCTTGAGTACCGGCATTCTTGCTGTCCAGCACCCGCAGCGGATTACTTTCCAGGCGCCGCTGACTGTCCTCGTCCAGTTGCTCGAAGCGAGCTCGCAGATACTCGACCAGCGCCTCGCGATAGCGCGCCCGATCCTCGCTGCTACCAAGGCTGTTCAGTTCGAGTGTCACCGCGTCCTGCAGACCAAGGCGCTGCCATAACCGCCAGCTGAGCAGAATCAGCTCGGCGTCAATATCCGGACCGGGCAGGTTAAACGTCTCTACGCCAATCTGGTTGAACTGCCGGTAGCGCCCTTTCTGCGGCCGCTCATGCCGGAACATCGGGCCGGCATACCAGACTTTCTGGCTTACGCCACTGCCGAGCAGGCCGTGCTCGAGCATCGCCCGCACACAACCGGCGGTGCCTTCGGGCCGCAGCGTCAAGGAGTCACCATTGCGGTCGGCGAAGGTATACATTTCCTTCTCGACGATATCGGTAACCTCACCAATCGAACGCTTGAACAGTTCGGTTGATTCGACGATCGGCATGCGCATCTGCTGGTAGCCATAGCTACCCAACAGCTGCGCCACAGTAGTCTCCAGGTATTGCCACAGAGCACCGTCGGCGGGCAGCACATCGTTCATGCCGCGCACGGCTTGCAGGGTTTTCAAAGCGTCATTCCTTTATTCAGCCACGGGCAATGGTGTTGGCATCCAGCGCCTGCTTGGCAGCAATCTTTTCGCGGATCAGTTTTTCCAGGGTATCAACCAGTTGCGCATTGTCGACTTTCTGGTCTGGTACACCACCTATATACAGGAGGTTATTTGGCGAGCCACCCGTCAAACCGATATCCGCTTCCTTGGCTTCGCCTGGGCCATTCACTACACAGCCGATGACCGCCACGTCCAGTGGCACCACGACGTCCTCGAGGCGCGCCTCAAGCTCGTTCATGGTCTTGATTACATCAAAATTCTGCCGTGAGCAGCTTGGACAGGCAATAAAGTTGATGCCGCGCGAGCGTAGGTGCAATGACTTGAGCAGGTCAAACCCGACCTTGATCTCTTCTACCGGGTCGGCCGCTAGCGAAATACGAATAGTGTCGCCAATGCCCTCGGCCAGCAACATGCCCAGGCCCACCGCTGACTTGACTGTACCCGAACGCAGGGCGCCTGCTTCCGTGATACCCAGGTGCAAGGGCTGTTCGATCTGGGCGGCGAGCAAACGGTAGGCGCCAACGGCCATGAACACATCGGAGGCCTTGACGCTGACCTTGAAGTCCTGAAAGTCCAGCTTGTCCAGATAGTCCACATGGCGCAAGGCGGAATCAACCAGAGCCTGGGGTGTAGGCTCGCCGTACTTTTTCTGCAGATCTTTTTCCAGAGAACCGGCGTTGACGCCGATACGGATGGGAATGCCGTTGTGCCGCGCCGCATCCACTACCGCACGGACACGGTCTTCCCGGCCGATGTTGCCCGGATTGATCCGCAGGCAGTCAACGCCCAGATCCGCCACGCGCAGGGCTATCTTGTAGTCAAAATGAATATCCGCCACCAGCGGCAGGGTTACGCGCTTACGGATTTCGCCAAAGGCCTCGGCCGCCTCCATGCTGGGAACCGAAACCCGCACGATATCTGCGCCGACCGCCTGTAACTGATTGATCTGGGCTACGGTAGCTGCAACGTCACAGGTTTCCGTATTGGTCATGCTCTGCACCGAAATAGGCGCATCACCGCCCACCAGCACCGAGCCAACACGTATCTGCCTGGAGACCCGGCGCTTTATTGGTGATTCATGTTGCATCTTGGCTGCGTCTCCTACTGGCCCAGCCGCAGGCGGACCACGCCTGACTGGCTGGAGCTCTGCATATCTACAGGCTGGCCATTGAAACGGATGGACTCTACCGCCTCCACCGCACCAATCACCAAGTCCACCGGCCCGGAATGGTCAATATTCAAGCTCTGACCGGGCTGCATCAGCGCACTGTGCAACACCCGGCCACCTACAGCAGTGACCTGCAACCAGCAATTAGCGGTAAAACGCATGTGCAGGCCGCCTGCAGACTGTTCCTCGGTAACCGGTGGTTCGGGGTTCGGGGCGGCCGCTGCGGCCGGGGCAGAGGTGCTCTGCTGCGGCAGACTCTCTGGCTCAGGGGCCACTTCCAACTCCGCAGCCTCGCCAAGCAGCACTGTCTCGCTGTTGTCACTCTCGGATCGCGCCAACATCACTGGCAGATCCAGCGCGTCCACTTGCACCTCGTCGATCATCTGCTCGGCAATAGTCGAAGTATCACCGTTCAGCGGCGCAGGTCGATTGTCGTACCACCAGAGCACCAGCAGCGCCAGCAAGGCAACTGCCACACCCACTGTGGTCAAGGTAATAAGCAGCGTACCGCCCTTGCCTGGAGGGGTAAGCTTGTCGATAGCGCTGACATTACGCTCGCGCACCTCGATGCCCATGTAACGGTCATAATCGAGCGCCAGGCGGCTGGGGTCCAACCCGAGCATGCGCGCATAACTGCGCACATAGCCTCGGGCGAAGGTGTCTCCATGCAGTTGATCGAAGCGACTCGCTTCCAGGTGCAGGAGGATCTTTTCCGGCAAGCGCAGTGTTGCTGCCGTCGCTGCGGTAGTAAGGCCCTGATTTTCGCGTTCCATGCGCAGGGTGGTCCCGGGGCTCTGAATCGGCTCTCCGGGTTGCTCTACGGGTGTGTCACGCTGATCTGTAGTCATGCTTAATCTGACGCCTTGAGGGCCTGGGCTTCGGGGCTGGCGGGGTAGAGTCGGCGCAACTGCAGCGCATAGCTGGCAGCGCGGTTGTGGTCTTCAAAGCGTCTTGCCAGACGTACGCCCAGCCACAGACTGCTGGCGTCCTGACCGGACAGCTGGGTAAAGCTGCGATAGTAATCCCAGGCTGGCACGTAGTTCTGCTCGGCAAACTCCAGCTTGGCCAGCTCCAGAAGCGCGAGCGGCTGGCGACTATTGAGGCGCAACGCACGCTCAAAGTAGCTCTTGGCCTCCGCAGTGTTACCGAGGCGTACCTGCGTCAACCCGAGGTTCTCGAATACCCGGGAGCGCTCGCCGTACATATTGTCCTGAGACGCCCTCTCGAAGTAGGTCAGGGCCTCCGGGTAGCGTTCCTGGTTAAGCAGGAACACGCCGTAATTGTTCAGCATGCGCGGATTATTCGGCTCGCTTGCCAGCGCCGCCCGGAAATGCTTGTCAGCGGAGTCCGCTTCGCCTTCCTGCTGGAACACCAACGCCAGGGCGATATTCGCCGAGGCAGAGCGCGGATCTATCTTCAGGGCTTCACTCAGGGGAGCCTTGGCACTTTCGGTTTCGCCCGCCTGCAGATACCCCAGACCCAGTTGCACATAGGCATCCCTGGCTGCATTCG
>JBKBSI010000169.1:0-7595 GCA_046291745.1 Pseudomonas sp. | reverse complement strand
TGTTCTCATGGGTCGGGTCAAAGGGACGCTGGAAGCTCTCTTCGATTTTCAGCAGCCAGTTGAAGTGGAAAGCGTCATTGCGCTCCCGGCGGAATTGGGCGACTTGCTTGAGTCCCTTGGCCATGTGCATGGCGACCTGAGCCGGGTCATCAATAATAACCTGGTAGTGTTGTTGCGCCGCTTCGCCCAGAGTGGCGCCGATAAACGCATGCAACTGCTGAATGTAGGGAGCGGCGCTTTGCGGACCAGTGAGCACCACCGGGAAAGGCACGGACTGGTTGTCCGGGTGCATCAGGATACCCAGCAGATAGAGAAACTCCTCCGCGGTACCGGCGCCACCGGGGAACACGATAATGCCGTGCCCGACCCTGACAAAGGCTTCCAGACGCTTTTCGATGTCCGGCAGTATCACCAGTTCGTTGACTATGGGATTGGGCGCCTCGGCAGCAATGATGCCCGGTTCACTCAGGCCCAGATAACGACCACCCACAATCCGCTGTTTGGCATGGGCTATGGTGGCGCCCTTCATCGGCCCCTTCATTACGCCGGGGCCACAGCCGGTGCAGATATCCAGGCTACGCAAGCCCAGCTCGTGCCCGACTTTCTTGCTGTATTTGTACTCCTCGGTATTGATCGAGTGGCCACCCCAGCACACCACCATGTTCGGTTCGAGTCCGGGTCTGAGGGTGCGCGCGTTGCGCAGCAGGTGGAAGACGTAGTCAGTCATACCGGCGGAGCTGCTCAGGTCGATGCGCGGACTGTCCAGTTCGCTTTCGGTGTAGACGATGTCGCGCAGAGCGCTGAACAGCATTTCGCGGGTACTGGCGATCATCTCGCCATCGACAAAGGCGTCGGCCGGCGCATTGATCAGTTCAAGCCGGACACCGCGATCCTGCTGACGAATACGCACCTCAAAGTCCTGGTAGGCCTCAAGAATGGTTTTGGCATTGTCGCTTTGCGCGCCGGTATTCAGGATCGCCAGGGCGCACTGACGGAACAGACTGTAGGTGCTGCCGGAACCGGCCTCACTGAGTTGCTGCACCTCTCGCTGGGACAGGGTTTCAAGGCTGCCCCGGGGATTGACTGAAACGTTGATCACTTGTCTGCGCATACTGGGTTCCGAGCGTTGAATAGTGCGCTCATGTTACCAGCCTAAGGTACATCAGCGCAGAAACACCTGCTTTATACCCAGCCATCGTCACGTTTGCGTCGGCGGGTCATGGACGGCAACACAAGTCCGAGCAGTAATCCAACCCCGGCAATACCACCGCCGTAAAGCATATATTGCATAAGTACCTGTTGCTGCTCGTTGCCTAATTTGGCCTGGGCGGAACGCAGCTCGGACTGGGTCTCGGTCAGCTCAGTATTCAGTGCCTGACGATGAGCCTCCAGCTCCTCTATCAACACCCGCCGCGCTTCCAGGGTTTCCTGCATGCCCTGCACCCGCGTTTCCCAGGTGCTGTTGATATTCGCCAGTTCCTCACCCAGCTCGGTTACCTGCTGTTCGAGTTGCGGCAAGCGCTCGGCCTGGCCGGGGATATCCTGCAGATCACTGCTGGGAATCCATACCGGATTGCCAGAGCTCGGTCGCACACGACTATAGTTACCTTGGCTTTCGAGCAGTTCCACCTGCTCGCCAGAGCTCAAGGCGCCGACAATCCGGTAGCCATCGGTGGGGCCGCTGCGCACGTAGGTATTGAGATTGTCGCTTACCCAGCGCACATTGCTGTCCTGCTCCTGGGCAGTAACGGGGGCGGATAGACTGAGCAAGCTACTGAACAGACCCATGCCTACTAGAGCGAGGGCGGACTGGCGGGAAACATTGTGGTTACTGCGTGCGGTGCACCGGGTCTCTACAGGACCGGATGCGCGAGCGGAGCTGAATCGGAACATGAATACGTACCTGAGTATGGGCGTGACTTTCGTGAGCTACTCGTTCGTAAGCTACAGGTGCTTTACTTGCAGCGGATCAAGCCACTGACCGGCGAGTGACAGCGGTTAGAGCAACTAGTTCCCGAACAAGAACAGATGATGTGTAGGGCTGTGAAGCTGCTTGCAAAACGCGCGAGATCAGCCTTTTTAGCTGACGACCAAGGGTGCAATCGCCAGGCTTTTCAGGTAATCGCTAAAACCCTTGGCCGCCCTTGCGTGCAGACGCGCGCTGGTTTGCACACTGTTCTGGGCAGTCCAGACAATATGTGCGTCGATGCTCTGCAGCGCACGCACCAGCATCACATCCTCGTGCAAGGGCACCGGAGCGAAGCCGCCCGCCCGTCGGTAGGCGTCGGCGCAAACGCCCAGATTGGCCCCGTGGATATGGTGGTGGCCCTCCCACTGCTGATACGCCTTTAGATAACGCTCGCGAACCCCAGGCGGATGTTCATCCCAGCAACTTACGCTAACCGTGCCGCACACCGCATCGGCACCCCGACCGATTTGCTGACTCAACCAGTTCGCAGGTACCAGGCTGTCCGCATCGGTGCAGGCCAGCCAGCGCGCGCCGCGCGCAAGCAGCCAGTTTGCGCCGGTACGCCTGGCATAACCCACGTTGTGCTTTCTGGTTTCGAGCAGATTGACACCAAAACCAAAGGCAATCTCCGCAGAGCTATCGCTGCAGGCATCAAGCACCACAGCAATGCAGACTTCCTCGCCGAGTAGCCGTTCATCACTGGCAGCACGCTGCAACGAGCGCAGGCAATCAGCCAGGCGTCGCTCCTCGTTATGCACTGGCACCAGAACGCCGATCAATTGACCAGCTCCTGCAAGTTCGGCACAGACGCATCAGCCGTCCAGATCTCCAGCACAAAATCGCGCTCCTGGTGAAGCAAAAGATGCGGCAGCGATAACTCCCTGTGCAGCAACTGATGTACTTGATCGCCCTGCATAGGGCAACCTTGTATCGGCTGCAACCAGTGGCAGGCAAGTAGCACCCCATTGGCATGCAAGCTGCGCTCAGCGTGCTGTACCACGTGCGCCCAGTGCCCAGGCGTCAGGTAATAGCCCACCTCACTGAGCACTATCAGGTCAAAGCAGCCTTGGGGCCAGTCGTGCGGCACATCGCCCTGCTCTATCCGCGCGTGCGTGCAGCCAGCCAGGCGATCACGTGCCAGTTCCACCGCGCGCTGGCACAGGTCCATACCCAGAAAGTCAGAGCTGCGCTCGGCCAGCGCCAGGCTCAGCTCACCGTTGGCACAGCCGACCTCGAGACTGCGCTGATACTGCTGATGCGGCAGGCTGGCCATGATCAGGTCGCGCTTGCGCTGCTCGTACCAGCGCTGGCGAAACGCCCAAGGGTCGTCGTGCTCGGCGAATAGCCGATCAAAATAGACGGCAGACATGCTCATATGAATACCAGTTCAAAGGGTTGCAGCAGGCGAGCCAGGGTGGCCGGTTCAAGTACAGCAGGGGCCCCTGTATCGGGATCGGGATGTAACTGACTCTGGTGGGCATCGATCGCGCGCTTCTTGCGCATCAATTGTTCAGGGCTCAAGGGCAGCTTACGAGCTCGCTCCCAGGGCAACCGCGGGTCTTCCGGTTCAGCCCAGTGCCAGGCCCACACTGGGGCTTCAATCAAACGCGCGTCGGCATGCAGGGCAGCGGCAGCGGCCACTTCGCCAACCGCCTCATGATCACAGTGACCGTCATGCCGCCAGGTGCTCAATACCACGTCACCAGGGCGCAAAATGGATAGTAACTGGGCGTAAAGTACCGATGCCTGATCGGCAACATGACCATCCGGCAGATGCAAATAGCGCCAATCCAGCTGCTTGGGCTGATAGCCGAGACGGCCCATCGCAACACGGCTTTCCGCCCGCCGTACCTCCCGAAGGCGCTGTTGTGACCAGATGCTGGAGCCCGGATGGCTGCCTTCACCGTCCGTCACCGCCACTACCGTCAGGTTGTCGAGTCTGGATGCCAGCCCGGCTAGCAACCCGCCGCAGGCAAGAATTTCATCATCCGGATGCGGCGCTACTACCAACAGACGAGCCCCCTTGGGGACCAACTGCTCTGCGTCAATTGCCTTCAGCGTTGCCAGCGCGCGGCTTTGTTGCCAGGACTCCAGGGCCGTGCCACTGATGCCGAAAGCTGATGCCATCCAGGGGTCCTGAATGGCGATTGAGCGATGAGGGTTATGAATCTGAATGTTCATCGCCATTTACAGCTCCCAGCTTGCGTCAGGCTGCTGCACAACTAATAGTCGCCCAAGTTCGGCCAGATCCCGCTCCGCATGACTCTGACGCATGAACACCGGTAGATCTGCCGCCAGCCTTGCAAAACGGGCGTCTTGGCAATATGGCGCGGCGCCCAATGCTCGGCCGACATGCCGCAGCACTGCTTCAGCGGCCCGCTCTACCTGAGCTCTCACTCGCAGTACCAACAGTTGCGCATCGCACTGCGGATTGGCGTCAATCCAACGAGCGGTATCACGCAGGGAGCTAGCTGCCGCCTGTAGCGACACATCAACAGCTCCCAGATGCGCCTGCGCATGCGCATGCGCATCATCCCGCCCGGTGCAGGCCTGTTTCAGATAATCCGCCAAGGCTACGGCGGCCCCATACCAGCAAGCAGCGATGCCAGCACCGCCATGCCAGAAGCCCGGACGTCTCAGATAGTCGCCAGGAAGGCCGAGCGGCCTAGCTGGCGCCATGTTGAATTCAACCTCCACACTGGCGGTGGCGGCCATACCCACCGCTTGCCATCCCTGGCTGCCAACCTGTACCTGCGGCTGGCGCAGATTTACCGCTAGCAGTTGTGGCTGCTGATCATCTGACCAGGCGGTGACCAGCGCATGGTCAATTTGACTTGCTCCAGAACACCAGGCCTTGCGACCGTTCAACAGCATAACGCCGTGCTCTACATGAGCCACTTCAAGCCGTGCGTGTGGCGGCTCTGCTGCCCACACCGCCCAGATACCGGGAAGGTAATGCTGCCCTGCCCCAAGCTCGGTGAGAATGGCCCTGGCGTCAGTATGACTCTCATAGAGTTTGGCCAGCGCCAGATCATGCCCGGCGACCAGAGCCAAGGCTCGCCAGCGCTCCAGAGTGGACCCGCTGCCCGGGGCCGCCAGGTCGTCAAGGCCGTGCTCAATGCAACCACGCATGAATACCTCAAGCTCGCCCTCTGGCCGCAAGGGCTGGGGCCGTTTGGCTATCAGTTGAAGACTGTCTGCCAGCCGCTTGAGCTCATGCATTGCATTCGATTTCCGTCGTCAGATTCCTCTGTTTGGAGCAGTCGACTTCGGCATTTGTTCAACCTTTAGAATCCGCGATTTCCATGCTGGCCGACATCATCAGCCGCAGGGCTGTGGCATTTGAACTCAAACGCACCCGGCCAACTTCACGCGCAAGCAGAGCAAGTGGCGCATGCAGGTTTTATCGATCTTTTTTGGGGGGGGGGGGCAGAACCATCAAGGCTCAAGATGGCCATGATGAGGGGTATCGCTTTTTGATCGAGAGGCACCGCCATGTACGAGGACAAGGCATAGAGCCGACGCAGTGCAGGTGCAGAGAACCGGGTCTGATAGCTCACCTAGGCCCAGGGCTTAGCCCAACAGGCGAGCCTTTGCCTCGTTGATGCGGGCCGCTAGGTAGGTACTGCCACCGCGATCCGGATGTACCTTCTGCATCAACCTGCGGTGAGCCTGGATAATGTCTTCACGGCTGGCCCCAGGCTCGAGCCCCAACACCTCCAGCGCATCATGCTCGCTCAATGGCGTACCTGACTGTGCCTGCTCCCCGGTGTCACCAGCATCCTCTGCGGGATCATCCTCCCGCCAGCTGTCGCCAAAGCGGTGATCCAGATAACTTTCCAGAAGCCTTGCTGAATCATCGTCCCGCTCGCGGCAGTATTGCAGCAGTTCGATGAATTCAGTCTCTCCCAGATCAGCCAGGGAACGGCCAGAGAAAGAGCCCTCGAGCACCTCACCTTGCATCTCGCCGGAGTCATGATCCAGGGTCATCTCCAGCACCAATGACGCCACTCGAGATTGGTTGCCCGGCTTCGCCGCGCCACCACCCTTACCGCGCATACCGCGCATTGCTCTACCCAGCAACAGTCCCGGCAGCACACGCCAAAGTATGGGTACCGCAGCGGCCAAAAAACCCAGAACCAGATAGAAGCGTCCGGTGAGCGCCAGCACCAGCAGCACCAGGGCGGTAACGCCCAGAATCAGCTTGATGACGGCGGGCCAACGCTGCGACGACGGCTGGCTACGGACCCACATCCAGCCTATGAAGCCCAGCAGCAAAGCAAAAAGTACCAGTGACAAAGCGTTTTCCCCGAATCCGGAATTATGTGGTTGCTAGCGCAGTTGGCTGGTTAGCCGCTTGACCTCGGCAGTTGCTGTGCGGGAGTGGTGCTGCAATGCCTTAACTCCCCCAGACGCATAGACCGCTACCGCGGCGAGCAGCTCCCTGAGTAACTGCGGGCTGTTGTGGTCGAAGGGCGCATAAGCGCCGCCAGACAGCCTGCTGACCTGTTGAAACACCGCCTTGGCATGGGGGTCCTGGCCCTCCTGGAACATGAACACCGGGGTACGCAACATGCCCAGTTCGCCTGCCAGGTGACAAAGGGGGTCGACCGACTCTTCACAACAGTCGCCGATAAAGATCAGCGCCTTGACTGGTTTGGTTCGGGTTTCTGCCAGCGTGTGCTGCAGCACCCGACTGATTTGAGTAATACCGCCCAAACAACTGACGCCGTTCATCAACTGCAGCAACTGCCGGGTCTGACTGACAAAGTTGGTCGCCTTGAATTCGCCATAACCGCGGTAGTAACACAGCTGAATAGCCAGGCTATGCTGCTCATCCGTTGCCAGAAACAGCTCGCTTTGCAGATTGCTGGCCTGATCCCAGGTGGCCTCCCGGCTGGCAGTCGCATCCAGAGCGAAGATCAGCCGCCCCTGCCCTGCAGTTTGCGCAGGCAAGGTGCGTACCCGGTTGATGAACCGGTCTATGGCTTGACGATCTGAAGTACGCGGCACCGAGGAGTCGGACATGGGCCCTTGTATTTGTGCAATGAATTCATTTTAAAGCTTACCACTAGACTAGGCGCGGCGCAGGCCGAGAAACGAACGGTAACGACTGACTAGCTACGCAACACCCTGAGTGGACCGAAGCGACAAAAGAGGCTTCCGACTGTCGGGGGTTTGCGCTAACCTCTGCGATCACTTTACAGGAGATCACCCATGCCAAAAGCAACTGCCCGTCACATCCTGGTTCCCAGCGAAGACAAGTGCAATGAACTGAAAACGGCCATCGAGGGCGGCGCCGATTTTGCTCAGGTTGCCCGGGACAATTCTACCTGCCCCTCCGGCCGCCAAGGCGGTGATCTGGGTTCTTTCGGCCCAGGCCAGATGGTCAAGGAATTCGATACCGTGGTCTTCAGCGCACCTATCAACGTTGTACAAGGTCCGGTCAAGACCCAGTTCGGTTATCACCTGCTGGAAGTTACTAGCCGCCAGGACTGATCCGCACCAGCGCCCGCCAACGAAAAAGGCCAGCAACACTGTTGCTGGCCTCAGACTGCTGACAAAGCCCTGGCCCTTCGGCCGGGGCTTTTGTTTAATAGGGGTATCGTTTTGCAGGAGCGATCCG
>JBKBSI010000168.1:0-7600 GCA_046291745.1 Pseudomonas sp. | reverse complement strand
CTGGCTGACATGCCGATGCAGCAGTTGCTGATAACTGTTCCGATCGTGTTTGGCTCTGGCCAGGGCCAAAACCCGAGTATCGGCATGCAGGTGACGGTCACGGTGCAGGTAGTAAAGGGCTGGCAGGAGTTTGCGTAGTGCCAGATCACCGGTCCCGCCAAACACCACAATGTCACAGGCCATGCTGTGTTGCGAAGGCACAATGATTCTCCCCGTTTCAGGCGCAGGAACAGGTTTTGTAGTATAACTACAAGAACCCTCTATTCAGGACCCTCAGACTAACATGAAGTCAACGTGAACCTGCTCCAGCATATTGCCGCCAGTCGCGCGCTGCTGCGCAAGTCCGAACTCAAGGTGGCCGATCACGTGCTGGCCAACGCCGCGCTGGTCATGCATTCCTCGATGGCGGACCTGTCCCGCGAGGTCGGCGTCAGCGAGCCGACCATAGTGCGCTTCTGTCGTGCCATCGGCTGCACCGGGTTTCAGGACCTGAAACTGCGCCTGGCGCAGAGCCTGGCAGCCGGGGCCAGCTTTGGGCAGTTCTCGATCAGTGAAGAGGACAACGTCGACCAACTTTCGCACAAGATCTTCGACACTACCCTGGCGACCCTGATGGACGTGCGCGAGCGCCTTGATCCACTGGCGATGGAGCAGGCCATCTCCGCCCTTGCCGCCGCGCGGCGCGTTGAGTTCTACGGTTTTGGCGCCTCCGGCGCAGTGGCCAGCGACGCCCAGCACAAGTTCTTTCGCCTGCAGGTGTCTACTGCGGCCTACTCCGACCCGCATATGCAGGCCATGTCCGCCGTGACACTGGGTCCGCAGGATGTGGCTGTAGCCATCTCCCAGACCGGACGCACCAAGGATCTGCTGCATTCGGCGGCACTGGTAGCGGAAACCGGCGCTACGCTGATCTGCCTGTGCCCAAGCCTGACGCCGCTGGCCGAGCTGGGACGCATTCATATCGCCATTGATGTAGTGGAAGACACCGATATCTATACGCCGCTGTCGTCGCGTATCGCCCACCTGGTGGTCATCGATGTGCTGGCGATGGGCATGGCCATGCGCCGTGGACCGGAGCTGGTCAACCATCTGAAAAGTGTCAAGCGCAGCCTGCGCGGCCTGCGCCTGACGAACAAGGTCAGCCCACGCAGTGCTGACCTGTCAGGCTGAGTGCCGATTGCCGCCAAACACAGCGGCAACCGGCTCGCTGATGCTCAGGGAGTTGGTATCATGCGCTCATTGACATTGACCGGGACGTTGTAGGCATTCGCCGCGTTGGCGTGAAACACCTGCAGGTACTCGGCAAAGGCATCCTGCTCACCCCCGGTATTGGAGAAGTCTGCACGGCCAGGATCGCGCGCCGCCAGCTCATCCTGCAGCAAGGAGGTGAACTGGGCATTCTGCAGCCCATTAAACGGCCAGGCACTGCCACAGTTGGGGGTATAGAACGGCGAGTCCAAAGCCGCAGCGCAAGCAGCCAGGAAGTCCAGCGCAATAACCCTGAAGCTGCGGCTAGCATCACCCACCAGCGCGCCGTTTTCCACGATCAAGTCCCAACGCTCAGCTGGATTGGTGGCGTCCGGATCGACCAGCACCTCCATGCGTCTGACCCACTGACCATCGGTGGCTGCGCCCAGGTTGGTGTCACCCGCCGAGCGTGCCGGACGGCTGCGATCAAACTCGACACGCACCCCGGCGGTATGAGTGAAGTTGCCCTTGAGCATCTCCTCCATCAGGTCACGCAGCTCAGCGGCGGTCATGGTCACCAGCGCCAGGCCATTGTTGAAGGCAAAGGCAGTCTGAATATCCAGCTGCGATATGCCACCCTCGGGCTTGCCAAAGTCATTGCCTGCGGGGGGTAGCAGCACTATGTCATCCGCTGAGGTGGAGCCAGCGGGGCTGGTGATCTGGCCGATGGGTGCGCGAATACCGCCGCCGTTCTTGACCGAGATCAGCGGTGGACGGGTCAGATCCATCTGCTGGCCATACCAGAGGTTGGCATCAGCTGAGAGGTTGCCGAGGTTGGTTTCGCGGCTGCGGACAAAGTCCCGACGGCCATCCAGAAACACCTGGGTGATACCGAAGGCATTGCCATCCAGCTCGCCGAGAATCTCGCGAATCACATCAGCCACCTCCACAACCTCGGGAATGGGTTCAGCTCCGAGCATGCTTACCATGCTGTTGGTAGCCGCCCAGGCACCGCTGTCGGCAGGGTCGATGCTGTTTTCGATAATCACGCCGTCGGCATCAAAATTCACCACCAGGCGCCCGAGATACTTGTAGTCGGCATCGGTGTTAACCAGCAGCACGGGTTGATTGTTCGGGCTGGTATAGGCCACCGGATAGTGATCAACGGCCGTATCACCCTCGCGCAGGATATCCAGGCCGTTGGCGAGAATGGAATTGGAGCCGCCACCAACGATGATATCAACGTCATTCAGGCGCGTTGCCAGGCCACGCTCGACATTCAGTACCTGCATGTGTGAGAGCAGAATGATCTTGTTGATATCCATATCTGTCAGGGCGTCCACTTCCTCTTGAATCACCGCTGCCAGGGCATCCAGGCCGACATCATCCATGGTGTAACCGGCTGGCAGAATACCCAGGTTGCCGACTGAGGTAATCGACGGCAGTGTTGGTGTAACGGCGCCGACCAGACCGATCTTCTCGCCATCCACCGTCACTACCACGCTGGAAGAGAGCTTGCCGGGTACCGTGCTAGCCTCCTGGCCGGAGGTCACCACCAGGCTGGCGGTGTTGGTATCAGTGCTAAAGTCGATATTACTGGAGATATAGGGGTACTCGGCGCCGGGGTAGCTGCCATCGGCACTGATAATGTCGGCAAAACCCGCAGGTCCGGTGTCGAGGTCATGATTACCGACCGCCGATACCTGCAAACCGAGCTTGTTCTGAATCTGGGTTTCGCCCCGGCCTTCTCCGGGCACGCCTACCACGGCGGCCATACGCGGATCCTGACTGGCCTGAAATATGGGCCCGGGAATGTAGTTGTCGCCAGAACTGACCAGCAGCGTGTTATCCGGCATCTCATCGCGGAAGTGCGATACCAGAGCGGAGAACTGATCAACGTTGAACATGGCAGCTGTACCACCACCATCCACGTCGGCAAAATGCAGCAGTTGCAGGCTGAAAACGGCGGGCTCTACCGTCTCATCGCTAGCGTCTTTACTGGAGCTACCGGAGCTCAAACATCCGCCAAGCATTGTGGCCATGGCGATGACCGATATACCGAATACAATACGCATTGCTTACTCCCCGTCGATTACCTGAATAGTGCAAAACTCAAGTGTCGGGGAAGTAGATGACCGTAGGGTTAAGCTGGGGTGACCATACCGCGACCATACTGCGACAGCCTGGCCGCTGTATGCCGCAATGACCGAACAAGCGCTGATGCTTTAGACTCTGTAGTTCTAGCCTAGCCTGAGAGACCCCCATGCCTATCGCCATGGCCCGCCATATCCTGGTCAAGACCGAAGCCGAAGCCGCCCAGCTGAAGAAACGCCTGGCCGCTGGCGAGCCCTTTGATGTCTTGGCAAAGAAGCACTCCACCTGCCCGTCGAAGAAGCGCGGCGGCGATCTGGGCGAGATCAAGCCCGGCCAGATGGTCCGCGCTATCGACCAGATCATCTTCAAGAAGCCACTGAAACAGATTCATGGTCCGGTCAAAACCCAGTTCGGCTATCACCTGGTGCAGGTGTTTTTTCGCGACTAGGGCGCCTTTCGGTGCCGCGCCCTAGATCACCCCGCAAGCCACACGGCTGCCACCACCGCCCAGTGGCTCGGGCTCATCGGCATAGTTGTCACCACCGGCATGAATCATCAGCGTACGTCCCTCTAATTGCTCGACCGACGTCAGACGTGGTGCCAGCACTGGCATCTCTGCCTTGCCGTCGTCGTTGACATAAAGGGCCGGTAGATCGCCCAGGTGGCCTTCAGCGTAGGGGCCCAGATGCTTGCCAGTGCCCTGGGGATCAAAGTGACCACCAGCACTTTCCGCCGCAGCCATTTCGCCGTCCTTGTGCGCGGGGTCACAACTGCTGTGCTCATGCACATGAAAACCGTGCATGCCCTCCTCCAGCGATTCCAGCTCCGGGCTGAACAGCAAGCCGTGCTCGGTCTCTTCGATGCGGATATGGCCGAGGCTCTGTTCAACCCCGTCAGCACTGACTCTGGACATCTCCACGCTGGTTGAGTCTGCCATGGCGGTGCTGCTGATAGCAGTGGCTGACAGCGCGACGGCCAGCGCCAGTGCCAGACGTGTAGCGGGACGCGAATTTGCTTGCTGCTGCGGATAAGCTGACATGGTAATCCTCCAATGGGTCCTTGGTGGCTAGATCGGCCTCGGCGCAGCAATCAGCTGAGAAAATCACCAGCCATCAAGGCGCTGCCGAGCGATGCTACAATGACAGCAACCCCCTGCTTCATCAGGTCGGATGACCAGTATTCGATGGGCCTGGGAAAGCTGCTGCGAGCGCAAGGAGCTGAGTCAATGCTGCTCTTCTCTACGTTGGGGTCTCACTGCGGCGGCAAGTTCAAGGAAAACGTCAACCAGAGGTTGCAGAATCTTTGGGGAACAAGTCAGGGGTTTATCTATCATAGGCTGAAAGGACTGCCAGCGCAGTGGAGAGAGCATGACCAGAGTCTTGATTGTAGAAGATGAAGAATTGATTGGGATGTTGCTGGAGGAAATGCTGATCAGCCATGGTTTCGAGGTCGCAGGCCGAGCCACAACAGTGGAGGAGTCGCATGCGCTGGTAGCAGCAGAACAGGTGGATGTGGTGCTGCTGGATATCAGCCTGCACGGGGAGCCGGTCTTTCCGGTGGCCGAGCAACTAAGCCAACGCGGCACCCCCTTCGTATTTACCACCGGCTATGGCGCCGCAGGCCTGCCGACCGAATGGCAAGGCCACCCTGTGTTCTGCAAGCCTTACAACATCCAGGAGTTGACGGAGACCCTGACGCAGCTTGGTGAACAGCGAAGCTGATAACCACTGGAAACACACATATCGCAATGAACAATAATGCAATGCCCGGCTTTCTCAGCGGTGGTGGCAAAGCCGGCCAACTGATCAGAACCCATGATTGGAGCAAGTCCCCAATCGGCCTGCCCGATTCCTGGCCCCAGCCTTTACAGACGGTTATCAGTCTGGTGCTGGGCTCCAACCAGGCGATGTTCGTCGCCTGGGGCCCGGAGCATCGGCTGCTGTATAACGACGCCTATATCCAGATCCTCGGCGACAAGCACCCGGCGGCCCTCGGCCAGCCGATGCTTGAGGTGTTCAAAGAAATTCGTGACGACCTGATCCCCATCATCGAGACCACCTACTCCGGCCGCCCCGTGCACATGGCCGACATCTTGTTGATGCTTGAGCGCCACGGCTATGTGGAAGAAACCCACTTCAGCTTTTCCTACACCCCGATACGCGATGAAACCGGCGCTATCGCCGGTTTTTTCTGTCCGCTTACCGAGATCACCGCCCGTGTGGTGGCGGAACAGCGCCTGGCTGAAGAGAGCCTGCGCCAACGTCGACTGTTCGAACGTGCCCCCGGCTTTATCGCCATTACTGCAGGTCCGCAGCATACCTTCGATTTCGCAAACGAGGCCTACGCTACCCTGGCTGGCCGCCGTGATTTTGTCGGCAAGACCGTGCGCGAGGTGCTCCCGGAACTGGAAGGCCAGGGATTTTTCGAGCTACTGGATCAGGTCTACCAGAGTGGCGAACGCGCCCTCTCATCCGGCGCACCTATAAGCCTTCAGCGCCTGCCTGATGCCGAACTGGACAACCGCTTTGTAGATTTCATCTATGAACCGATGCGTGACGAAGACGGCCAGATTACCGGCATTTTTGTTGCGGGTTACGACGTCACCACCGCCTATCGCTCACAGGAGGCACTGCGTGCCAGCGAGCAGCGCTATATTGCCTTGTCCAAGGTACTGGGTGAAATGAACGATACCCTGGAGCAGCGGGTAGCCGAGCGCACCGCTGAACGCGACCGGGTGTGGCGCAACTGCCGCGATCTGCTCGCAATTGTTGATCAGGATGGGATCTTTCTGGCGGCCAACCCTGCCTGGGCGGCTATTCTTGGTTATCAGCCAGAAGAGGTGGAAGGCCGACACTTTCTCGATTTTGTCTGGCCAGAGGATGTCGAGCTCGCCTCACAGGGCTTCAATAGTGCTGCGGACAACATTCAGGTCACCGATCTGGAGCATCGCTGCAAACACCGGGACGGCACACCACGTTGGATCTGCTGGTATACCTCCATCGGCGGCGACTCGATCTACGCCTATGGCCGCAACGTGACGGCAGAGAAACTGCAGTCCGAGACCCTGTTGAAAACCGAAGAGCAGCTGCGCCAGTCGCAGAAGATGGAAGCCGTAGGCCAGTTGACCGGCGGTATCGCCCACGACTTCAACAATATTCTGACCGGCATCATGGGCTCACTGGAGCTGATGCAGATTCGCATTGCCCAGGGTCGCCCTGAGAGCATTGAGCCATACGTAAAGACCGCCATGGACTCGTCCAAGCGCGCTGCGGCACTGACCCATCGACTGCTGGCCTTTGCCAGGCGCCAGCCCCTGGACCCGAAGCCGGTAAATGCCGGGGCGCTGATCTACAGCATGGAAAAGCTGATGCGCAGCACCCTGGGGCAACAGTGTCTGATCAAGTTTGAAATTGATGAGCGGCTGTGGACCACCCTGTGCGACCCCTACCAGTTGGAAAGTGCGCTGCTGAATATCGTCATCAATGCCCGCGATGCCATGCCCAACGGCGGCACACTAACCCTCTCGGCCAGCAACAGCTCGAGCTGTCCAGCGACGCAGCACAAGAAGCTTGCCGGAGAATGTGTACTGCTGAGTATCAGCGACACCGGCACTGGCATGTCGCCGACCATTCGCCAGCGTGCCACTGAGCCGTTCTTCACCACCAAACCCCAGGAACAGGGGACGGGTCTGGGCCTGTCGATGGTCTATGGCTTTGTGAAGCAGAGTGAAGGCCATCTGGAGATTGTCTCGGCCGAGGGCCAGGGCACCACGATCAATATCTATCTGCCGCGCTATGAAGAGATGGTGTCGGTGGAGCCTGCGCAGGTCGAAGCGGATGAGCCCGCGCTGCGCAACGGCCTCAAGGTGCTGGTGGTAGAAGACGAGCGGGTAATTCGCGATATGACCGCAGAGCTGCTGCGTGATCTGAATTGTGATGTATTGGTGGCACCCGATGGCCTGACCGGACTGAGCACCTTCCGCGCCAACGAGGATATAGACCTGCTGATCACGGATATTGGTCTCCCGGGCATGAACGGTTACCAACTCGCTGACCAGGCGATGAACAGCGTTCCAGGCCTCAAGGTGTTACTGATTACCGGCTATGCAGAAAACGCCACCCCAGCCCAGGGCTTTATGCGCCCAGGCATGGAGATGTTGACCAAGCCTTTCAGCGTCAGCACCCTAAAACATCGGGTGCAGCGGATGCTGCAGTTCAGCTAGGGCCGTTTTTCTGCAGTACCAACACCTCTATGGCACCAATCAGATTTTCATAGGAAACCGGTTTGCTCAGGTGCTGATCAAATCCGGCTGCCAGCG
>JBKBSI010000167.1:0-7630 GCA_046291745.1 Pseudomonas sp. | reverse complement strand
AATCTTCAAGCGATGCACCAAGCCCAGGTCGCGCCACTGGGCCAGGGTCCATTCATTGCTCTGAGCAAAGTCGTTTTCAAAGCACTCTTCTACCTGAGCGGCAAGCTCGGAATCCACGACCTGCTGATTGGCCTCAAGATTCCAGTGCAGCGTCCAGTGATCAAAGTTACATGATCCCAGCGACACCCAGTCGTCCACCAATACGGTTTTGAGATGCAGAAACCGCGGCTGGTATTCATGGATACGCACGCCTGACTTCAGCAAGCGACTATAGAAGCGCTGACCGGCAAAGCGCACCTGGGGATGGTCAATCATCTGACCGCTGAGTAGCAATCGCACGTCCACACCGCGCCGAGCGGCGCGTTGTAGCGCCCTGCGAATGCGCCAACTGGGGAGAAAATACGGGGTCGCCAGCCAGATGCGTGAGCGAGCGCCGCGCACCTCAGCCAGCAAACAGTTGACCAACTCCTTGCTGTGCCGCGAATCGACGTAGGCAATACGCCCATATCCATCCCGACCGCCTGCAAAGGGCGGCACTTTTACTTGTCTCGACACCAGCCGCCCAAGGCTATGACGCAACGACTTACCTGCTTGCGGCCATTCCTGATCAAACAGGTCCTGCCAGTCTGCAACCAGCGGACCACTGATGCGCAGCATTTGCTCGTGCCACAGCGCCTGGCCATCTTCGCCTGGTTGGCAGAACTCATCGGTAAGCCCCATGCCGCCTACCATTGCAAAATCATCGTCACAGACAATCAGTTTGCGGTGATCGCGGTGCAGGTTGCGCGCCCCTCCCAGCCAGGCCAAGGGATTGTAGAAGCGCAGCTCCACACCCGCAGCAGTAAGCTGCTCACGCTCCGCATCGCTGAACTCGCGGGACCCTGCGGCATCGAACAGGCAGCGCACCCGCACGCCGCGTGCTACTGCCCTGCTCAAGGCCTCGATCAGGCGTGCACTGGCCTGTCCAGAACTGACCAGATAGAGCTCGATATCCACTGTCCGCTGCGCTTGATCTACCGCATCAAGCAGAGCCGGAAAGAAGCGTTCGCCGTCCATCAACAACTCGAAGCTATTGTCCGCTCGCCAGGGATAGGTCTTGCCCGCCATGCCACCTCATATCGATTATCAGGGAACGCGGTAATCGGCCTGAGTCAGCAGATCCATCCCGCATTCCAGTTGACTGATCCAATCCAGAAACTGATTGATCATATCAGGCCCGACAAAGGGCCGTCCGTGTTGTGGCACCACCATACTCGGCTTGAGGTGACGAATCATGTTAGCCCACAGACGGCAAGCCTTGTTTCCAGCCATATAACGTCGATGAAAGCCCTCCATACTCGGCAAATGGGCGGCAAAATCGGTTACTGGTTCAGCATCGTCGACCATCGAAGCGCCCATGTCGCCGGAAAATAGAATACCGCTGACCGGGTCGAAGAACTGTAGATTGCCGACCGAATGCAGGAAATGTGCGGGCAAGGCCTTGATCACGGTTTTCCCCAGCGCGATATCCTGGCCGCGGTCAGGCACTGCGATCATGCGATCGGTGGTGCTGCTGCCAACATCACGACTCAGGTAGCCCGCCGACAAGTGTGGCAGGAAACGCGCCCACAGGCGCGAACACACCACGCGACAGGTGGTATGCAAGAACCACTTATCCAGCGAGGCAATGATGTCCGGGTCCTGGTGCGAGGCAAATACATAGGTCAGATCCCGCAGCGGGATATAGCGGCTGACGGCCAGCGAAAGCGGCATATAGGTCAGGTCACCGCCCGGATCGAGCAGTGCATGCTCGTTACCGTCGATGATCAGAAACTGGTTGGACTGCACCCCGTCCCCGGTGACCAACTGGTCGAAGCACAATACCTTGTGATGACCATTATCAAACAGCACCCTGGCTGGACTGCTCATGAAAAGTAACTCCGTAGCGAAATAATAGGCGCTCTTTATAAGGTAAACAGTGATTCGCAATACTGACCTGTATCAAAACCGGTCGCTGTCACGTAAACGCCATTAATAGTTCATCCCACTGACACTGCGCTGCCATAGCCTCAATCTGGAAACAACCAGAGGCTTGGCCCATTGGAGGTGCCCGATGTCACACGCAATCCGTCTACAGGATGATTCAGCCACTCGCCATTTGTATGTCGAGCTGGTCACCGACCCGTCTGGCCTGCGCGCCGCTCAGGCGCTGCGCTTTCAGGTATTCAGTGAAGAGTGCGGGGCACAGCTGGCAAATGCCGAAAGCGGGCTGGATCAGGATGGATTTGACCTGCACTGCGAGCATCTGGTGGTCCGTGACCAGCAGTCCGGTGCCGTTGTAGCCACCACCCGTTTGCTGGACAGCCAGCGCGCTCGTTCAGCTGGCGGCTTTTACAGCGAAGGCGAATTCCAGTTGGTCGGACTGGCGCAGTTGCGCGGCCGAATCCTCGAGATTGGCCGCACCTGTGTGCATGCCGACTACCGCAACGGCGCCACCATTTCGGTGCTCTGGTCGGGTATTGCTCAACTGATGAACGAACGCGGCTACGACTACCTGATGGGCTGTGCCAGCGTCGGTATGGGCGATGGCGGCATTCAGGCGCATGCGGTGATGCAGCGGCTGCGTGAACGCTATCTTTGCCGCAACTGGCTGAACGCCATTCCACGTCTGCCGATCCCGGAGATGGACCTGCCGGACAACGTCACAGCGCAATTGCCACCGCTGCTCAAGGCTTACATGCGACTGGGTGCGAAAATTTGTGGCGAGCCCTGCTGGGACCCCGAGTTCAACGTCGCGGATGTATTCATCCTGCTACGCCGGGAACAACTGTGCCCGCGCTATGCACGTCACTTCAAGACCGCCTGACGATGATTGTCCGTTACTGGCGCTATGCCTGGCGCACTCCCGCAGTGGTGCTCTGGATCGTCTACGGCTTGCTGCTAGGTCTGGGCATGCAAGTGGCACAGATGGCTGCGCGCCAGCCATTAAGCGCCTACCGCCAGCGCCTGGCGCAGCACTGGATGCGCGGTCTGACGCGTATATTACCGCTGCGACTGCGCTGTCACGGCACGCCGGCCGAGGGTGCGCAGTTGCTGGTCAGCAATCACGTATCCTGGCTGGACATTGTGGTCATAGGCGCTTGCAAGCCTGCACGCTTTCTGTCCAAGGCTGAAGTATTGCACTGGCCGGTCATCGGCTGGCTGGCCAGCGCTGCTGGCACGCTGTTTATCCAGCGCGGGCAGGCGCAGGGCCAGAGCCTGCAAGACCAGCTTGGCAGTGCGCTGAATGACGGCGACAGTCTGGTGATCTTTGCCGAGGGCACCACCACCGCCGGTGACCGGGTACGTACTTTCCATGGACGGCTGCTCAGTTGCGCAATCGAGACCGATACCGCCATACAGCCAGTAGCTCTGGCCTACCGGCGTGACGGACAACGCGATCAACTGGCGCCTTTCGTCGATGACGACGAGTTCTCCAGGCACTTGCTCAAGTTGCTTGGCAGCGCGGTAATAGACGTGGATCTGCACTTTCTTGAGGGGCTCGACAGCCAGCTAGGCAATCGTAATCAGTTGGCCAGAAAGGCGCAGGCTGCAGTGACTCAGACCTTGGGATTGGGCGAGAGCCAGACTGCTTCGGGTGAGTTTCTCAGTTCTGCAGCCTGAGCCTCGGCAAAGGTCATTACCTCGGGCATGAAGGCAAAGAAGTCAGCCTCGAAATCCACATACTGCTGCTCCAGCTCCGCAGCCGAGCCGGGCAGCGTATTGGCCCGGGTCAGGCGCAGGGCAATCTGGTCGAGTGCGCGGTGCATATTTTCCAGCTGACTGTAGCTGGTCAGCCAGTCGTACCTGGCCATGCGGCTGAGCGTTGGCCAAGCCTGTTCCGGGATGATCGCCTGCTGCTGTAATACCAGAGCATACATATTGCGGGTGAAGCCTTCGATCGACTGATCCGAAAAGCTCTGCCAATGGCGTGCCAGCAGGTGGTCGTAGAACATATCAACCATGATCCCGGCATAGCGCCTGCGGCCGTCACTGACGCGCATGCGACTGCGTCTGACCAGGGGATGCGCATCAGTAAAGGCGTCGATCCGTCGGTGCAACCAGATACCCTGGCGCACGCCTTCCGGCAAGGCCATAGCCTGTATCGGTCCGCGCACAAAATCGCCCAGCAAGCTGCCCAGCGCCTGCTCCGCTTGCGGCGGACCAAGAAACAGATGGGCAAGAAAGTTCATCAGGGCGCGGGCATCTGCTGCTGCAGGGTACGGATCTGAGTCTGCAGGGTGTTGATATTGCGATTGACCTGGATGCGGAAGCTGTCGATGGATTCCAGCGCGTCCTGGGTGCCGCTTAGGCGCTGCTCCAGCTCCGAACGCAGTACCAGCAGCTCCTGATCCAGATCGACCTCCTGGCGCTGAGCTGCCAGACTCTCAACCCGTTCCTGCAACGCCTGAGTGGCCTGCGCCTGACGCGTCAGGCGCTGTTCGATCTGGGCCACGGATTCCAGTTGTGTGTTCAAACCGCTAATGCTGGCTTGTAGCTCACGCACCTGCTTGGCGCTGGCATCAAGCGTCTGCTCCAGCGAGTCCAGCCGGGCTATTTGCGCCGCGTGTTGCTCGCCGAGGGATGCATTGGCCGTAGCCTGTTGCTCCAACCGTCGCTCGAACCCGGTCGCCGTGTCGTCCTGTGCTGCCAGCTTCTGATTCTGGCTGTCTAGGCGCTTGCCCAGTTCCGTCAGCTCAGCCTGCAGGCTGCTCAGTTGCTCTTGCCGGGCCTGCTCCGAGCTCGACAGCGAGGACTCGGTAGCCGTTACTTTGCCGGTTATATCCTGAATCCGCCCGGCCGCATCTTCAGTGATACGCGCGAAACTGTTCTGGGTAGCCACCAATTGCTGGCGCAACTGCGACTGCTGCTGATGACTCCAGTAGGCAAAACCGATCAACGCCAGTGATAGCGCCGCGCACAAGGCCCACAGCGGACCGTTGCCGCCACTTGCGGGCTCGGGACGCCGCGGAGTGCGGATTTCGCTTAAGGGTTCAGAATCCAGCTCCAGCCTTTCATCTGCGCCGGGCAGGATATCCTGATCATCGGTTGCCCGAAAACTCGGCAAATCGTCGTCCAGATCACGCCCTTTCATCACATGCCCCCGAAAAACCTTAAATAGACCGAAAGTACCGCGCCAGAGCGGTGCGTTGCTGCACCAGACAGACGCACCAGATGCTCATTGCGGCGTCTGCTGCGTGCCTTGGACCCCCTGCAGGCCACATAAATCCGTTGTATTACAAAACTGGTACACATTCTGCTTGTTTAATTGATGCTTGACCAGAATGGCAGGTCTCAGGGGGGACAGCATGATTACTGAAGCACAATTCAACCGCTGCACGCTAGAGTGCATGACCACCTTGCGAAGACGACTCAAGCAAGAGCTGGGGGTGACCGTCAGACTAAACGAAGAGGACGCCGTAGCGCACCTGATCGAGCTTAGCCGGGGTAGCCAGCATGGCGATATTCGTGAGTTGGGTCTGCGTCTTGGCGATCTGACCTCAAGTGAAGTACCTGCAGAGACTCCCGCGCCGGAAGTGCAGTTTGGTGTAGGCGCCATTGCCTCCCGCCACCGGCTCCTGCATCAGATCCCCGATCCCGGTTATGAACAGACACCGGAACCGAGCCACAGCGCATCACCCGCTGTGCGCATCTACCGCGGGCAGATAGTTCGCTAGCGCAGGCATCCCCGCACGCCACCAGTCGGCAAAATGCGTTATGCCTGCTGCACTGGAGACCTGCGGGCGATAACCCAATTGCTCACGCGCGGCGGTTATATCCAAGCTGAAATCACGCGCCATCACCGCCATACCCAATCTCAATATTGCTGGCTCGGGTTGCCCCGGGGTCAAACGCGCCTTGAGCTCGACCAGTCTGGCCAGCGTATCAGCCAACCGATAGGGCATGCGCTGAGTCAATGGCGGCAACTGCAACTGCTCAAGCAACTCGTTGAAGGTTGGCCAGAAGGCTACCGGCGCGCCATTGCTGATGTTGTAGGCGCGCCCCAGAGCTGACTCTGGGGCGCGCAGCGCCAACAGCATGGCTGCGCAGAGGTTTTCTATCGGAGTTAGATCCACCTGATTGTCACCACGCCCTATTATTCTCAGACGACCACTCTGGTGCGCGCGCAGCAGGCGCGGAAAAATCGAGGTATCCCCCGCGCCTATGACAAACCGTGGCCGCAGGGCGACGACTTCAAGCCCCTGCCGTCCTGCGGCAAATACACGCTGGTCAGCCAGATACTTGGTGGCACCATAGTGATCGAAGAAGCGTGGGGGAACATAATCTTCGCGCAGGTTGCGATGATCCTTGCCGTCGAAATACACCGAGGGTGACGACAGGTGCACCAACCGCCGGGCACCGTGACTGCGCAGCGCGTCAAGCAGTCGCTCGGTGGCGGTCACATTGGCGGCGTGGAAATGAGCATAAGGCCCCCAGGTGCCGACCGCTCCGGCACAGTGCACCACAGCCTCGCAGTCACGCGTAACACGCTGAACAAAGTCCTGGTCGAGCAGATCCCCAGCCAGGCATTCGGCGCCCCGTTCTGCCAGCCAGCTCAAAGCTTCTGCACGCCGCCCGCAACAGCGCACCTGCAGCCCCTGCCGCAGCGCGTACTCGGCAAAACGTCCACCAATAAAGCCACTTGCACCGGTGATCAGTACGCGCATCGACAGCCCCCATTGTTGTATTGATCCACAGTTTAGGATCATACACCGACCTGGCACTGGCGCCGCAGCAGACCAGCCGTTACCCTCGAACATTGGGGTCAGTTGAAGACTAGGTAAAGGAACGGGGAAAGCATGCAAAACTGGATGATCTACGGGGCCAATGGCTATACCGGCGAGTTGCTCGCCAGAGAAGCCCATAAACAGGGACTGAAGCCGGTACTCGCCGGGCGCAACCGCAGCGCCATCGAGGCGCTGGGCCAGGAACTGGACCTGCCATGTCGGATTTTCGATCTGCGCGACAGCCAGGGTGCTCACGCCGGGCTCAAGGATATCAGCGCCGTAGCCCACTGCGCAGGCCCCTTCTCCGCCACCAGCCAGCCGATGATTGACGCTTGCCTGGCCAACCATTGCCACTACCTGGACATTACCGGTGAAATTGATGTGTTTTTGGCCTGCCAGAAGCGCCATACCGAGGCGGAAAAAGCCAATATCGTGATCTGTCCCGGCGTCGGCTTTGACGTTATCCCCACCGACTGTCTGGCCGCCACACTGAAAGCCGAGCTACCCGATGCGGAAAATCTGGCCCTGGGCTTTGATTCGCGCAGTGGTTTTTCCCCCGGCACGGCTCGAACCTCGATCGAGGGCTTGAAGATGGGAGGCAAAGTGCGCTCCAAGGACAAGATCCGCAGCGTACCCCTGGCCTGGCAGAGCAGGGAAATCGACTTCGGCAATGGCACCAAGCATGCGGTCACCATCCCTTGGGGCGATGTTGCTACCGCCTGGTTCTCCACCGGCATCGACAATATCGAAGTCTTTATTCCCATGGCCCCCAGTGCCGCGACCCGACTACGCAGGCTGGACAAGATGCGTCCGATATTGGGCCTGGCACCAGTACAAGCATTGCTTAAACATCTGGTCGGCAAGAAGGTCAAGGGACCAGACAG
>JBKBSI010000166.1:0-7647 GCA_046291745.1 Pseudomonas sp. | reverse complement strand
ACGCTCTTGCGCAGGTTTGGCGGCGGCTCCGGAGTGCTGCTGGGCGGTGAAATTATTTTTTACGCCTACACTATATATAGTGGCTAGTGAGAGCGGTCGGGACGGGAGGCTAGGCCCGCTTCGATAAAACGCTCTGATCTAGGTGTTTATCGGGGCAGTTGTTACAATCGATGCCCCTCATGTAGTGATAATCAGGTTGGTGCGGCGGTGGAAGCAGATAACGAACGAATACTGATCGTTGAGGATGACCTTAAGCTGGCGGCTTTGATCGAGGCGTTTATGACCTCCCAGGGCCTGCAGGTGGAATTGCTGACCGATGGCGCCGGGGCGGTCGAACGCATCCTGGCCAGCCGTCCGGATCTGGTAGTGCTGGATCTGATGCTGCCCGGCGAAGATGGCTTGTCCATTTGTCGCCGCCTGCGCAGCACCGGTTATACCCGCCCGATTCTGATGCTTACTGCGCGCAGCGACGATGAGGACCATATCCAGGGTTTGGAGCTGGGCGCCGATGATTACGTTAACAAGCCGGTGCGGCCGCAGGTGCTGCTGGCACGCATTCGTGCGCTGCTGCGTCGCGCCGCTGATTCCGAATCACAGGGTGAGGAGCGTCCCACCCGCTTGGTCTTTGGCCCGCTGGTAATTGATCAGTCGCGGCGTGAGAGTTGGTTGCAGAATCAACTGATCGACCTGACCGGCGCCGAATTTGATTTGCTCTGGCTGCTGGCCAGCAACGCCGGGCGAGTGTTGAGCAGGGAGGAGATCTTTACCTCGCTGCGTGGCATTGAATACGACGGCCAGGACCGCTCCATCGATGTACGCATTTCCCGTATTCGCCCCAAGATCGGCGATGACCCCGAGTTGCCACGCCTGATCAAGACGGTACGCAGCAAGGGCTATCTGTTTGTTGATGCTCAGATCTGAATGAACTCCATCTTTCTACGCATTTACGGCGGCATGCTGGTGGTGTTGATCACCCTGTCGCTGTTGGCGTTGCTGAGTATCCAGTTGGTTAACAGTGTGCGCGCCGAGGATTACCGCGAGCGTATGGCCAGCGGCACTTTCCGGCTGATGTCCGATAACCTGCAAGGTATGGATCATACCGAGC
This sequence comes from Pseudomonas sp., assembly GCA_046291745.1. Classification (GTDB taxonomy): domain Bacteria; phylum Pseudomonadota; class Gammaproteobacteria; order Pseudomonadales; family Pseudomonadaceae; genus Halopseudomonas. The sequence continues at coordinate 6,542 of JBKBSI010000166.1, read as the reverse complement.
GCCTGCGCACCCTGTCGGCCTGGACGCGGCTGATCGGTGTGCCGCTACGCCTGCAGCAGGGTAATGAGGTGGAGTTGGATACTGGCAGTTGGTCGCGGCTCAAGCGCGGGCAGGTGCTGGTCAAGCTGAATGGGCCGAACGAGGTCAAGGTCTATAGCATGGTTGATGAGCAGCCGCCGGAGCTGTTGACCACCGAGATCAGCCGTATCAGCGAGCAGCTCGGGCGCGCCACTTTGTATCTGCTGGTGGATGAGCTGGTACGCCATGCCGAGGCGGACATGCCTGCGCGGCTGCAACGGCTGCGGCGCGAAAAGGGTTTCGGCTATCCGCTGATGCTGACACGCATGCACGAGACGGACCTGGATCTGGACCAACGCAGGCGACTGGAGGAGATCGATACCGTTATGGCCCTGGGGCCGGATGGTGACTCCATTCTGTTGTATATGAAGATTCCCGACACCCAGTGGGTGCTGAGCCTGGGGCCGCTGTACCAGATGAGCGAGTATCCGCCGGAGATGCTGCTGCTGATCGGTCTGCTGGTGCTGACCTTTAGCGGGCTGCTGATCTATCTGTTGGTACGCCAACTGGAACAGCGGCTGATGACCCTGGAGTCTGCTGCGGCGCTGCTGACCCGGGGCAATCTTAATGCCCGGGTAGAGGTGCCTGGGCAGGATTCGGTTGGCCGCTTGGCCATGGCCTTCAACGATATGGCCAGCCATCTACAGCGGCTGATGCGCACCCAGCGCGAGATGATTGGCGCGGTGTCCCACGAGTTGCGTACGCCCATTGCGCGCCTGCGCTTCGGGCTGGAGATGGTCGAGCATGCCTCCAGTGAAGAGGAGCTACGCACCTACCTGCAAGGCATGGACGGGGACATCAGCGAGCTGGACAAGCTGGTCGATGAGATCTTGACCTACGCACGCCTGGAACAGGGCTCTCCGGCACTGAATATGCGCCCGGTGGATGTGCCAGTGATGGTCGAGCAACTGCTGGGCGAGCTGGGGCCGCTGAATCAGAGCGTGACCCTGGAGCTGCGAGATCTGAGTGCCGGGCGCGCTGAAGCGGTGGACGCCGAACCGCGCTACCTGGCCCGCGCGCTGACCAATCTGGTGAGTAATGCCATGCGCCATGCAGGCGGTCGGGTACGGGTGAGTATTCGGGTGGTGTACGGGCGCTGTATCGTCAATGTCGAGGATGACGGCCCAGGCATTGAAGAGCACCTGCGCGAGCGCATCTTTACTCCCTTCCTGCGGCTGGATGACAGCCGAACCCGGGCTTCTGGTGGTTATGGTCTGGGCTTGTCGATCGTCAAGCGGGTAGTCTACTGGCACGACGGCCGGGCACGAGTGGGGCGTTCGGAAGATCTGGGTGGAGCGGATTTCAGTCTGGACTGGCCGGTACGTCGGAGCTGACGACCGGCCAATAGTCTTTAGCGGGTGTGGCCGTTGACCAGCAGGCGGAAGGCCTGGTTGGCTGGGCCCGGATCCGGGGTGCGGCCACAGATCAGGTCGCAGTAGATCGCACCTTCGCCAATCCGAATGATGAAATAGGCCAGGCTTTCGGCATCCATTTCCGGGTTGATTCGGCCAGCCTTGATCTGCTCATCGAACAACGTGCGCCAGGTTTCAATCAGGCGGCTTTGCAGGCCGGAGATGTTCGAGGTCAGCAGTTGCAGACCCCACTGCGGCTCGGCATGCAGAAAGTCATGCATGGGCTTGCCAGCGATCAGCGCGACGTTGATGTCGTCATAAATCTGCGCCAGGTAGTCGATGCCCTGCAGGTTCGGGTCGGCATTGGCGCGCTCCAGTGCAGCGTCATACAGGTTCTTGTACTGCGACCAGAGAATCTCGCCCATCAGCAGGTCCTTGTTGCCGACCCAGCGCATCAGCGTGGCGCGGCCGATGTTCAATTCTTCTGCAAGTAATGAGAGGTTTAATCGGCGGCCTTCGAGCCACCAGCGGCGCGCCATGCGGAAGGCGCTGAGGGGCGTTGCGCGCTCGTCGGATTTGCGCTGTGAGAGCGCCATGGAGAGGGGGGTAGGATTACTGCTCATGATCACGCCCTATGCTGTTAGCAAAATAGTTAATAGTTATGTTCTCCATAGTAGCAAGCTTGATACCAAGGTGAAAAGTGTCCCGATGTTGAAGCATTGATAATTTCATCGGTTAGACGTGTTTTTTAGTCCCTTGCATGGGGGTTGATACAAATTTTGTTGCATTACCGGCGCAAATCAGCGCTTTGGTGCAAGTGGGTTCAAGCCGTGGTGGGTGGAAGTTGCTAGCTTGGTCACGCGGGCTGTGTAGCGCGTTTCATAACAACAACAAGAGTGCCCGGTCTGGCCGGGTCAGGAGACCACCATGCAAGTGAACAGACTTTCCCTGGCAATACGCACGGCGTTATTGCTGTCAGTTGGCCTCGGGCTTAGTGCCTGCCTTTCCTCCGGCGGCGGTTCTTCATCCACGCCTCCAGCGGAGCAACCCCCTGAAGCAATAGTTGCGGCTACGCCGCCAATGGTCGAAGCCTGCACGGCGAGTGCGGGTGCCGTGCAGGTTGAGGAGATGTGCTTCCAGACCTTTACCGTGCCAAGCGCTGCCCAGGCGGCGATGACCCCCGGTACACCGGGGGTGGTCGTTACCAATGACAAGCTGCTGACCCATTTGGGCGCGGCGGCAGATCTGAATCAGGCGCGCTATACGCGCTACTTCCTGGGCAATCAGGCCGAGCAGGTGCCCGATGCGATTCTGGTGGCGGTGCCCGGAACCCTGGGCGGTGCGCATAACTACTTCCCACTGGCGCAGAATCTGATGCTGCGGGCGCAGGCTGCTGGCCTAGTGGTTGAGCTCTGGGGTTTTGATCGTCGCTCAGTGCTGCTGCAGGATACTGCAGGCCTGGATATCGCCGAAGCCGAGCAGGATCCGCTTATCGCCCTGGACTATTTATATGGCGGCGAGCTGGATCTGGACCTGAGCCCCGAACTGGATAGGCGCGCGGTTTTCTACAATCAGGCCGATGTGCCCTTTATGGTCAACTGGACACCCCAGGTGCACTCCCAGGATATCGACGCGGTGGTAGATCTGGCCCGTAGCCGGGTGCGTAATGGTAATGTGTTCCTCGGTGGGCATTCCGCCGGGACCGGATTTGTCGCGCGCTATGCGGCGACTGATTTCAACCTGAGCGGGACCGGTGCCGAGCAGCCAGGCTACGCCAAGCTGCGTGGTCTGGTGTTGTTTGAAGGGCAGGGCGGCAGCCTGGCTGCAGCACCTACTCCCGCGCAACTGGATGCGGTGGAAGCAGCGGCTGATGGTGGCATGTATGCCGCTGCGTTGGCCGGTACTTTGGGTTCCTACATCGCAGCGCCAGGCCTGGGCCCACGGCAGGTCGCCTCGACTGAAGTGCTGGGCATGCAGATGGTTTTCGAGCAGACCATCAACGGCACTCAGGCGCTGCTGCAGCAGGCCTTTGGTCCTGATCGTACTGGTGCCAGCAACAGCGTCTACAACCAGGTTCCGGGCTTTAATGATCGGCCTTTCCCAGTTACCGCCGGTGCTGCGCTGGGCACCTTCCAGGACGATGACAACCAGCCCACGCCGCAGTTCTTCCACCTGTCCATGGGTGGGCTGGGCGAGGAAAACGAAGATGGCTTGAGAGAGTGGCTGAACAACAACCAGCCGCTGCCGGATGAGGTATTCACCGACAATGGTCCTGCGCCGACGCTGGTGACTGACTCACCGCTGTTCTGGGGCAAGGAAGTGGAGCCGGTCAGCCTGGCCGGAATCGCCCCTAGCCTGTTTGCCGGTGGCACCAATTACAGTGACTGGTATTACCCCAGCAGTGGTTTGTTGCTGGCCAACAGTGCTGTTGGTGGGGCCAATCTGGGGTTGGACACCAGTGCCCTGTCTAACCCGGTTGAGCTGGGTGGTCGCGGTCGATCGGATATCGTCAACCAGACCCAGGCGCGCTTGATTGATGTGCCGGTGATTGGCTTTGGTGGTACCAATGGCCTGACCCCGGTGCCTGGCATTTGGCGTGGCTTTGCCAATGCCATTGCAGCCTGTGCCTCACTCAGTTGCGATGGCACTACCCCAAGGATTGTCACGGGTGCTGCGGATTTGAGTGCCTTTCCGACCTTTGGTGGGCCTGAGGGTGGTTTTGAAGTGCACATGAGCGAAGGCTATTCGCATAACGATGTACTGGCGGCGGATGATGACGAAACCAATAATGTCGTTGCCCCTTTGCTGGCGTTTATCCAGCGCAACACGCAGTAAGTGGCCGCGGGTCAGCCTGCGTAGGCTGGTCCAGAGCTGTGCGGGAGTTGTATAAAAAAAGCCGGTTACCCTAGGGTGACCGGCTTTAAAGTTACTGCGTTCCTATTCCATAGGGGTTAGTGCTTAGTTGATGCCTTTGCGCTGTACATCCCAGCCACGATCAGTACAGAGACCGCAACGGCTGCCGTAGAAGGTACTTTCTGCGCTGCTATCGTTCATCAGGTGATAGCGGAACCAGGCAGTGGAAGGACCACGGTAGTCGCCACCGTTACCGACGGGCTCAAAGTGGCCGGCAGTAGTGCGCTCACCCCAGAACACCGGCACGTTGGCGTTGCGGAAAACCGGGCGGGAGTTGAGGCCAGGTGAAGCGATGCTGTCACGTCCGCCTGACATCAGGAACATCGGACCATTCTGACGGCTTTGCGAGCTGGAGCGGTGACCCAAACCAATGGTGTAGGGCTGGAAGGGTGCGGTGACCGTTACACGGCTATCACGTCCGGCCATGATTGAACCACCACCACCCTGAGAGTGCCCGGTTGTGGCTACGCGGTTGACGTTCAGATTGCCAGCGTAGGTCCCGGTGGCACGACCGTTTTGCTGCACCAGATAATCCAGGCAGGAGATCATCGCGGTGCCGGTACCGGCATTGGAGGTACGTGCTGCCGCAACAACGAAGCCGTGACTGGCCCAATGCTCAAGGAGCGCACGGTAAGTGGTTGGGGTGCTGCCGGTACCGTTACCCCAAATGATAATCGGGTGACGGCGACCTTCCTGGCCGAGGGTGCGCGGACGGTAGACGCGGCAGTTGGGGCCTTCATTGCCTGCAGTGGTAGCAAAGGGGCCAGAACGAGCAAAGTCGGAAACCGATGGGAAATCGGATACGCCACCACCGCCACCAGGAGGAGGGGTGGGTGTGGGGTTGCTTGCCATTACCTGGCCGGACAAAAGCAATGCGGCGGCAATACCAGATATTTTGAACGCTGTTGATTTCATTTTGATCTCTCTTTGTTGTTCTTCGGTGGTGAATGAGACCTATGGCGACAGCCAACATCAGGCTCAACGAGACCTCACCTTAGCCTTGAAAATACGGGGGGGCAGTCGCCTATATGGGTTAAATTTAAGACAAATATTTTTTTTTGATCTTATTGAGTTGTTTTTCGGATCAATCCGGAAGCTCTAACATGGGGTATTGCGCAAGCTGCGATTTTCCGAAAGGCGGAAACATTTTGATAAATATAGTGCGCCCAAGGGGCGTGCGCTTTTAGAAGGTGGGCGGGCGTAGCGGCTCAACCAGCAACCGATGGGGCAGAAAAAAGCCGACCCGTAGGTCGGCTTCAAGGTCTTGCCCAAGCAGGTTTAGTGCTGGACCTTAGTTGATGCCTTTCTTCTGTACTTCCCAGTTGCTGTCGTTACAGAGCAAGCAATTGCTGCCGTAGAAGGTGCTTTCGGCATTCTGGTCACCCATTAGGTGAAAACGGTACCAGGCGGTGGATGGCCCGCGGTAGTCGCCAGCGTCACCGACTGGCACGAAGTGACCAGCACCGCGCAGGTTGCCCCAGAACACGGGAACGTTAGCGTTACGGAATACCGGACGACCGTTCAGGGTCGGGCCAGCCAGGGTGTCGGAGGAGCCGGTCATCAGGAACATAGGACCATGCTGCTGGCTCTGTGACGAGCTGACGTGGCCCAGACCTAGCACATAGGGTTGGAAGGGTGCAGTGACAGTAATGCGGCTGTCGCGACCAGCCATGATGGTTCCACCACCACCCTGGGAATGGCCAGAGGCGCCGACGCGGTTTACGTTCAGTTGGCCAGCGTAAGTACCGGTGGCGCGACCATTCTGTTCTACCAAGTAATCCAGGCAGGCAATCATTTCCTGTCCGGAGCCGGCGTCGCTGGTGCGCGCTGCAGCCACAACGAAACCATGGCTGGCCCAATGGTTAAGCAGGCCCCTGTAAGTAGTAGGAGAGCCACCAGTACCGTTGCCCCAGATAATGATCGGGTGCTTTACACCATTGGCGCCCAGGGTGCGTGGACGGTAAATAGTGCAGCTTGGGCCTTCGTTGGCGTTGCTGGTGCTAAAGGGACCGCTCGCGGCAAAATTCGAGACTGCGGGAAAGCCGGAATCGATTGGCGCGTCGCCGGGTGGTGGTGGCGCAGGGTTGGTTGCCAGCGCGGAAGCAGAAAACATGAGGGCCGCAGTCACCCCCTATGTCAGCCTAGTTGTCCAGTAGGCAGTTTTGCCTGAAACCACATCACAGGGGGCGGTATGGATGC
>JBKBSI010000165.1:0-7657 GCA_046291745.1 Pseudomonas sp. | reverse complement strand
TGCCTTCAGAAACAGGACCACCATGACGCATTCTTTCGTTCACTTGCGTGTACACAGCGAGTTTTCTCTGGTTGACGGCATCGTCAAGATCAAACCACTGATCAAGATGGTAGCCGAGGCTGGGATGCCTGCAGTGGCAGTGACCGACCAGAACAACATGTGCAGCCTGGTCAAATTCTATAAAGCCGCCATGGGCGGTGGCATCAAACCGATTTCCGGTGTCGATGTTTGGCTGGTGGGTGCCAATGACGACAACCAGCTGACCCGCCTCAGCTTGCTGGCCATGAACCGCAACGGCTACCGCAATCTGACCGAACTTATCTCCCGCGGTTATACCGAAGGCCAGCGTAATGGCCTGGTAACCATACGCCGTGAATGGGTCGCCGAAGCCAGCGAAGACGTTATCGCCCTGTCCGGCGCCAAGGAAGGGGAGGTTGGTCAGTCACTGCTCTCGAACAACCCGCAGGAAGCCGACGCCCTACTGAAATACTGGATGCAGGTGTTCCCCGGCCGCTTCTACCTGGAACTGCAACGTACCAGCCGCCCCAACGACGAAGAATACCTGCACGCAGCCGTGGGCCTGGCAGTCAAACTGGATTGCCCGGTAGTCGCCACCAACGACGTGCGCTTTCTCAAGCGCGAAGACTTTGAAGCCCATGAAACACGCGTGTGTATTGGCGAAGGCAGGGCGCTGGATGACCCGCGCCGGGTGCGCCAGTACAGCGAAGAACAGTACCTGAAGACCCCCGAGGAAATGGCCGAGCTGTTCTCCGACATCCCCGAAGCTTTGGCCAACAGCGTGGAAATTGCCAAGCGCTGCAATATCGACGTACAGCTGGGCAAGAACTTCCTGCCGGCCTTCCCGACACCGGATGGCATGAGCGAAGCGGACTTTTTCCGCAAGGTCTCCTTCGAAGGTCTCGAAGAGCGTTTCAAGGTAGTGTTGCCGCCCGATTCCGAGAATTACGAGGCGCGCCGCCAGGTGTACATCGACCGACTGAACTTCGAACTGGATATCATCATCCAGATGGAGTTTCCCGGTTACTTCCTGATTGTTATGGACTTTATCAAGTGGGCCAAGAATAACGGCGTACCGGTTGGCCCGGGCCGGGGTTCCGGGGCGGGCTCGCTGGTTGCCTACTCGCTGCTGATTACCGACCTGGATCCCCTGCAGTATGACTTGCTGTTCGAACGCTTCCTCAACCCGGAACGGGTATCCATGCCCGACTTTGACGTCGACTTCTGCATGGAAGGTCGCGACCGGGTTATTGAATATGTAGCAGACACCTACGGCCGTAACGCCGTATCGCAGATTATTACCTTCGGTACCATGGCGGCCAAGGCCGTGGTGCGTGACGTGGCGCGGGTGCAGGGCAAGTCCTACGGCCTGGCGGACAAGCTGTCGAAGATGATCCCCTTCGAAGTCGGCATGACCCTCGCCAAAGCCTTCGAGCAGGAAGAAATCCTGCGTGACTTTCTTGCCAATGACGAAGAAGCCCAGGAAATCTGGGACATGGCGCTGAAGCTCGAGGGTGTCACGCGTAACGTCGGCAAGCATGCCGGTGGCGTGGTAATAGCCCCGACCAAACTGACCGACTTCTCCCCACTGTATTGCGACGAAGCCGGTGGCGGACTGGTAACCCAGTTCGACAAGGATGATGTGGAAGCCGCGGGCCTGGTCAAATTCGACTTTCTCGGGCTGCGTACCCTGACCATCATCGACTGGGCCATGGACACCATTAACCGGGTGCGGGCCAAGACCGGTGGCGAGCCGCTGGATATCAACTTTATCCCGCTGGATGATCTGCCCACTTACCAGATGCTGCAAAAGGCCGAGACCACGGCGGTATTCCAGCTGGAATCCCGCGGTATGAAGGAGCTGATCAAGAAGCTCAAGCCGGACTGCCTGGAAGATCTGATCGCCCTTGTGGCCCTGTTCCGACCCGGGCCGCTGCAGTCAGGCATGGTTGACGACTTTATCAACCGTAAGCACGGTCGCGAAATCCTCTCCTATCCGCACCCGAACTACCAGCTTGATAGCTTGAAGCCAGTACTGGCGCCGACCTACGGCATCATCCTGTACCAGGAACAGGTGATGCAGATTGCCCAGGTCATGGCCGGCTACACGCTGGGCGGCGCCGACATGCTGCGCCGGGCCATGGGCAAGAAAAAGCCCGAGGAAATGGCCAAGCAGCGGGCGATTTTCCTTGAAGGCTGTGAAGGCAATAATATTGATGCCGATCTGGCGGGTAACATCTTTGATCTGGTAGAGAAATTTGCAGGTTACGGCTTTAACAAGTCGCACTCCGCGGCCTACGGTCTGGTTTCCTATCAGACCGCCTGGCTCAAGGCGCATTACCCGGCGCCCTTTATGGCGGCGGTGCTCTCGGCGGATATGCACAACACCGACAAGGTGGTGACGCTGATCGAAGAGTGCCGCAGCATGAAGCTGCGCCTCAATCCGCCGGATGTGAACGTCTCGGAGTATAAATTTACCGTGGATGACGGCGGTGCCGTGGTCTATGGCCTGGGCGCGATCAAGGGTGTGGGCGAAGGCCCGGTGGAGACCATTGTCGAGAAGCGTCAGCAGGGCGGCCCCTTCCTTGATCTGTTTGATTTCTGCGCCAGGGTTGACCTCAAGCGCATCAACAAGCGGGTGATGGAAGCGCTGATCCGTTCCGGCGCGCTGGACCGGCTTGGGCCTTTCTTCGATACCGAGCAACAGGCCTATCTGAAGAACGTCGACCGCAATCGTGCTGCCCTGGCTGCCGCCATGGAGGAGGCGATTGCTGCTGCCGAGCAGACAGCCAAGAGCGCAGACAGTGGTCACGCCGACCTGTTTGGCGAACTGCTTGGCCCTTCGACCGTGCGCGATGTTTACGAGCAGTACCGCAAGGCACGTGAATGGACTTTCAAGGAGCGTTTGCGCGGCGAGAAGGAAACCCTGGGGCTGTACCTGACCGGTCACCCGATTGATGAATACGAAAAGGAGATCCGGCGCTTTGCCCGCCAGCGCATCATTGACCTCAAACCCTCGCGTGACAGCCAGACCATCGCTGGCCTGGTTTTCGATCTGCGGGTAATGAAGACCAAGCGCGGCGACAAGATGGGTTTCGTTACCCTTGATGACCGCTCGGCGCGGATTGAGGTCTCGCTGTATTCCGAGGCCTATCAATCAGCTCAGGCATTGCTGCAGAAGGACGCGCTGCTGGTGGTGGAAGGCGAGGTCAGCCAGGACGACTTTTCCGGCGGCCTGCGCATGCGCGTCAAACGCGTCATGAGCCTTGAAGAGGCGCGTACTACGCTGCTCGACAGTGTGCGCATCAATCTCGATACTCGCCGTCATGGCATCGATTGCCTCGATCGAATGGCCGGGCTTTTGCGTGAGTACCCTGGCGGCTGTGCGGTGACCGTTGACCTTCAAAGGCCTGATGCTGCCGCGCAGTTGCGCCTGGGTGAGGCCTGGCGGGTAGAGCCGGCCGACGATCTGGTGCAGCGCCTGCGTGACCAACTTGGCAAAGACAGCGTCTCCTTGCAATACAGATAACCCGCCTGGGGGCTGCGCGCTCGACTGTTCGGCGCCAATCCCTTAAGGTAATAAAAAATTGGACGCCCTCGCTGCAGGGCCCACGCGGATAATGGATGCTTATGAGCAAGAGCCAGAAATACCTGGAGTTTGAACAGCCTATAGCTGATCTGCAGGCCAAGATCGAAGAACTGCGACTGGTCGGCAGTGACAACTCCCTGAATATCACTGACGAAATCGCCCGTTTGCAGGACAAGAGCAAATCGCTTACCGAAAGCATTTTCGGCAATCTGAGTAGCTGGCAAATTGCACAGATGGCCCGGCATCCGCAGCGGCCCTACACGCTGGACTACATCAAGCATATCTTCACCGATTTTGAAGAGCTGCATGGTGATCGGCACTTTGCCGATGATGCCGCCATCGTCGGTGGTATTGCGCGCCTGGATGGTCGTCCGGTCATGATTATCGGCCATCAGAAGGGCCGTGACGTGAAAGAGAAGGTGCGTCGCAACTTCGGTATGCCCAAGCCCGAGGGCTACCGCAAGGCCTGCCGCCTGATGCAGATGGCCGAGCGCTTCAACATGCCGCTGCTGACCTTTATCGACACCCCCGGTGCCTATCCGGGTATCGATGCTGAAGAGCGCGGTCAGAGCGAAGCCATCGCCTGGAATCTGCAGATCATGGCCCGTTTGAAAACCCCTATCATCGCCACCGTGATTGGTGAAGGTGGCTCCGGCGGCGCATTGGCCATCGGTGTCTGTGACCGCCTGATGATGCTGCAATATTCCACTTACTCGGTTATTTCCCCTGAGGGTTGTGCCTCGATTCTGTGGAAGAAGTCCGAGAAGGCCGCCGATGCTGCTGAAGCCATGGGTATTACCGCTGAGCGCCTGAAGGAGCTCAAGCTGGTGGATAACCTGATTGCCGAGCCACTGGGCGGTGCACACCGCAAGCCGGAAGAGATGGCCGCGCGGATCAAAGCCCAACTGCTGGTCGAGCTGGAAGGGCTGGAAAAACTGCCTGCTGACGAGCTGCTCGAGCGTCGCTACGATCGCCTGATGGCTTTTGGTCTGAAGTAGATGTTCTCCTCGCAGGAACTGCTCAGGCAGTTGCTGCCCTGCATGGACGCCCCAACCTGGTGGTTGGGGCTGTCCGGTGGCATGGACTCCATGCTGCTGCTCGATGCGCTGACCGAGCTGCGCGACAACCACTCCCTGCCGACCCTCAAAGCTTTGCATGTACACCATGGTCTGCACGCCGATGCTGACCTATGGGTAGAGCATTGCATGCAGCAATGTCGCGTGCGTGGCGTCGAGCTGCTGGTAGAGCGGGTGCAGTTATCCCAGGGCGCCAGTATCGAGGCCCAGGCGCGTGATGCGCGCTACCAGGCGTTTGCTGCGCATATGGGTAGTGGCGACTGTCTGTTGCTGGCGCACCACCGCGATGACCAGATAGAAACCCTGTTGTTCAGAATGCTGCGCGGCACTGGTTTGCGCGGATTGGCCGCCATGCCGCAGCAGCGAGTGCTGGGTGTGGGTACTCTGGTAAGGCCCTTGTTGCACTGGAGTCGCGCCGACTTGCAAGCTGCGGCGCAGCAGCGCGGGCTGCAATGGGTCGAGGATCCGGCCAATCTGGATCCGCGCTTTGCCCGTACCCAACTGCGCCACGAGGTTGTACCCCTGTTGCGTCAGGCTTGGGCGGGTGCCGATACAGCCTTGCTGAGGTTGGCTGAACATGCTGCCGAGGCCAACGAGCTCCTGGACGAACTGGCCGAAAGTGATCTGCAGAGCCTGCAATCATTTGATGCCGACCCCTGGCTAGCTGATCTCCCGGCACTGCAACTGACCGCTCTGCAGGGGCTCAGTAGCCCTCGTCAGCGCAATCTGCTGCGCTATTGGTTGCGCCATCAGCACTGCCAGGCTCCGGATCAGCGCCATCTTGCCAGTCTGCTGCAGCAACTCAACGCAGCCGATGACCGTCAGGCGCTTTGGCAGCTAGCCGACGCGCGCTTGCATACCGGCAAGGGCTGTCTCTGGCTGCTACCGCCCAATGGCTTGCCTGCCGGTTCTGAGCAGCCCTTGCCCGACACTGCTACCCTTGCTCTGAGCGCCGGTAATGGGCTGCTTGAGCAGCGTTGCGCACAGGGCCGCTTGCCCTGGTCTGGCGATTGGCAGATTCGTTACCGCCGTGGCGGCGAAGTTGTTCGTCTGCCCGGCAGACCCGCCAAGGATCTCAAACAGCTGTTCCAGGAAGCGGGGATTCCGGCCTGGCTGCGCCCGGCGATGCCGTTGATCTATTGCGATGGACAACTGGTGAGTGTTGGCGGTCGCTGGCACGACCAGGCCTTTGCTACGGCTATTGCGGCCAGTGAATGGAGTCTGCAATGGCGGCCCTGGGCCGCCGGAAAGTAGGCTGCCAAGCCTGCGTGCCGAGCTTCATCTGGCTCCCCGGCACTGCTGGTCTACACTGACGGTGGATCAAATGACTGAATCGGCCGCCCGGGGTAACTCGCTGGCGCGGGTGCAAGGTGGCTAAAAGCGGGTTTACGGATTGAGCGCTCCGGTGTGCTCTGGTATCCTGACTTCCCATCTTGACGAGACTTTGGGAATCAGCAAGTGCTTCCCCCAGCCTCCCTTCGATTCCCTGCGGCCCTGGTCGCTTAACAGTTCATTCAACGGGTTTTTCATGACGCGCTACATCTTCGTCACGGGTGGTGTTGTATCTTCATTGGGCAAGGGTATTGCTTCGGCATCGCTTGCAGCCATTCTCGAAGCACGGGGCCTGAAGGTCACCATGCTCAAGCTGGATCCCTATATCAACGTGGATCCGGGCACCATGAGCCCCTTTCAGCATGGTGAAGTCTTTGTTACCCATGACGGTGCCGAAACCGACCTCGATCTGGGTCACTACGAGCGCTTCGTCAGTGCGACCATGAGCCGTGCCAACAACTTCACCACCGGCCGCGTGTACGAGGAAGTGCTGCGCAAGGAGCGTCGGGGTGATTATCTGGGTGCGACCATTCAGGTCATTCCGCATATCACTGACGAAATAAAGAGCCGCATCATCAAGGGTGCTGGCGATGCCGACGTGGCCATGGTGGAAATTGGCGGCACAGTGGGTGACATCGAATCCCAGCCGTTCCTCGAGGCCATTCGTCAGTTGCGGGTGGAAGTGGGCGCCAAGCGCGCCATGCTTATCCATCTGACGTTGGTGCCCTATATCGCCACCGCCGGTGAGACCAAGACCAAACCGACCCAGCATTCGGTCAAGGAACTGCGTTCCATCGGTCTGCAGCCTGATGTGCTGATCTGCCGCTCCGATCATCCCATCGACCTGTCCTCGCGGCGCAAGATTGCGCTCTTTACCAACGTTGAAGAGCGCGCCGTCATCGGGCTGGAGGATGTCGATACCATCTACCGTATCCCGGCTGTTCTCCACGCCCAAGGTCTGGACGACTTCGTTATCGAACGTTTTGGTATCGACTGTGCCGGTGCCGACCTGTCCGAATGGGATCGGGTAGTGGCGGGCAAGCTCTATCCGAACAAGGAAGTGACCATCGCCATGGTTGGCAAGTACATGGAGCTGCTGGATGCCTACAAGTCGCTGATCGAGGCCTTGAGCCACGCGGGTATCCAGAGTCGCACCAAGGTCAATATGCGTTATATCGACTCCGAAGAGATCGAGCTGAAGGGCGTTGGCTTGCTGGACGGTGTGGATGCCATTCTGGTTCCTGGCGGTTTTGGTCTGCGCGGCGTAGAGGGCAAGATTGCCGCCGTGCGCCACGCTCGGGAAAACAAGATCCCCTACCTGGGTATCTGCCTGGGCATGCAGGTTGCCGTGATTGAATATGCCCGCAGCATCCTCGGCTGGACAGATGCCAACTCTACCGAATTCGACAAGACCAGCGAGCATCCGGTCGTGGGTCTGATCACCGAATGGCAGAATGCTACGGGTGACAAGCAATTGCGTACCGAAGACTCCGATCTGGGCGGCACCATGCGCCTGGGTGGTCAGGAATGTGCTTTGACACCTGGCTCCAAGGCCCATGAATGTTACGGCAAGGATGTGATCGTCGAGCGTCATCGTCACCGTTACGAGGTCAACAACAACCTGTTGCCTGAGCTTGAGGCG
>JBKBSI010000164.1:0-7665 GCA_046291745.1 Pseudomonas sp. | reverse complement strand
AGCCGCTTCTGGTGTGGCTCCAGACCACCATGGCGCTTCCAGGCAGCCATGCTGCGGCGCAGTTGGTCAGCCTCATCGGCTGTATAGCCCGCAGCGACAATCGCCAGTTCCATTACCTGCTCCTGAAATAGCGGCACGCCCAGGGTTCTTTCAAATACCGCGCGCAGGGCGTCGGAGGGGTAGGTCACCTCCTCCTCACCGTTACGCCGACGCAGGTAGGGATGCACCATATCGCCCTGAATCGGCCCGGGGCGGACGATTGCCACTTCTATCACCAGGTCATAGAAGGTGTGCGGCCTGAGCCGGGGCAACATGGCCATCTGCGCCCGCGACTCGATCTGGAATACCCCTACCGTATCGGCGCGACTGATCATCTCGTAGGTGGGCTGATCGTCGGCAGGAATGCTTGCCAGGGTCAGATCACGCCCCCGGTGCAAGCGCAGCAGATCGAAGGTGCGGCGCAGCGCGCTGAGCATCCCCAGCGCCAGGATATCGACCTTGAGCAGCCCAACCAGATCCAGATCGTCCTTGTCCCACTGGATAATGGTGCGCTCATCCATGGCCGCATTTTCCACCGGCACCAGTGTATGCAAGGGCTGCTCGGAGATCACGAAGCCGCCTGGATGCTGGGAAAGGTGCCGGGGAAAACCGATCAGTTCCTCGGTCAGCCTCAATACCCGATGCAATAACGGGTGCGCCGGATCAAAACCGGACTCTCGCAAGCGCTCATCCGAGGGAATCTTGCTGCTCCAGCGACCGCAGCAGTCGGCCAGGGCATTGATCTGGTCTGGCGGCATGCCCAGCGCCTTGGCCACATCGCGGATAGCACCGGCACCCCGATAACTGCTGGCCACTGCGGTCAAGGCCGCCCGGTGTCGGCCGTAACGCTGGAACACATACTGAATGACCTCCTCACGGCGGTCATGCTCGAAATCCACGTCGATATCCGGCGGCTCATTACGCTCACGCGAGAGAAAGCGCTCGAACAACAGGTTGGATTTTGCCGGGTCAATCTCGGTAATGCCCAAGGCAAAGCACACCGCCGAATTGGCTGCCGAGCCCCGGCCCTGGCAGAGAATGTGCCGGTCACGGGCAAAGCGCACTATGTCATGTACGGTGAGAAAATAACTTTCGTACTCCTTGAAGGTAATCAGCTCCAATTCCTTGTCGATCTGCAGCCGCACCTTGTCCGTCACGCCTCCAGGCCAGCGCCAACGAATGCCCTGCTCGGTCAGCCCACGCAGCCAAGTGGCCGGTGTATGCCCCTGGGGTACCAGCTCACGTGGATATTGATAACGCAGTTGATCCAAATCGAAGGTGCAGCGCCCGGCAATAACCTGTGTTTCTGCAAGCAGATCGGCTGGATAGATCTCGGCCAGAGCCGCAGGTGAGCGCAGATGTCGCTCGCCATTGGCAAACAGTCGCAGCCCTGCCTCGGACAATGTGCAGTGATGCCGAATCGCGGTCATGGTGTCCTGCAGGGCACGTCGGCCACGGGCATGCATATGCACATCACCGGCGGCGACCAGTGGCAAGTCCATGGCTTGGCCTGCCTCACGCAACTGCGCCAGACGTTGGGCATCATCCTGGCCGCAGTGCAGCTCCACCACCAGCCACAGGGATTGCGGAAACAACGCGCGCAGCCACTGACCCTGCTGCAAACAGGGCTGCTCGCCCGGCAGCCAGAGCGCCAGCAGACCCTCCAGCGGTGGCTGAAAATCCTCCTTGAGCAGACGGTACTCACCTTTGGCAGCCCGACGACGAGCCTGGGTGATCAACCAGCACAAACGCTGATAACCCTGTAAGTTTTCCGCCAGCAAGACCAGCTTGGGTCCGCTATCCACCTGCATTTCGCTGCCGACAATCAGCGGCACGCCGGTTTCCTTCGAGGCCTGCCAGGCCCGCACAATCCCGGCCAGCGAGCATTCATCAGTCACCGCCAGCGCCGTATAGCCGTGCACTTGAGCACGCTCGAACAGCTCCTGGGCACTGGACGCCCCGCGCTGGAAGCTGAAATTCGACAGGCAGTGCAGTTCGGCATAGCCCTCACTACCGCCCTCTTTTTGCACCCTTTGTGTCAGCCTGTTCATGCGAACCAGCCATGCAACCACAATGGCCCGTCCTGGCCCACCGGACGGAATGCCCAGCCACGCTGGCCACTGGCGCTTTCGACCAGATAATAGTCGCGGCGCATATCGCCGCCATCCCACCAGCCGCTTTCGATGCGCTCAGGCCCGGCAATAATGCGCAAACCGCTCAGGCGCGCCTGGGGCTCCTGTAATAACCAGCCAGGTCGCGAGGGTGATGTGTCCAGCCGATAGGGCGCACACAACTCTGCAGTACGCCAGGCCTGCTCGGGCCGGTGCTCGGCTCGCAGCGCCAGGGCCGAGACCGCATCATCCCCCAGGCGCGCGCGCAGGCGTTCGCGCAACTGCTCCCAGGGCAAGCTTTGCTGCGGACGCTCATCAAAGAGTTCGCGCTTCTGCGGGACAAAACTCGGCAGCTCCCGGGCCAACAGTCGCAGCGCCTGAACCGGCGCCGGTACTTGTAGCTGCTCCAGACGGCCACGCGCCAGCTCAAAAAGCATGGCCGCATCGCGTTCGGCGCTGAGCAGCCCTACCGGAACCAGGCTGTCTTCACCTTCGCGGTGCTCCAGATGCAGAATGAAACGTTGCACGCCGGTGTCGCGCCCAGCCAGAAAGGCCGCCAGATCAGCGGTCAGACGTCGCAAGGGGAACAGCAGCGCCTGGTGCGACCAGACATCGAAATTGAGCTCGATACGCACATCAAAGATATCCGGTGGCACATAACAGCTCAGCGCCTGGGCTCTGATGCCGAGCAGCGTATCCAGGTGCTTGAGCACCGCTTCGGGGAAACGCCTGGCCAATCCGGCACGTGGTAGTGCCAGCACTTGATGCAGGTAATGTAGCCCCATGCGGCTGAAAGCCCGCGCCACCTCGAGCTCAAAACCCGCACGACTTACCGGCAGTTGTTCGAGCGCTTGTCGCAGCGCGTCGAGCTGCTGCACGGCCAGGCCATCGTGGGCGTTGGCCAGAATACGTGCGGCGGCCGGGTTCGGCGCCAACACAATTCGATGGCGAAAACCCAGGGCCGTCAGCTCGTCACGCAGCCGTGCCTCAAACCGCTCCCAAGGACCAAACAGCGAAAAACTCGACTCGACCTCCATCACCAGCGCTCGCGGATAGTGCAGACTGACATGCGAGCTGAAGCGGTAGGCCCAGGCGGCGAGAAAGCGATGCCAATGCTCGATCTGCTCAGGATCGTATTCAAGCATGGCAAAATCCCGCGACAGCATTTGCGCTGCAGCCAGGGATTGTCCGGGGCGCAGCCCCAGCTCACGGGCGGAGGCATTGACGGTTTGCAGCACCCGCCTTTGCGGGGTGCCACTGATCAGTGCCAGCGGCGCCTCGGGCTCGGCCAAACCGCGGAGTACCGCGTCCAGCGCCAGCTGTGGCAGCAGTATGCAGGCCCAGAGCATGGCAGGCTCAATGCCGACTGTTGAAAGCGATGGGATTGACCGGAGCCAGACCGCCACGGCACTTCAGCACCCGCAGTTGCGCCGGCTGACTCTCCAGAACCAGACGCAAGGCCGCAGGCGAAGGGTTGATCGCCGCCTCGATCGGCCTGTAGGCAAACCCCAGCGTCTGGCCGGTTTCTGCAGCCACCTGCAAACGGCGCAGCACTCTATCGCTGGCCTGCTGCGGCCAGCACAGCACCGCACCGCAGGCTCCCGAACGCAGGCATTGCTCCGCGGCCCAGAGCGCATCACTACCCTTGGCCTGAATCACCGACAGGCAGGACAAGGCTATTTCCGCCGCCGCCCAGGCCGGGGCAAAGGGGATATGCGGCGGACCTACCAGCACAATGCGCTCCCCCGCCTCTGACAAGCGCTTCAGCGTCGGCCAAAGCAATTGCAGCTCCCCTAGCCCATCAGCCGCTAGCAGAATCTCGGTCAAGGCTGCCTCAGGCCAGCCCGCCGAGGGCAAAGCAGCATCCAACTCGGCAAAACCAGTCGGATGCCCAGCAGCAGGTGTCGCTGCAGGCTGACCGCGCCAGACGCGCCGCTCATCAAGCAGTGTCGACAGCGAAACGACCGAGCCCATCACTGACTCCAGCCCAGACAAAGGCGTCTGGCAAACATACAAAGACAGCTGTTGGAAAAGTCCAGAGAAGACATGGGATGACCTGCATAGGCACAAAATTACTGTATATACGTACAGCATATTGACTCCTGTACAGAGGGTCAACCTGAATTGCGCGCACACCAATACAAGCCGCACGAGGCAGTAAAAGGAAGGGAGTCAGGCAGGTATGGGTGTCAGAGCAGGCGAGCTAGCCAGTCCAGGTCTTCGGGACGTGTGACCTTGATATTGTCGGCCCGCCCTTCGATCAGGCGTGGAGCAAAACCGCCACGCTCCATGGCCGAAGCCTCGTCGGTAATCAGCGCGCCGCAAGCCAGGGCATCGGCCAGCGCCTGACGCAGGGCACCAAGGCGAAACATCTGCGGGGTGTAGGCCTGCCAGAACTGCGAGCGGTCCGGCGTAGCAGCGACCCGACCATTGGCGTCGGCCTGCTTCAGGGTGTCACGCACCGGCACGGCCAACAGGCCGCCGACCGGATCGTCACACAGACTATCCAACAGCTTGTGCAGATCGGTGGCGGCCAGATGCGGGCGCGCGGCATCATGCACCAGCACCCAATCAGGGTCCTGAGCGCCAAGTTCGCTGAGTTTATGCAGGCCAGAGAGAACCGAGTCCGCTCGTTCACGCCCACCCGCGGCGCGGGTAATCCGAGAGTCCGCAGCACAGGCCAAGGTCGGCCACCAGGCATCATCGGTGGCCAGACAGACAACCAACCCATTCAGACCGGGCTGGCCGAGAAAACAGTCAAGGGTATGTTCGATCAGGGCACGATCGCCCAAGGGCAGGTATTGCTTGGGCCGATCCGCCTGCATGCGCGAACCGATGCCCGCTGCAGGAATCACTACCCAGAACGGCAGGCTCATTCGTCGCTCAGCTGGAACAGGGTTTCGCCTTCCTTGACCATGCCCAGCTCATGCCGGGCACGCTCTTCAACGGTTTCCAGGCCCTGTTTGAGTTCGATCACTTCAGCGGTCAGCACGCGATTGCGCTCCAGCAGTTGCTCGTTTTCACGGGCCTGCTCGGCAATCTCCTGCTTGAGCTGGGTTACATGCGCCAGACTGCCCTCACCTACCCAAAGGCGATATTGCAATCCGGCCAGTAACATCAGTGCGACCAACCAGAGCCATTTCACCGGTTATCAGCCGCGAAATTCAGCACGGCCTTTGTATGGCGCCTTGCCATCCAGCTGCTCTTCGATGCGCAGCAACTGGTTGTACTTGGACACCCGATCGGAGCGGCACAGTGAGCCAGTCTTGATCTGACCTGCTGCAGTACCCACGGCCAGATCGGCAATGGTGCTGTCTTCGGTTTCGCCACTGCGGTGCGAAATCACCGCAGTGAAGCCAGCGGCCTTGGCCATCTGGATGGCTTCCAGGGTTTCGGTCAGCGAGCCGATCTGGTTGAACTTGATCAGAATCGAGTTACCGATGGACTCGTCGATACCACGCTTGAGGATCTTGGTGTTGGTGACAAACAGATCGTCACCAACCAGTTGTACCTTGGCGCCAATCTTGTCAGTCAGGGTCTTCCAGCCAGCCCAGTCGGACTCATCCATGCCATCTTCGATGGAGATGATCGGATAGCGCTGGGTCAGACCGGCCAGGTAATCGGCAAAGCCTGTGGCATCAAATACCTGACCTTCACCGGCCAGATCGTATTTGCCATCCTTGTAGAATTCGCTGGAGGCGCAGTCCAGGGCCAGGGTCACGTCGTCACCCAGGGTGTAGCCAGCATTGGCTACGGCCTCGGCAATCGCGGCCAGGGCGTCTTCATTGGAGGCCAGGTTGGGTGCAAAACCACCCTCATCACCCACTGCAGTGCTCAGACCACGGGCCTTGAGTACCGCCTTGAGGTGGTGGAAGATCTCGGCGCCCATGCGCAGCGCCTCGGCAAAATTCTTGGCGCCGACCGGCTGCACCATGAACTCCTGGATATCGACATTGTTGTCGGCATGCTCGCCGCCGTTGATGATGTTCATCATGGGTACCGGCATGGAGTAGACACCGGGGGTGCCGTTCAGGTCGGCAATGTGCGCGTACAAGGGCACGCCCTTGGCCTGGGCAGCAGCCTTGGCGGCAGCCAGAGAAACAGCGAGGATGGCATTGGCGCCCAGTGACGCCTTGTTCTCGGTGCCGTCCAGTTCGATCATGGCGCGGTCCAGACCTGCCTGGTCGGTGGCATCGCGGCCCACCAGCAGCTCGCGAATAGGACCATTGATATTGGCCACGGCCTTGAGTACGCCCTTGCCCATATAGCGACTCTTGTCGCCATCACGCAGCTCCAGCGCTTCGCGGGAACCAGTGGACGCGCCAGACGGTGCACAGGCACTACCCTGCAGACCACCTTCGAGAATCACGTCGGCTTCAACGGTCGGATTGCCACGGGAATCGAGAACTTCGCGACCCTTGATATCAATGATCTTAGCCATGTTTGCTGCTTGCTCCATCTAACAAAGAAAAAGGGATGTATTCAGGCGGTTTCCAGTACCGGGAAACTCTTGACCAGTTCGTCGAGTGCCTTGAGCTGGGCGAGGAACGGCTCCAGCTTGTCCAGGCGCAGGGCACAGGGGCCGTCACATTGGGCGTTGTCCGGGTCCGGGTGCGCCTCGAGGAACAGCCCGGCCAGGCCCTGGCTCATACCGGCCTTGGCCAGATCAGTCACCTGGGCGCGACGGCCACCGGCCGAATCGCTACGCCCACCCGGCATCTGCAGGGCATGGGTGACATCGAAGAACACCGGATAGCCGAACTGCTTCATGATGCCGAAGCCGAGCATGTCGACCACCAGGTTGTTGTAGCCAAAGCTGGAGCCGCGCTCACAGAGAATTAGCCGATCATTACCGGCCTCTTCACACTTGGTCAGGATGTGCTGCATTTCCTGCGGCGCGAGAAACTGCGCCTTCTTGATATTGATGATCGCCTGGGTTTTGGCCATGGCCACCACCAGATCGGTCTGCCGCGACAGGAAGGCTGGCAACTGGATGATGTCGCATACCTCGGCAACCGGCGCCGCCTGATGCGGCTCGTGCACATCGGTAATCAGCGGTACCTTGAAGGTGCGCTTGACCTCCTCGAAGATCTTCAGCCCTTCATCCAGGCCCGGGCCGCGAAAGGAGTTGATCGACGAGCGGTTGGCCTTGTCGAAGCTGGCCTTGAACACGTAGGGGATGCCCAGTTTGCTGGTGACCTCGACATAGCTTTCGCAGATGCGCATGGCCATGTCGCGGGATTCCAGTACGTTCATCCCGCCAAACAGCACAAAGGGCTTGTCATTGGCGATATCGATTGCCTGCCCGGAGGGCGAGACCAGCTGAATGTGCTTGTTTGGCATATCTATTCCTCAGGCCTTGGACTTGTCGTGCTGGGCCAGGGCAGCCTGGATAAAGCCACTGAACAGCGGGTGGCCATAGCGCGGCGTAGAGGTAAATTCCGGATGGAACTGACAGGCCACAAACCAGGGATGGTCGCCGACTTCTATGACTTCCACCAAAGCGCCATCCACT
>JBKBSI010000163.1:0-7674 GCA_046291745.1 Pseudomonas sp. | reverse complement strand
TCCAGCGTCTGCATACCGATGTTGCCGCCGGTCTGGATCGCCGAATACATCTGCGCCACCTTGTCCTCACGGATAAGGTTACGGATCGCCGGAGTACCAATCATGATCTCGTGCGCAGCAACCCGGCCACCGCCAATCTTCTTCAGCAGGGTCTGGGAAATTACCGCGGTCAAGGATTCAGAGAGCATGGAACGCACCATGGACTTTTCTTCCGCGGGGAATACGTCGACCACACGGTCGATCGTCTTGGCCGCAGAGGTGGTGTGCAGAGTGCCGAAGACCAGGTGACCGGTTTCCGCGGCGGTCAACGCCAGACGGATGGTCTCAAGGTCACGCATCTCACCTACCAGGATGATATCCGGATCCTCACGCAGTGCCGAGCGCAGTGCTTCGGCAAAGCCCAGGGTGTCGCGGTGAACTTCACGCTGGTTGACCAGACACTTTTTCGACTCGTGAACGAATTCGATTGGGTCTTCAATGGTCAGTACGTGCTGGTATTTGGTGTTGTTCAGATAGTCGAGCATCGCCGCCAGGGTGGTGGACTTGCCCGAACCGGTCGGCCCGGTCACCAGTACCAGACCACGCGGCACGTCGGAGATCTTCTTGAACACATCGCCCATGCCCAGCTCTTCCATGCTCAGAACCTTGGAAGGAATGGTCCGGAACACCGCACCGGCGCCGCGGTTCTGGTTGAATGCGTTTACCCGGAAGCGAGCAACGCCGGGTACTTCAAAGGAGAAATCCGTTTCCAGAAATTCTTCAAAGTCCTTGCGCTGCTTGTCGTTCATGATGTCGTAGATCAGACCATGTACCATCTTGTGGTCCATCGCCGGTACGTTGATCCGTCGCACGTCGCCATCCACACGAATCATGGGCGGCAGTCCGGCCGACAGGTGCAAGTCCGAAGCGCCCTGCTTGGCGCTGAAGGCTAACAGCTCGGTAATATCCATAGGGTTCCCCATTACAACCTGCAAGCATGTAGAATGCTGGGAGGCTATTTTCTATTGGCAAGGTATTAATCTCCGTAATGTCTACGATAGCAGAGAATATTGCAAACGTTCATGAACGTATTACGCGTTCTGCGCGGGAGACCGGGCGAAATCCGGCGGAAATCTGCCTTATAGCCGTTAGCAAGACCCGCCCCGCCAGCGACATTCGCGAGGCCTGGGCCGCCGGTGCCACCGATGTGGGTGAAAACTACCTGCAGGAAGCACTGGATAAACAGCAAGCGCTCACCGACCTGCCGCTAATCTGGCACTTCATTGGCCCCATTCAGTCAAACAAGACCCGCGCCATCGCCGAGCATTTTGACTGGGTGCATACCGTCGACCGCCTGAAAGTCGCGCGCCGCCTGTCCGAACAGCGCCCTGACGAGCTGCCACCGCTGAATGTCTGCCTACAGGTCAATATCAGCCGCGAGCCGAGCAAGTCCGGCGTGCTGCCTGAAGAGCTGGCCGACCTGGCCGCCGCCGTCAGCGATCTGCCACGTCTGCGTCTGCGCGGCCTGATGGCGATTCCCGCGCCAGCCGAAGACAGCGCCGGGCGCCGCGCGCCACTAAAGGCCCTGCGCGCCTGCCTGGAACAATTGCCCTACGAGCTGGACACACTGTCGATGGGCATGAGCGAGGACCTCGTCGAGGCCGTGCAGGAAGGCGCGACCCAGGTGCGCATCGGCACCGCGCTGTTCGGCGCACGCCAATATGCCTCTTCTGCTACCCCCGACCTTTCCATTCCCGTTTCTTCCATTTCCAAAGAGGGATAAAGCCCCATGACTGCTCCGACCATCGGCTTCATCGGTGCCGGCAACATGTCCACCAGCCTGATAGGCGGCATGCTGCAACAGAACATGAAAGCCGAGCAGATCCTCGCCAGCGACCGCACCGCCGAGCAGGCCGAGCGCCTTGGCGCGCAGTTCGGCATCCGTACCAGCACTGACAACGACCTGCTGGCCGCCGAATGCGACGTACTGGTGCTGGCAGTCAAGCCGCAGGTGATGCAGGCGGTTTGTCGTGCCCTGCCTCGCGAGCGCCGCGCCGGGCAGTTGGTCATCTCCATCGCCGCCGGTATCAGTTGCGCCAGCCTGGAGCAATGGCTGGGTGACGGCACAGCTATCGTCCGCTGCATGCCCAACACCCCGTCCCTGCGCGGCCAGGGCGTCAGCGGGCTGTTTGCCAATGCGCAAGTCAGCGACACGCAACGGCAACAGGCCGAGACTATCCTCAATGCCGTGGGCATCAGCCTGTGGCTGGAGCGTGAGGAGTTGATCGACGCAGTAACCGCCGTATCTGGCAGCGGCCCGGCCTACTTCTTCTTTATGATGGAAGCCATGACCGCAGCGGGCGAACAACTCGGACTGCCACGCGAAACCGCCGAACGCCTGACCCTGTTCACCGCCCTGGGCGCCGCCGACATGGCCGTGCACAGCGACGTGGACGCCGCCGAACTGCGCAAACGCGTCTGTTCGCCGGGCGGCACTACCGAGCAGGCGATTCAGAGCTTCAGCCGTGACGACCTGCCCGCCATTGTCGCCCGCGCCATGCAGGCCGCCGCCGCGCGCGCCGCCGAAATGACCAAAGAGCTTGCCTGAGGAGAACGCATGAACAGCATCAATATGGCCGCGGTATATGTAGTCCAGTCCCTGGGCAGCCTATACCTGCTGATAGTCCTGCTGCGCTTTATCCTGCAGTTGGTACGCGCCGACTTCTACAACCCGATCTCGCAGTTCATCGTGCGCGCTACCAAGCCGCTGCTGATGCCCCTGCGCCGGGTGATCCCGGGCTACGGCGGGCTCGATTTTGCCTCGCTGGTGCTGGCGCTGATCCTTCAAGTCATACTGATGGCGGTGATCATCAAGCTTATGGGCTATGCCCTACCGCCGATTCTGCAACTGGTGGTCTGGTCACTGATCGCCGTCACTGCCCTGCTGCTCAAGGTGTTCTTCTTCGCCCTGATCATCAGCGTGATCCTCTCCTGGGTCGCCCCCGGCAGCACCAACCCCGCCGCCCTGCTGGTGCACCAGCTGTGCGAGCCGGTACTGGCGCCGATTCGCAAGATACTGCCGTCCATGGGCGGTCTGGATCTGTCGCCGATTTTCGGCTTTATTGCCCTGCGCCTGATCGACATGCTGGTGATTGCCAATATCGCCGCCGCAACGGGCATGCCCGCCGGGCTGACACTGGCGCTGTAACAGCCGCCCACCATGCCCTATTACCAATGGCGTGAGGACGATCTGATCCTCGACTGTCATCTGCAGCCCGGCGCCAAGGTCAGCGACTTTGCCGGGCAACATGGCGAGCGACTGAAGATCCGTATCAGCGCCGCACCTATAGAAGGAAAGGCCAACAGCATGCTGCTGGCCTTTCTCGCCGAAGCCTTCGGCGTCAGCAAGCAGCAGGTCAGTCTACTTAGCGGCCAGCAACACCGGCACAAGCGCGTACTGATCCAGTCCCCACGGCAAATCCCCGCGTCGCTGGCCGCAGATATTGCGCGCGACACTGGCGCTCTTTAGACTGGCGCCTCGAACGTCGGCAGCTTCAGCACCGACCCACACAGGAACGGTTTTTCATGTCCAGATTTCCCGCTGACTCCGTTGGCCTGGTCACGCCCCGTAGCGAGCACTTCGATGCGCCGCTGCAGCTGGCCTGCGGCAAGAGCCTGAGCCCGTTCGAGCTGGTGTATGAAACCTATGGCGAGTTGAATGCCACGCGCAGCAATGCCGTGCTCATCTGCCATGCCCTGTCCGGCCATCACCATGCCGCCGGCTTTCACCGTGAAGACGAGCGCAAACCCGGCTGGTGGGATGCCTGCATCGGCCCGGGCAAGGCCATCGACACAAACCGCTTCTTTGTTGTCAGCCTGAACAACCTGGGTGGCTGCCACGGCTCCACCGGCCCCTCGAGCATCAACCCGCAGACCGGCAAGTCCTATGGCGCCAGCTTCCCGGTCCTGACCGTGGAAGACTGGGTCAACAGCCAGGCACTGCTGGCAGACCGTCTGGGCATTGATACCTGGGCCGCCGTTGTCGGTGGCAGCCTCGGCGGCATGCAGGCCCTGCAGTGGGCGATCAGCTATCCAACGCGTATCCGCCATTGTTTGGCGATTGCCACCGCACCCAAGCTGTCGGCTCAGAATATCGCCTTCAATGAGGTCGCCCGCCAGGCGATCATCACTGACCCGGACTTCCACAACGGCGATTACGCTGCCTTTGGCGTAATCCCCAAGCGCGGCCTAATGCTGGCGCGCATGGTCGGGCATATTACCTACCTGTCGGATGACTCGATGGGCGAGAAATTCGGCCGCGAACTGCGCACCGACGTGCTCAACTACGACTTCACCAGCGTCGAATTCCAGGTAGAAAGCTACCTGCGCTACCAGGGCCAGGAGTTCTCCGAGCGTTTTGATGCCAACACCTACCTGCTGATGACCAAGGCGCTGGACTACTTCGACCCAGCCGGGGCCCACGGCGGTAACCTGGCCAAGAGTCTGGAAGGCATCCAGGCGCGTTGCATGGTCATGTCCTTCACTACCGACTGGCGCTTCTCCCCGGCACGCTCGCGCGAGCTGGTCGACGCGCTACTGGCCGCACGCAAGCAGGTCAGCTACCTGGAGATCGAAGCGGCGCAGGGGCACGACGCCTTCCTGCTGCCCATCCCCCGCTACATCGAGGCCTTTCAGGCGTACATGAACCGTATCGAGGTGGACTCATGAGCATGCGCGCCGATCTGGAAATCATTCAGGAATGGATCAAGCCTGGCAGCCGCCTGCTGGATCTGGGCTGTGGCGACGGTGAACTGCTGCGCTACCTGTCCGAGCAGCGCAAGGTCACCGGCTACGGTCTGGAAATCGATCCGGAGAAGATCAACGCCTGTATCAAGAACGGCGTTAACGTGATCGAGCAGAACCTGGATACCGGCCTGAGCAACTTTGGTGACAACACCTTCGACAGTGTACTCATGACCCAGGCGCTGCAAGCCGTGCACTACCCCGACCAGGTACTGGAAGAGATGCTGCGCATCGGCCGCGAGGCGATTCTCACCTTCCCCAATTTTGCCCATTGGCGCTGCCGTTTATATCTGGGTACAAAGGGTCGCATGCCGGTCTCGGAGTTCATGCCCTACACTTGGTACAACACGCCGAACATCCACTTCTGCACCTTCAAGGATTTTGAAGCCCTGTGCCGCGAGCGCTCGATCCGCATCCTTGATCGGCTGGTAGTGGACCAGACCCACCGCAGCGGCATGCTCAGTGGCCTGTGGCCCAACCTGCTCGGCGAAATTGCCATCTACCGGGTAACCCGCTAGGAGAACCAAAATGATCCGCACCCTGCTCTGCACCCTGCTACTGCTGTTGCCGACCCTGGCCAGCGCCCAGCAGACCAGCCCACAACGCCTTGGCGACCTGCTGGTGTACCACAACACCTTCAACAGCAGCTACCTGCAACCGGACGTCGCCGCCAACACCGGCCTGACCCGTGGCCCAACCCACGGCGTGGTCAACATCGCCGTGCAGCGCACCACCCCGGAAGGCCCAGTCGCCGTCGACGCCCTGCTGCAAGGCAGCGTCACCAACCTGCTTGGCCAGAAGGCGCCACTGCGCTTTATTCGCCTGCAGGAAGAGGACTCCATCTACTTCGTCGCCAACTACACCGCAGCCCAGCGCGGCCTGCTGCGCTTTGAAGTGGAAGTACGCCCCTCAACCGGCGCTCCGGCGCAGATCCTGCGCTTCCAGCAGGAGTTCCACCCCGATGACCAGTAACAACTTGCCATTCAGCCAACTGGTGCTTGCCAGCGGTAACCCCGGCAAGCTGAAAGAACTGCAAGCCATGCTCGGCGAGCACGTAGAGGTCATAGCACAGAGCAAATTCGTCGCCACCGAAGCGGTCGAAGACGGTCTGAGCTTTGTCGAGAACGCCATCATCAAGGCCAGGCACGCCTGCAAAGCCTCTGGCCTGCCGGCCCTGGCCGATGACTCCGGCCTGGCCGTCGATGCTTTGGCTGGCGCGCCCGGCATCTACTCCGCGCGCTACGCCGGCGCCGGTGGCGATGCCGCCAACAACAGCAAACTGCTCGAAGCCCTGGATGGCCTGCCAAGCGAACAGCGCAGCGCCCGCTTTATCTCGGTACTGGTGCTTATGATGCACGCCGAAGACCCTACGCCGATCATCTGTGAAGGCGTCTGGCACGGCCGCATTCTCAACGAGCCACGCGGCCCCAACGGCTTCGGTTACGACCCGCTGTTCTGGGTCCCGGAAACCAACTGCGCCAGCGCCGAACTCGGCGCAGCAGAAAAGAACCGCATCAGCCACCGAGCCAAGGCCATGGCGCAACTGCGCACGCGCCTGGGGCTAGTGTGACCAAGCCGCAAGCGACAAGCCACAAGCCACAAGCAAACCCAAACAACCACTCGGACAGCTTACCGCTTGCCGCTTATAACTTGCCGCTGCCGCCCCTGGCGGCCTACGTGCATATCCCCTGGTGCGTTCGCAAATGCCCCTACTGCGACTTCAACTCGCACGTCAGCGAACAGGGCCTGCCTGAAGACCGCTATATCGACGCGCTGATAGCCGACCTGGACCAGGACCTGCCCGCAGCACAGGGTCGGGAACTGACCTCGATATTCTTCGGCGGCGGCACCCCCAGCCTGTTCTCCGCCCAGAGCCTCGGCCGCCTGCTGGACGCCATGGCCAGCCGCCTGCACTTCGCCAGCGATATCGAAATCACCCTGGAAGCCAACCCCGGCACCTTCGAGCAGGACAAGTTCTCCGGCTACCGCGCCGCCGGTATCAATCGCCTATCGATCGGTATCCAGAGCTTCAACGCCAAGCACCTCAAGGCCCTGGGTCGCATCCACGATGACCGCGAAGCATTGACTGCAGTAGCCGTGGCGCGCAAGGCCGGGTTCGACAACCTCAACCTCGACCTGATGCACGGCCTGCCCGACCAATCCCTGGAAGACGCCCTGGCAGACATCAAC
Organism: Pseudomonas sp.; assembly: GCA_046291745.1. GTDB lineage: Bacteria > Pseudomonadota > Gammaproteobacteria > Pseudomonadales > Pseudomonadaceae > Halopseudomonas. The sequence continues at coordinate 702 of JBKBSI010000163.1, read as the reverse complement.
CAGGCCATAGAGCTTGGCCCCGAGCACCTGTCCTGGTACCAGCTGACGCTGGAACCCAACACAGTGTTCTACAACAAGCCACCGATACTGCCGATTGAAGACACGCTTTGGGCCATCCAGGAAGCCGGTCAGGCGCGCCTGGCCGAAGCCGGACTGCGCCAATACGAAGTCTCCGCCTACGCCAAGCCCGGCCGCCAGGCGCGGCACAACCTGAACTACTGGCAATACGGCGACTTCCTCGGCATAGGCGCAGGCGCCCACGGCAAACTCACCCATACCGACGGCCGGATCGAACGCTACTGGAAAACCCGCCTGCCCAAGGACTACCTGGATCCAGCCAAAGCCTACTGCGCCGGTCGCAAAGACCTCACCCCGGAAGACCTACCCTTCGACTTCCTGATGAACGCCCTGCGCCTGGTAGACGGCGTCCCCGCCTCCCACTACCAAAGCCGCACCGGCCAGTCCCTGGATAACATAGCGCCGCTGCTAGACGAAGCCGTACGCAAAGGCCTGCTAGAACCCTGGGACCAACAACTACGCCCCACCGAACATGGCCGGTTGTTTCTCAATGATCTGCTGGAAATGTTTCTTTAAGGACAGCCGCAAGCTTCAAGCTTCAAGCGGCAAGCTAAAACCCGTTCGCGGCGGGGCCGCCGCTCCCACCAGTAACCCACCAGTAAGATATGCGCGCCCCCCCGGTAG
>JBKBSI010000162.1:0-7705 GCA_046291745.1 Pseudomonas sp. | reverse complement strand
GTATTTGGGCTTCGCTCAGACGCGCATTGCGCATGGGTAGCCAGCGCATCATGTTCATAACTGGTACCTCAGGGCCAGGCTGGCCTGTAGGCGTTTGGCCTGGCGAAAGGATTCGCGCAGGATGCGCCGGTCAAGGTGATTGAGGGTGTCTGGATCGATTCGATTGCTGAAAGGCAGACCCTGCCGATCCTGCAACTGGTGCTGCTGCATGCGGATCAGTTGAATGAAGTGATAGGCCTCTTCGTAGGCGGCTGCATCTTTGGCGTCAATCACGTCGCGGGCACTCAGTTGCTGAAAGCGCTCAAGCGTATTGCACTCGGCAATGCCGTGGGCCAGTGCCAGCAGCCGCGCGCCGTCCACAAAGGGCATAAGCCCCTGCTTCTTCATATCCAGGGTGTCTTTCTCCGCGCCGCTGCGCGCCACCACAAAGTCACGGAAGCGACCAATCGGCGGCCGCTGTGTCAGGGCATTCTGGGCCAGCATATGCTGGAACAGCGAGTTGTCGCGGATCTTGTCGAGCACCCTGGCGAACACTTTGCGTGTAGTTTCAGCCTCACCCCAGACTACCCGCAGGTCGAAAAATATCGAGGAGGCCATCAGGTTGTCGGGCGTGGTGGTGCGAATCAACTGATCGAAGCGTTTGTCCCACTCCTGTTCCGACAGACACAGATCCGGGTTGCTGGCCATGATATTGCCCTTGCACAGGGTAAAACTGCACTCGGCCAGGGCGTGATTGATATGCCGTGCCAGCGGCAGCAGGCGTTCACGGTAACTGGCCGCCTGCTCGGGGCTGTCGGCCTCAAACAGGATGCCGTTGTCCTGGTCGGTGTGCAGGGTCTGTTCACGGCGACCCTCACTACCAAAACACATCCAGGTGAAGGGGAAGCCCGGATCACCATATTGCTGAATACAGAGTTCAATCACCCGGCATACGGTATGGTCGTTAAGCAGAGTAATGATGTGGGTGATCTGGGTGGATGAGGCGCCGTGGGCCATCATGCTCTCTACCAACTGGCGCACATCAGTGCGCAGTGCGGCCAGGGTGCTGACCTTGGCGGCTTGGCGGATGGTTCTGGCCAGATGCACCAGGTCTACGCGCTGCAGGGAGAAAAGGTCGCGCTCGGAGACCACGCCAAGGAGTTTTCCCTCATCAACCACGCAGATGTGCGCGATGTGCTGGCTGGTCATAGCAATCGCAGCATCGAAGGCGGACGCGCCCGGAGCCAGGTAGAAGGGCGAGGGGGTCATGACGCCGCTAACCGGGTCTTTCAAATCTATATCTATATGGGCGACCACCCGGCGCAAGTCGCGCAGGGTGAAAATGCCCAAGGGCCTACGCTCGGCATCGACAATTACAATGCTGCCGACGCTGGCATCATGCATGGCTTTTACCGCATCGCGGATGGACAGCTCGGGGGCGCAACAGATCGGGCTACGTACAGCCAGATCACCAAGCCGCGTATCCAGCGAATACTGTGCGCCGAGGTTTTCGGCGGCCTGTTGCTGCGCTTGCTGATTGACCTGATCAAGCAGGCTGCTGACCCCGCGCAGGGCGAAGTCGCGGAAGGGCGCAGAGAGACTGAACAGACGTGCGAACTCACTGCGCGGCAGAGCCAGGCAAAAGGTATCTTCACCGGCCAGATGCTCGGTGCGGGTAGCGCGCTCGCCAATCAGTGCCGCCAGGGGGAAGCACTCGCCGACGCTGATTTCAAAGGTGGTCTCGGGTTCATCCTGGCCGCTGAGCAAACGCTCGCCGCGCACCAGACCCTGCTTGACGATATAGAAATGTGCCACTGGCCCCTGCTGGGGACGGATGATGGCCTCACCCTGGGCATAGAAACGCAGCTGGCAGTGCTCAACCATAAACGCCAGGTGGTTATGTTCCATCTGGTTGAACGGCGGATACTGCTGCAGAAAGGTCATGGTGCCATGAACATTCTGCATTACAGCAGTTTTACCTGCCTCGGCGTAGCTGTCGTCTTTACTCATTGGCAAGACCTTATGGTATTTGTGGTCATTGTGCAGTTACCGGGCTGTAAAGCCCATTGTACGTAAGTCTAGTTCCCCGGCGGCGATGACGGATCAATCATGTGGCATCACAGGAGATCCAGACCATGTCCGCACAACAATACCAACAGGCCTACCAACAATCCCTTGAGGACCCCGCTAGCTTCTGGGCCGCACAAGCCGCCATGCTCGACTGGCATACCCCACCCAAAAGCATCCTGCAGCAGGACGCGCAGGGCGCCTATCAGTGGTTTGCCGATGGTCGCCTGAATACCGCCTGGCTCGCCCTGGATGCCCATGTTCAGGCCGGTCTCGGTGAGCAGGCAGCGATTATCTACGACTCTCCGGTCACCGCTACCCGCGAGCATATCAGCTACGCGAGCCTGACCCGACGCGTCGCTCAGTGCGCCGGGATGTTGCGCGGATTGGGGGTAGGGCAGGGCGACCGGGTGATCATCTACATGCCGATGATTCCCGAAGCGGTGGTTGCCATGCTCGCCTGCGCGCGACTGGGCGCGGTGCACTGTGTGGTATTCGGTGGTTTCGCCGCCCATGAGTTGGCGGTACGTATCGACGATGCCAAGGCTGATGTACTGATTACTGCCTCCTGCGGTATCGAGGTTGATCGGCTTATCCCCTACAAACCACTGGTGGACGCAGCCCTTGCTGAAGCGCGTCACCCGGTCAGACACTGCGTAGTGGTTCAGCGCGAACAATGCCAGGCCGAGCTGTACAGCGATCGCGACCTGGATTGGCACCAGACCCTGGCCAATGCTGAGCCCGCCGATGCGGTTGCCGTGGCGGCGACCGATCCGCTTTATATCCTCTATACCTCCGGCACCACCGGCAAACCCAAGGGCGTGGTGCGTGACCACGGCGGCCATGCGGTGGCCATGCGTTACAGCATGCAGCAGGTATATGGCATGCAGCCTGGGGACGTGTTCTGGGCTGCGTCGGATGTCGGCTGGGTGGTGGGGCATTCCTATATCGTCTATGGCCCGCTGTTGGCGGGCTGTACCACTGTGCTGTACGAGGGCAAGCCAGTTCGCACGCCCGACGCCGGTGCCTTCTGGCGCGTTTGCGCGGAACACGGGGTCAAGGCGCTGTTTGCCGCGCCGACGGCATTCCGTGCGATCCGCAAGGAAGATCCCGAAGCCAAACTGGCGGTGGCCTATGACCTGTCGCGGCTGGAGCGGCTGTATCTGGCTGGTGAGCGACTGGATCCGCCGACCTGGTCATGGTTACAGACCTACCTGCAAAGACCGGTGATTGATCATTGGTGGCAGACCGAAACTGCCTGGGCGATTGCCTCCAACCCCGTTGGCTACGGCTTGCAGCCTGCGAAAATCGGTTCGGCAACCTGGGCCATGCCGGGCTTTGATCTGCATATTCTTGATGATGAAGGCCAACCAAAAAGTGCGGGAGAGCAGGGCAACATAGTACTGAAATTGCCACTGCCACCCGGCTGTCTGAGCGGTATCTGGGGTAATCCGGATCGCTACCGTGAGGGTTATCTGAGCCACTTCCCCGGTTTCTACCAGTCTGGCGATGCCGGCTATCTGGATAGCGACGGCTACCTGTTTGTCATGGGTCGCACTGACGACATCATCAACGTCGCAGGCCACCGTCTGTCCACCGGCGAAATGGAAGAAGTGCTGGGCGGGCACCCGGCGGTGGCCGAGTGTGCGGTTATAGGCGTACCGGATTCACTCAAGGGCGAGCTGCCGCTGGGTCTGGTGGTACTCAGGAACGGAATAGTGCCCGATGAAGAAAGTCTTAGCCGCGAGCTGGTAGCCTTGATTCGTCGGGACATCGGCGCCCTGGCGTGCTTCCAGCGGGCGCTGATTGTCAACCGCTTACCCAAGACCCGCTCCGGCAAGATACTGCGCCGCACCATGCGCCAGATGGCCTGCGGCGAGGCGTACGTGACGCCGGCAACCATCGACGATCCAGCCTGCCTGGAGGAGCTGGCAGCGCAATTGATTCCGCGCTGAGATTGTCGAGAGTCGTTCCCCTCAAGGCCGTGATTTGCTATGGTGACGACTATTGGAACGCAGCCAGCAAGAGCTGCTTCCGCTTCGCCTGAAGCGCCCGCAGGCCCGCTGTATGCTGGCGCCGCAAGCCGTCCGAATTGCACAAGGGGTCTGTTTTGATCAAGGTACTGGTGGTAGATGATCATGATCTGGTACGCATGGGCATCAGCCGAATGTTGAGCGATGTGCCGGGCCTGAACGTAGTCGGCGAAGCAGACTCGGGCGAGGCAGCGGTGACCCAGGCCAGGGCTCTCAAGCCGGATGTGGTGCTGATGGATGTGCGCATGCCCGGCATAGGTGGCCTTGAGGCTACCCGCAAGCTGCTGCAACACGACAAGCAATTGCGCATTATTGCCGTCACCGTGTGTGATGAAGAGCCTTTCCCCACCCGTTTGATGCAAGCCGGCGCCGCTGGTTATGTCACCAAGGGCGCAGCGCTTGAAGAAATGGTCACGGCCATTCGGCAGGTAGCGGCGGGGCAGCGCTACATCAGCCCGGAGATCGCCCAGCAGTTGGCGCTCAAATCCTTTGCTCCGGCCAGCGAGTCGCCCTTTGACAACCTCTCCGAGCGGGAGATGCAAATCGCCTACATGATCGTCAGTTGCGCCAAGGTTCAGACCATTGCCGACAAGCTGTGCCTGAGCCCCAAGACGGTGAATACCTATCGCTACCGCCTATTTGAAAAGCTGAATATCACCAGTGACGTCGAGTTGACGCTGTTGGCCGTGCGCCACGGCATGGTCGACGCCCAGCCGCACTGAACATGGATCAACCGCTGTTCGATCCCGCTGCCTTTCTATCCACCGCGAGCAACAAGCCCGGCGTGTATCGCATGTTCGATACCCAGGGCGAGCTGCTCTATGTGGGCAAGGCCAAGCACCTGAAAAAACGCCTGGCGAGTTACTTTCGCAAGACCGGGCTAAGCCCGAAGACCGCCGCGCTGGTTGCACGCATCCAGCAGATCGACACCACCATTACCGCCAACGAAACCGAAGCGCTGCTGCTGGAACAGAGCCTGATCAAGGCCTCGCGCCCGCCGTACAACATTCTGCTGCGTGACGACAAATCCTATCCCTATGTGTTTCTCTCCAGCCGCGACAGTTTTCCGCGCCTGGGCTTGCACCGCGGTACCAAGAAGCTCAAGGGCCGCTACTTCGGCCCCTACCCGAGTGCCGGTGCGATTCGCGAAAGCCTCGGCCTGCTGCAGAAGGCCTTCAAGGTCCGGCAGTGCGAGGACAGCTACTACCGCAACCGCACGCGGCCCTGCCTGCAATACCAGATACAGCGTTGCAAGGCGCCCTGTGTGGGTCTGGTCAGCGAGCAGGAATACGCCGATGACGTGCGCCATTCGGTCATGTTTCTGGAAGGCCGCAGCAATGCGCTGGCGGATGAACTGGCCAGCGAAATGGAGCGCGCCGCAGAGGAGCTGGCCTTTGAACGGGCGGCTGAGCTGCGCGACCAGATGGCCCTGTTGCGCCGCGTGCAAGACCAACAGAGCATGGATACCGAACAGGGCAACGTCGACATAGTCGCTGCGGCGGTAGCGCCTGGCGGCGCCTGTGTGCATGTAGTGATGGTGCGCCAGGGCCGTGTGCTGGGCAGCAAGAATCACTTCCCACGGGTGCCCATAGAGCAGACACCAGGTGAAGTGCTGTCGGCGTTTCTGCCGCAATACTACCTGGGTGGCGGCGAGCGGGAGCTACCGGCCGAGATCATTGTCAACGCCGACCACGAGGACCTGCAGGTGGTCGCTGCTGCGCTGGCCCAGGCCCGTGGTCACAACCTGGTGATCAGTCACCGCGTGCGTGGCACCCGCAGTCGTTGGCAGAGCATGGCGGTGAACAATGCCGAACTGGCGCTGACCGGCATGTTAAGCAACCGGCAGAATGTGCAGGTGCGCTTTGAAACCCTGCAGGCCGCTCTGGGGCTGGACGAGATGCCGACCCGGCTGGAGTGTTATGATATCAGCCACTCAAGCGGCGAAGCGACTGTCGCCTCCTGTGTGGTGTTCGGACCCGAGGGGCCGCTGAAAAGCGATTACCGCCGCTTCAATATCGAAGGCGTAACCGCCGGTGATGACTACGCCGCCATGCGCCAGGCCCTGATGCGACGTTTCAGTCGGATTCAGGACGGGGAGGGCAAGATGCCGGATATTCTGCTGGTGGATGGCGGCAAGGGGCAGATGTCCATGGCGCTGGAGGTGCTGCAGGAACTGGCCATTCACGACCTGACACTGCTCGGCGTGGCCAAGGGCGTAACGCGCAAGGCGGGCATGGAAACCCTGTATCTGAATGATCCACAGAATGAGCTGGTGCTGCCAGGTCACTCACCAGCACTGCACCTGATTCAGCATATCCGCGACGAGGCCCACCGCTTTGCCATTACCGGACACCGTGCCCGGCGCGGCAAGGCGCGCAATACCTCGCCGCTGGAGGGTATTCCCGGAGTTGGCCCCAAGCGCAGGCGCGAGCTGCTGAAGCACTTTGGTGGCTTGCAGGAACTGAAGCGCGCCAGTGCTGCCGAAATAGCCAAGGTCCCGGGGCTCAGTAAAAAACTTGCAGAACAGATTTATGCGGGGCTGCATAGCGACTAGAATGCAACATTGACAGAGGTCGCCCAAAATACATGAACATTCCCAATATTCTGACGTTGTTGCGGGTCGGATTGATCCCGATCTTTATTCTGTTTTATTACTTGCCGTACCACTGGAGCTATATGGCCGCGGCGGTGATCTTTACCCTGGCCAGCATTACTGATTGGCTGGATGGTCATCTGGCGCGCAAATGGGAGCAGAGCACGCCCTTTGGCGCCTTTCTCGACCCGGTAGCAGACAAGCTGATGGTTGCCGTGGCCCTGATTCTGCTGGTGCAGAGCCACGCCAACTTCTGGGTGACCGCGCCGGCCATGGTGATTATCGGCCGCGAGATCGTGATTTCCGCCCTGCGGGAATGGATGGCAGAGCTGGGCAAGCGCGCTCAGGTAGCGGTTTCGCAACTGGGCAAATACAAAACAGCCGCGCAGATGGTGGCGCTGATCGTACTGCTGGCCAATCCACCGGTCATGACCTACTGGGTGATTACCGGCTATGTCTTCCTGATGATATCCGCAGGCCTGACCCTGTGGTCGATGTACGTATACCTGAAGGCCGCCTGGCCGCATATGAGCATGCACAGCGATCAAAAAAGCGACAAATAACTTTTTCCGAATCAATGACTTGACAGACCGGCGCAGCAAGATAGAATGGGCGCCGTTCCAAAGCGGGAATAGCTCAGTTGGTAGAGCACGACCTTGCCAAGGTCGGGGTCGCGAGTTCGAGTCTCGTTTCCCGCTCCATATTCAGATTAAAGCCACCTCCGGGTGGCTTTTTTCGTTGCCTCTTCCGTTAATTTTCCAGCACTCCAGATCTATCCCTCCGCGCGTAATAAAGCCTAAGACTAATGTCGGGGATTTATTGTCAGGCCGAATTTTGCAGAATCGATAGCACGGAACCCTTCCGAGCTAGTGGAATTTCCCAAATCGGTAATAACAATAAAGTGGAGAGAGACGATGGATGATAAAGAGAAAGGTGCGGCGTACTGGTCGGCGAACCTACGCCTGATCTGGGGTAGCCTGGCTGTCTGGGCTTTGGTTTCCTTCGGTTTCGGCATCCTGTTGCGACCTATGCT
>JBKBSI010000161.1:0-7728 GCA_046291745.1 Pseudomonas sp. | reverse complement strand
AGGGCGACTGGCAGCAGGGTATCGAGCTGATTGAAGAGCTGGATGCCACGCGCCTGGTCTTTATCAACGGCCAGTTTTCTGCCGAGCACTCCAGCGCCTTGCCGGAGTCTGTGGTGCGCTTTGCCGATGCTAACGCCGCGCAAAGCGAACTGATCAAGCAGCATCTGGGCAAGGTAGTGGATGCCGAACGCCATCTGTTCGCTGCGCTGAGTAACGCCTGGGCCGCTGACGGCATCCTGGTGCATGTGGCGGCCGGACAACAGCTCGCCAAGCCACTCTATGTGCTGAATGTGTCAACTCCTGAGGCAGAGCCTGCGGTCAGCAACCAGCGTCTGCTGATGGTGCTGGATGACCACAGCCAGGCCGAAGTCATCGAACACTTTCTGTCCAGCACCGAGCAGCAGAACGGCTTCGTGAATACCTTGACCGAAGTGGTGGTCGGCGCCAACGCCCAGGTACAGCACTACCGCATCAACTTGGAGCAGGAAGACCTGTTGCATGTCGGCGGGGTGCACGTGGACCTGCATCGTTCCTCACGCTTCTACGGCTTTACTCTGGCCCAGGGCAGCCGCCTCAAGCGGATTGACTATCAGGTCAACCACCGTGGTGAAGGGGCTCACCTGGAGCTGCACGGCGTATATCTGCCGCGCAACAAGCAACTGATCGACTACCACACCAATGTCGAGCACTGTGTACCGCACTGCACCACCAATGAAGTGTTTCGCGGTATCGTTGGCGACGCCTCCAAGGCGGTGTTCAACGGCCGTATTCATATTCATCCGCAGGCGCAGAAAACCCTGGCTCAGCTGAGCAACAAGAACCTGCTGACCTCACACCAGGCCGAGATCAATACCAAGCCCGAGCTGGAGATCTACGCCGATGATGTGCGTTGTGCCCATGGCGCGACCATCAGTCAACTGGATCAGACCTCGCTGTTCTATCTGCAGAGCCGTGGCGTATCCAAGGCCGATGCCATGAGCATGCTGAGTTTCGGCTTTATCAACGAGCTGCTTAACGAGGTGCCGGAGCCGGCGGTCCAGCATTACCTGCGTCCGCGCCTGGCTGCGCTGTTTGGGCGCGAAGATACTGAACTGGGGCAGTTGGCCTATGAGTGAGCAGGCGCTGAAAAGCCTTCCGACTTTTGATGCCGAGCGTATCCGCGCGGACTTCCCGATTCTTGACCAGCAGGTCAACGGGCATCCGCTGGTGTATCTGGACAATGCTGCGACCACGCAAAAGCCCGAAGCGGTGATTCAGGCGATTGTTGACTATTACCGCCAGGACAACAGTAATGTGCACCGCGGTGCCCATGCGTTGGCCGAGCGTGCGACCGAGAAGTTCGAAAACGCTCGCAGCAAGGTGGCGGCCTTTATCAATGCACCTGAAGCGCGTCAGGTGATCTGGACCAAGGGCACCACCGAGGGTGTGAATCTGGTAGCGGCAAGCTGGGGGCGGGCCAATCTTCAGCCCGGTGACCGGGTGCTGGTATCGGCTATGGAGCACCACTCGAATATCGTGCCCTGGCAAATGGTTGCGGCGGAGAAGGGCGCCACGGTGGAAGCTATTCCCGTGGATGCGACCGGCACCATCGATATGGCAGCTTATGCAGCGATGCTCGATGAGCGGGTCAAGATGGTCTCCTGCGGCCATGTATCCAATGCGCTTGGCAGCATCAATCCGATTGAAGACATTATTCGCCTAGCCCATGCAGCAGGTGCACTGTGCCTGATTGACGGTGCCCAGGCCATCGGTCACTGGGCGGTGGATGTTCAGGCATTGGATTGTGATTTCTACGTGTTTTCTGCGCACAAGCTGTTCGGGCCGACTGGCCTGGGCGTGCTTTATGGCAAGGTAGCGCTGCTTGAAAGCATGCCGCCGTACCAGGGCGGCGGCGAGATGATCGAGACGGTCAGTTTTGCCGGCACCACCTACAACCAGTTGCCTTACAAGTTCGAGGCCGGCACGCCGGATATTGCTGGCGTGATTGCCCTTGGCGCTGCCGTGGACTACGTGAACAGCTATGACCGCGTTGCCGCTGCGGCACATGAGCAGGCGTTGCTGGCTTATGCCGAAGACAAGGCGCGCGCTACCCCGGGTTTGACCCTGGTAGGTACCGCAGCGAACAAGACCGCGGTGATGAGTTTTCTGCTGGAGGGGGCGCACCCGCACGATGTCGGTATGCTGCTCGATCAGCAGGGTATCGCTGTGCGCACGGGTAACCACTGCGCGCAGCCGATCATGGATCAGTACGGCATTCCCGGTACGGTGCGGGCCAGCTTCAGTATCTACAACACCTATGCAGATGTTGATCGTCTGTTTGAAGCCCTGGCCAAGGTCAGGCAGTTTCTGTGATCAACTTCTGTAATCCAAAAGGAGTCATGGCATGAGCGTTGAATCCTTCGATCCAGGCAGCCAGGTGGTCACAGTGACCCCCGCCGCGCTGGAGCATTTCCGTCGGCAATTGGGCTCCCAGGCCGGCAAGTCAGTGCGCCTGAGCGTGAAGAAAAGTGGCTGCACCGGCTTTATGTACGTGATCGACATGGTCGAGCAGGGCGCAGACAGCGATTTGCACTACCGCCTTGATGAACAGGTCGAGCTGCTGGTGGACCGCGACAGCCTGGCCGTGTTGTCCGGCACCGAAATCGATCTGGTCAAAGAGGGTATCAACCGTCAGATCAGATTCATCAACCCCAACGTCAAAGACCAGTGTGGTTGCGGCGAAAGCTTTAGTGTGAGCTGACATGGAAAGACGTATGGTGGTAGCGCAGGCAGATTGTCCTGCGCGCCGGGTTCCGGATGGCACACCGCTGACCATCCCCAAGGATACCTTTGTAACCATCACCCAGGCCCTGGGTGGTAACTACACCGTGACCTATCAAGGTCAGATGGTGCGCGTGGACGGTACTGATGCAGCCAATCTGGGCCTGGAGCCGGAGCTGCTGAGCTTTCCTGCGCCGGTTGATGATCGCATCAACGAGGACCAGGTCTGGGAAGCCTTGCGCACCGTCTATGATCCGGAGATTCCAGTAGATCTGGTGAACCTGGGTTTGATCTACTCGGTAGCGGTCGATCAGGCGGTCAGACGTGTGGATATCAGCATGACCCTGACCGCACCCGCCTGCGGCATGGGCCCGGTACTGGTGGGTGATGTTGAGTACCGCGTGCGCCGCGTGCCCAACGTGGAGACGGTCAAGGTTGAGCTGGTCTTCGACCCACCCTGGAGCCGCGAGATGATGAGCGAAGAAGCCCAGCTCGAAACAGGCATGTTTTTTTGAGGAAACCTACGGCATGAGCGAGTTTGGTACCGAGATCAGCACCGACGATATTGTCGAGACCCTGGCGTTTTTCGACAGCTGGGAGGATCGCTATAAGTACATCATCGATCTGGGCCGCGAATTGCCGCCGCTGGATGAAAGCCAGCGCACCGACGAACATATCGTGCGTGGTTGTCAGAGCCAGGTGTGGCTGGTCAGCGAGGAGCGTGAAGGCCACCTCTACTTTGCCGCAGACAGTGATGCCTTTATCGTCAAGGGTTTGCTAGCGGTGGTGCTGGCCGCTTATAACGGCAAGACTCCGGCGCAGATTCAGTCGTTTGATATCGAGGCCTATTTCGAGCAACTGAATCTGATCAAGCATCTCAGTGTGACCCGAGGCAATGGCTTGCGCGCCATGGTCAAGCGTATTCAGGATACCGCTGCACAGGCAGGCTAGCCCGAATCCGGGCGGATGAGCGGGTGATTCGGCCATACTGGCCGGTCGCTATTGTTGTCGTTACAGCTAGACTATAGAGTGCGCGATGCGCCGATTCTTTCGGCATCCGATGGCATAATAACAAGACCGCATACAGAGAGCCCCATGCACAGCGCCTGGATACGTCTTAAACAAGACTTTCAGCTATCCATCATCACCCTGGTTGGGGTCTGCGCATTCATTGGCATTACACCTTACAGCGTCTTTCGTCTGCTCGAAGGTAACTGGTTTATAGGGCTGCTGGATGCCTTCCTGGTTATCAGCACCTGTGTGGCCGTGCGTTGTGCCTGGCGTACCGGCAATACCATGCGGCCCGGACAATTCCTGGCGCTCATCTACTCGATAGGCACAGTGCTGGTTTCGGTCCATCTGGGTGTTAATGGGCTGTTCTGGTTCTACGTCCTGATCCTGTTCAATTTCTTTGTGGTGCCGCCACTGCAAAGCGCCGTGGCGACGCTGTCGGCGCTGGCTGCACTGTGCATTTACGGGTCGCTCAATCCCGGCGAAGTATTCGAAAGCCATTACCAGATGACCTCATTCGCCGTGACCTGCCTGATATCCAGCTTCTTTGCCTCGGTCTTTGCCTACCGCGGCCGTCGCCAGCGCGAGCAACTGATCGAATTGGCCACGCTTGACCCGCTGACCCGTGCCGGCAACCGCCGCGCCATGGATGCGGAGCTGGATATAGCCATCGCCAAACATGAGCGCTACGGCACTGCCTATGGCTTGCTGATGCTGGACCTGGATCATTTCAAGCGGGTTAATGACATCCATGGCCATAAGGAAGGTGATCGGGTACTGATCGAGTTCACCCGCATCCTCAGGCAAAGCTGCAGACAGTCTGACCGGCTTTTCCGCATGGGCGGTGAGGAGTTTCTGCTGCTATTGCCGGCCCTGGATCAAAGCGGTCTGGAGCAGGCTGCAGAACACATTCTGCGCAACGTGGCTGAGCAATTGAGCAGCCCTGATGGTCCGGTGACGGTTTCCATTGGTGCCGCCATGCTGGCCGGGCACGCTAGTACCGACGCCTGGGTGAATGAGGCCGACGTTTGTCTTTATGAAGCCAAGCGCAAGGGCCGCGACTGTTATGTCATCAGCCCGCCCAAACCGCAGGATTGATTTTCTAATTGCTGGAAGGGTAACTGCTGAGCACAGTGCTCTGACCCTGCTGGTCAAGGCTGATAACGTCGTAGGCATCCTCGCGGTCACCCATCTCCATCCCAGGTGAGCCAACCGGCATGCCAGGCACAGCCACACCGAGCAGATCAGGTAGTTGGCGCATCTTCAGAATATCTGCTGCGGGCACATGGCCCTCGACAAAACGCCCATCGATTACCCCGGTATGGCAGGACGAGAGGTTGCGAGGCACGCCAAGATGCTGCTTTACCTGTTGCATGTCGGTCTCAACGTGGTCAGTTACGCTAAAGCCGTTCTCCTCTAGATGCTCGATCCAGGCGGTGCAGCAGCCGCAGTTGGCATCGCGATACACGTCGATATTCAAAGGATCGGCTGCCTGTGCAAGGCTGGAAAAAAGCAGGCTACAGGCGAGCGCAAGGGGTGCGACTAAAGGTTGCATGGTATTACTCCTGGATTTTTGCCAGATTACGGGTTCAGTCGTAGCCTTACAACGGGAAATAGCTGAAGGCTGTATCAATACATGTTGGCGCATACCGGAGCCCGAAGATGAGCGAGCAGTTGTTGGATTACCTGCAGACGGCCTTGAGCCAGCAGTACGATGGGCTGGTCCAACACGTGCCCTCGATAGACGATCCCGACGAGATAGAGGCGCTGCACGATACTCGCATAGCACTGCGTCGTTTGCGCAGTTTGTTGCGGCCTTGGCGCGAGCAGGGTGGGCTCTTCTCGCAGGTGGATCTGCTGGCCGCCGAACTGGGGCGCGCAACAGGCCCCTGGCGCGATAAGCAGGTGCTGGTCGGTGAACTGCAACAGTTGGGGCTGCACTACCAGGCTGCGGCCCGGCGCGAAGCCCTGCAAACCGGTCTGGCCGTGATTGCGGACAACCCGGTTTTCGATCTGCTGGCAGCGTCGATTCTTGCCTTGCAGGTGCAGCTAGCGACAGGGGGAGGTGGGGCTGTTACTCCAGCGGCATTGGCGGATTACACCGATAAGTCCATATCCAGGTTGGCTAAAGGACTGAAAAAGACAGACTTCGATCTGCATGATATACGCAAGAAAATCAAAAAGTTGAGATACCTTTTTCAGGCTTATCCAGAACATACTGCGCCGGGCAAGAAGCTCAGGCGTGAGCTGGATAGAGCCCAGTCGGAACTGGGCAACTGGCACGACCGCTTTCAGTGGCTGCTGGTTTCAACCAGTGAAAACGACCTGCATTGCTGCATCGACTACTGGCAGGCAGAGGAGGACCGACGCGCACGCAGGGCACGCCGATCTCTGGATAGATTGCGTGGCCTGCTCAAGCGTGCGCGATAGGGTCAGCGGCGGGCGATAATCCAAACCGCATGCACAATGCCTGGAATGTAACCAAGCAGTGTCAGCAGGATGTTCAGCCAGAAGGCCCCGCCAAAGCCCACCTGCAGGAAGACGCCCAGCGGTGGCAGCAATATGGCAACGATGATACGTATCAGGTCCATGGAGAACTCCGTCTATTGGTGTGCAATATCAGACGTGTGTGCCGGACCCTTGGTTCCCTCTACAAATGAAGTCGTTGTTGCTGCGACCTGGCGCCGCGGTATGACCAGCAGGCTCAGGGCGCCAGCTAGCAAGCCCCAGAAGGCCGAGCCTATGGAAAACAGACTGATGCCCGAGGCTGTGACCATAAAGGCAATCAGCGCCGCCTCGCGCTCGCCAGGGCATTCCATGGCCTTGCCCAGTCCCGCCGCAATCGAGCTGAGCAGCGCCAGCGCCGCAACGGCAATGACCAGTACCCCGGGTAGAGCCAGGAACAGGGTGGTCAGAGTTTCGGCGAAAACGGCAATACAGGCGAACAGCAAACCGCTCCACAAGGCTGCGGTATAGCGCCGAGCAGGGTTCGGATGGGCATCCGGTCCGGTGCAGATGGCGGCACTGATAGCTGCCAGATTGAGGCCATGGGAACCAAAGGGTGCGAGTAGCACCGACGCGGCGCCAGTGAGCGACAGAATCGGCGCCGGATTGACCTGGTAACCATCGGCCTTGAGGATTGCCAGGCCGGGCAGGTTCTGCGAGGTCATGGCCACCACATACAGCGGCAGACTGATGCTGATGATGGTCCCCCAGGACCAGGTCGGAGTGGTCCACTGCGGCTGTGTTAACTGCCATTGCACGCTGGGCAGGTTAAGCAAGCCGGCATACCAGGCGCCGAGGATGCCAGTCGCGAGCGCCAGCAGGACCGCGTAGCGCGGTAGCCAGCGCTTGCCCAGCAGGTAGCTGACAAACATGCCCAGAACCAGCCCCAGGTGCTCCTGGGCGGCAGGCAGAATCTGGCTGCTGATACGAAACAGAATGCCCGCGAGCAAGGCTGCGGCCAGGGAGGCGGGTAGCCAGCGCATCAGCCTGCCGACGCTCGAACTCAATCCGCTTAGCAGCAGCATCAGACCACAAAGCATGAAGGCGCCTATGGAATCGCTGTAGGTGACCCCCGGCAGGCTGGTAACCAGCAGTGCGGCGCCGGGTGTAGACCAGACCACCACCAGAGGGATGCGATAGCGCAGGGACAGCGTCAGAGTACAGAGTGCCATGCCGATGGAGAGCGCCCATATCCACGAAGCAATCTGCGCATTGCTCAGATCAGCCGCCTGGCCCGCCTGAACCATAAGGATGACAGAGCTGCTGTAGCCGGTGAGCATGGCAACAAAACCGGCCGTCAGGGTAGACAGACTGGAGTCGCGTAAAACCCTGATGGGTAAGGACGGGAGCGGATTGGGCAGAGGCATGATAAGGCTGGGCCAGGTGGAATCGGATTTGCCGAAGCATAGCCTGATCTCACAGTCTGGCTGAGATACAGCCAGACTGTGAGAT
>JBKBSI010000160.1:0-7784 GCA_046291745.1 Pseudomonas sp. | reverse complement strand
GTTCCCGCATGGCAAGATCAAACAGTTGATCGCCCTGCGCGCGGCCGCAGCCGCAGCCGAAACCACCGTTTTTGATTCAATGAATCCCTAAGCGGCTACCTCGCCTGGGAGTGTCGAGTTCCACCTCGACACAGCGGAGGTGGCGGAAAACTCCAGGGCCGAGATGGAACTCGGCCCTTCCTAGTACAGCTCCCAGGCAGCTCTGAGGAAAGGGCCAACCCTTCGCGGCCAGGCGGCCGCTCCCACCGTTCGATGTTACTCTGTTAGCGGAGTGGTAGGAGCGGCCGCCTGGCCGCGAAAGCAACCTTCCAGCTAACAACAAACCCCCAAATACACCCCGCCGCCAACAAAAGCACCTCAACCCACCATAGCCATCCGCTGCCGACCAGCCATTCCAGCACCGTCCAACACAAAGTCCTCCACTACCTGCTTGACGTCCTGCCAGGCGGTCTTGTGCTCCATCTCCAGAAAGTGCCCGGTATGGCGAATGCTGGCAAAGCGTGACTGCGGCGCCATCTTGGCAAACAGACGGGCGTCGGCTGCTGTTGTGTAGCTATCCCACTCGCCGTTGATAAACAGCATAGGCGTAGAGATCTTGCTAACGCAGCTCATGTAACGGTCGCAGTCCAGTTCGGTGACCTGGCGGATATGCAGCAGCATCTGTGCGTATTCAAACTCTTCCAGGCTACTGACGTGGCGAAAGTTGCAACGCTTGAACAGCGGCGGCAGGTGCTCGCCTATGGTGTCATTGATCAGGTTGCCTATGGCTTGCCGGTCACAACTGGCCAGGCATGTTCGCGCGCGTCCCAGGTAGTCCTGCATAGGGGCGTTAAGCACAGGTGCGAAGGAACTGATGATGGCTTTGTTGAGGGAAGGCGGCTGCTGGGCCAGTGCCAGCAATGCGGCGACGCTGCCCCAGGAAAAGGCGAGCAAATGGTCGGCGCGAAAGTACTCGATCAATTCCAGTAATATCAGCGCTTCATCTTCCTTGTCGATCAGAGGCATAGCGAGATTGTGCTGGCGCGACAGTCCCTGATACGGCTGATCAAACAGCACCACGTTGAACAGTGGTTGCAGATACTTGAGGCTGGCGTTGAACGAGGTACTGGTGGCCAGAGATCCGTTGACCAGAATAATCGTCATGTTGCTGTGTGGATTGGGGTAAAAGCGGGTATGCACACGCAAACCTCGGTGCACGGCAATAACAGCGTTTTCAGCGTACATGGGGTACCTCTGCAGCAGTATCGGCCGGGGGACCTGTATGTGGGTTCGGCTTATAGCTAACGCTTGGCAGATGACAGGGGTATTGCAGGGTCAGGCTAGAGGGTGAATCTTCATCGACTTGTCATCATTTCTGGAGGCCTGTTGCAAAAGTTATCCAGGCATCGAGGAGAGGGCTTCAATCAGTTGCTGCAGGTCAGCCTTCCAGTCCGGCTGGGCAATGTCGAAGGTTTTTTCGATCAGTGAGCAATCAAGTACGGAGTAGGCTGGCCGCTTGGCAGCGGTGGGGTATTGGCTGGTATCGATGGCGTGCACCTGTGGGGCGAGATCGATCAAGCCTGACTCCACCGCCTGAGCAAAGATTGCCCGGGCGAAATCGTACCAGGAGCAACCGGGGGAACCGGCAAAATGGTACAAGCCCCAGGTCAAATCCTGCTTCACACGGTATTGCTCGGCCAGTCGCCAGAGGCAGGACGCGATGCTTGCAGCGGAGGTGGGGCAACCGATCTGATCCTCAACCACCGACAGCTCCGTGCGGTTGCTGGCCAGACGCAGCATGGTTTTGACAAAGTTGTTACCGTACGCCGAGTAGACCCAACTGGTTCGCAGCACCAGTGATTTGCTCAAAGTCTCCCTTACAACCTGCTCACCGGCCAGCTTGCTGGCCCCGTACACGCAAAGGGGGGCGGTAGGCTGGGCTTCAGTGTATGCAGAGGTTCGAGTGCCTGAAAAAACGTAGTCCGTGGAAATTTGAAACACCGCCGCACCGCAGTCATGGGCAGCCTTGGCGACATTGGCAGCGCCTTGATGGTTGACGGCCCAGGCACGCTCGCTTTGGCTCTCGGCCAAATCTACTGCAGTGTAGGCCGCAGCATTGATAATCAGTTCAGGCTGCAGGTCCCGCACGGCTCTTTCAACGGCTACTGGATCGCTGATGTCCGTGCTGCAGGAGCCCGGTGCGCTCACCTGGTAGCCAGGAGGGAGCTGCTTCAGCAGTTCTCGACCGACCTGGCCATTGCCGCCGGTAAGCAGAATGCGCATGCCTAGTCCCTAGCCCACAGATCGCTGAGCTGTGGGTGTTGCTGGTCCTTGGTAGACAGCAGGGGGTTGGCGAGTGGCCAGGCAATAGCCAAGTCTGGATCATCCCAACGCACTCCGCCTTCATCGTCCGGATAGTAGCGCTCGGTACACTTGTACTCGAAATCGGCAATTTCACTGACAACGCAGAAGCCATGGGCATAGCCCGGTGGAATCCATACCTGGCGATGGTTCTCGTCAGATAGCAGAACGGCAACATGTTGCCCGTAGGTAGGGGAGGAGGGATTTATATCCAGCGTGACATCAAATACTGCGCCGCGACTGGCACGTACCAGTTTGCCCTGCGGTCTGCTGCGCTGAAAATGCAGGCCGCGCAGCACGCCCCGGCCGGAGCGCGAGTGGTTGTCCTGGACGAAGGGCAAATCAATGCCTATCTCTCTGTAGCGCTCCTGCTGGTAGCTTTCCAGAAAAAAGCCGCGCGCGTCCCCGTAGACATGCGGCTCCAGGATCAGCACACCGGGTAGAGCGGTTTCCAATACCTTCATGCTGTCGGACTCTGCTCGACAACGCGCAGCAAGTACTGGCCGTATCCGGTTTTGCTCAAGGCTTGGGCTTCGCTACGCAGCCGCTCGGCGCTCAGCCAGCCCTGGTTGAAGGCAATTTCTTCCAGGCAGGCAACCTTGAGCCCCTGTCTGGCCTCAATGGTCTGCACGAAGTAGCTGGCGTCCATAAGCGAGTCGTGGGTGCCGGTGTCGAGCCAGGCAAACCCACGCCCTAACAGACTGACGTTGAGGTCGCCGCGCTGCAGGTAGGCGAGGTTAACGTCGGTAATTTCCAGCTCGCCACGATGTGACGGCTTGATCTGGCGGGCAATCTCTATAACGTCGTTATCGTAGAAATACAGACCGGTCACGGCGTAGTTGGACTTGGGTGCGCTGGGTTTCTCTTCGATGGATACCGCACGGCCATGCTCGTCAAACTCGACTACGCCAAAGCGCTCCGGATCACTGACGTGGTAACCGAACACGGTGGCGCCGCTTTGCCGTTCTGCAGCCTCGCGCAGCATGGCGCTGAAGCCATAGCCGTAGAAGATGTTGTCGCCGAGTATCAAACAGACATTATCCTTGCCGATAAACTCCTCGCCGATCAGGAATGCCTGGGCCAGACCGTCGGGGGAGGGTTGCTCGGCATAGCTGAGTTCAATGCCGAAATCCGATCCGTCACCGAGCAGCTTGCGGAAGTTGGGTAGGTCTTCGGGTGTGGAGATGATCAGTACCTCGCGAATGCCCGCAAGCATCAGCACCGAGAGGGGATAGTAGATCATTGGCTTGTCGTAGATGGGCAGTAGTTGCTTGGATATGCCCCGGGTAATAGGGTGCAAACGGGTGCCCGAGCCACCGGCCAGAATAATGCCTTTCATGATCCCATCTCCTTGTTTGCTGTCTGGCCGCCGTGTCCCAGCCGGGTCAGTCGGTAATCACCGCTGAGCACGCGTTCCCACCAATTACGGTTAAGCAAATACCATTCCACTGTCTTGCGAATGCCGGATTCAAAGCTTTCCTCTGGCACCCAGCCAAGCTCACGCTGGATTTTTGACGCATCGATCGCGTAGCGGCGGTCATGTCCGGGGCGATCCCGGACAAAGGTTATCAGCTCATGGTAGCTACTCAGCCGGGCAGGCCGTTGATCTGCAGCGAGTTCATCAAGCAGATCGCAGAGGGTATGCACTACGTCGATATTACGCTTCTCGTTATGGCCGCCGATGTTGTAAGTCTGACCGGGGGCGCCACGCAGCGCGACTTCAACCAGGGCTCTTGCATGGTCTTCCACGTAGAGCCAGTCACGGACCTGAGCACCGTCGCCGTAGACTGGCAAATCCTTGCCGTGAATAGCATTGAGAATAACGTGTGGGACCAGCTTTTCTGGAAAGTGGAAGGGGCCGTAATTGTTCGAGCAGTTGGTGACCACCACCGGTAAGTCATAGGTGCGATGCCAGGCGCGAACCAGGTGATCTGAACTAGCCTTGCTCGCGGAGTAGGGCGAGCTGGGGGCATAGGGGGTGCTTTCGGTAAAGGCTGGCTCATCGATTGTCAGGTCGCCATAGACCTCATCCGTAGAGACATGATGGAAGCGAAAGCGCTCTCGGGCTGCGCCCTGCAGTCCGCCCCAATAGGATCTGGCGGCCTCCAGCAGTGAGTAAGTGCCGACAATATTGGTCTGCACAAAGTCCGCCGGTCCATCAATAGATCGGTCTACATGGGATTCGGCTGCAAGGTGCATCACCACGTCCGGTTGGAAGTCTGCAAACAGCTGCACCATACTGCCAGTGTCGCAGATATCCAGCTTGTGGAATTGGTAGCTCGACTCAGAGGCAGGTAGGGGAACGGATTCAAGATTCCCTGCATAGGTCAGTTTGTCTACGTTGGCGACCAGATGAGGGGTGTTTTTCAAAAGGTGGCGGATGACGGCGGAGCCGATGAATCCGGCACCGCCGGTTATGAGGAATCGTTTTGGCATGATTCTCTGGCCTGTCTGATTGTCGGATTTGGGGCCCTTTATGCCAGTGTGCTAGCAAATGTGATATCAGGCAACGTTCGGTTTGGGCTGTTTGTAGCTGCTGTCAGGGCCATGCCTGGTGGCTGGCCTGGGCCTTGCATAGGAGTACTATTGGCGCATTTACGACAACTTATTGACTGGATGGCAGACGTTGAAGTCTGGCGCTGGACTGGGCGTATCAATGAGGCGACAGGTAGAACAATGAAAAAAAACACAACAGTTACCAGCCCGCTGCTGCCGCCCCTGGAAGACTTCCTGCCCTACCTTGAGCAGATATGGGCCAGCGGCCGATTGACCAATGGCGGACCCTTCCACGTCCAGCTGGAGGAGCAGCTTTGCGAGTACCTGGGGGTTGAGCATATCAGTTTGTTCGCTAACGGAACCCTGGCCTTGCTGACCGCATTGCAGGCTTTGAAAATTGAAGGCGAAGTCATCACCACTCCCTATTCTTTTGTAGCGACTTCCCATGCGTTGTTGTGGAATCGTCTGACGCCCGTGTTCGTCGATATAGATCCTTTGACCTGCAATCTGGATCCGACGCGGATCGAAGCCGCCATAACCCCGCGCACGCAGGCGATACTGCCGGTTCATTGTTATGGCATTCCCTGCGATGTCGAGGCCATACAAGAAGTGGCTGATCGCCATGGCCTCAAGGTAATTTACGACGCCGCCCATGCCTTTGGTGTAGAGCACAATGGCCGTTCTATTCTCAGGGCCGGAGATCTGTCGATTCTCAGCTTTCATGCCACCAAGGTATTCAACACCTTTGAGGGCGGCGCTATTGTCAGCCCTGATCTGCAGACCAAGCAGGATATCGATTACCTGAAAAACTTTGGTTTTTCCGATGAAGTGACGGTGGTGGCTCCCGGCATCAACGGCAAGATGAATGAGGTTCAGGCTGCCATGGGGTTGGTTCAATTGCGCTACATCGAAGGCGCTATTGCCGCCAGGCGCCGAATATTCGAGCGGTACAGGACGAGATTTTCCTTGGTTGACGCGTTCTCTACTCTAACAGTACCTGCAGCTGTGGATTGGAATTACTCCTATTTCCCTATCTTCTTTAAAACGGAAAACTCCGGATCAAGCAGAGACTATGTATATGAAGGGCTGAGAAAAGAAGGGGTGCTGG
Organism: Pseudomonas sp.; assembly: GCA_046291745.1. Lineage (GTDB taxonomy): Bacteria > Pseudomonadota > Gammaproteobacteria > Pseudomonadales > Pseudomonadaceae > Halopseudomonas. The sequence continues at coordinate 1,840 of JBKBSI010000160.1, read as the reverse complement.
CAAGACGCTATTTTTACCCTCTGATTAGTGAGTTTCCAATGTACAAAGATTGCACTGCAGTGAATCTGTCCATTGCAACTGAGAAATCAGCAGCTGTGTTGTGTCTGCCAATTTATCCTAGTTTGGACATGGCCGAGCAGGACAGAATAATAGATATTACGAACGAACTCTGTGCGGATATGGTGGGTGTTGGATATGCCTGAGAATGTTGCGGTTTATAAGAGGGGGCTTTAAAAATGAATCCGCTTGTGAGTGTTGTGATTCCTGCCTATAAAAGCGAATATATAAGAGAAGCAATCAAAAGTGTGGTGTCCCAAACATACGATGACATTGAAGTTATTGTATGTGATGATAGTGCGGGCGATGTGATAGAAAGTGTCCTGAAGGAAGAGGCCGCTTCTATAAATCTAAGATATTTTCGGAATGAAAAGCAGCTCGGTGGACGAGAGAATCATCTTAAGTGCCTCAGTTTGGCCGGCGGAAAATATATAAAGTTTTTGCACGATGATGATGTGCTTCATCCTGACTGCATTGCCAGACTTGTATCCGCAATGGAGGCGGATAACACATTGGCATTGGCATCTTCAAAAAGGCATTTAATAGACTCTAAAGGGCAGCTTTTGCCTGATATCTTAGCCACTACCTTTCCTTTTAAGGAAGATGTTGTGCTTGATGGACCCAGCGTGGTGACATTCCTGGCTGACCATACCGTTAACTTTATAGGAGAGCCTAGCTGCGTATTGTGCCGACGGGCCGATCTCGTCACTCTTGGTGAGGACTTTAGTTCGCTCAATGGGCGCGTGATTAGTTGGGTAGGCGACCTTGCCATGTACGCGAATCTACTGCAAAGGGGCAACCTGGCACTGATTAGCCAGGCGTTGAGCTTCTTTCGCGTTTCCAGGGAGCAATTCAGTCAGCTTGGGCGAGACAAGCCTGGAATCGGCAATCAGGGCCATGCGGATTTTAGAAACAGCATTCGTGAACTTGGGTGGTATCGGGATACCCAGGATAGTAAGTGTGTAGGCGTAGCGCCACTTTTCGGCCTGGTTAGCCAGCGTTTCAAGCAGGTCAATCTGCTTGAGAGCATGCACCGTGCGAAAACGACAGCGCCTGCAGAAATTGTCACTTGGATGGAAGCGCGGAGACTTGCCCCGTTTCAAGCTGATCTGATAACGCCCCACATGGAAAAACTGTCAGAAGGCAGCATCCAGATAATTGTGGTGGATCGAGAGGACGCGCCCGAGGCGGTCAGCCAAACGCTCGACAGCATACAGGCATTTAGTTACCACTCTAAGCTGCAAGTTCACGTCCTTGCTGAATCGCCGACCCCTGGTCTAGAGAACAGATGCCGGAGTTTTCAGTTCACCAGAGGTGAACTGGCAAAATCCCTTAACCAGAGTTTGGCGGTATCGAGCGCGGAATGGTTCGTGGTGGTCGAGGCCGGAGCTGAGCTGATTCCAAGCGGGTTGTTGATAGCTGCAATGGAGCTGGCCAATGATCCTGAGTGCAGAGCAATATGTTTTGATGAAATATATCGGCAGCAGGATGGATGCTTGGGCGCAGCATTTCGCCCATCCTTTAACCTGGACTACCTGATAAGTTTTCCTGCGGGTCTGTCCAAGCACTGGTTGTTTCGGCGTAGTGTGGTTTTGGAGGCAGATGGGTTCGACACGGCATTGGACGCTGCGCTTGAACTTGATCTGATTTTGCGTTTAGTCAATGTTGGGGGGCTGGCAGGCTGGGGACATATTTCTGAGCCGCTAGTGATTACGCAATCGCCCGCGTTAGCAAATATTGAGGAAGAGAAACTGGCAATTACCCGGCACTTGCATGCGAGGGG
>JBKBSI010000015.1:16856-30106 GCA_046291745.1 Pseudomonas sp. | reverse complement strand
CGCACCCTGGCATTCGCCTCGCTTTCTGCCACCGCCCTGCTAACCAGTGCCATTGCCGCCGCCGAAGACCGTAGCGGCTGGCCGTCGAATTTCACCGTTGGTACCGCCAGTCAGGGCGGCACCTACTTTGCCTACGGCTCCGGCTGGTCCAACTTCATCGCCGAGCAGACCGGTGTGTCTGGTGGTGCCGAAGTGACTGGTGGCCCGGTACAGAACATGGCGCTGGTACATACCGGTGACCTGGCATTCGGCCTGGCTACCATGGGTCCGGCACGGGACGCGCTGGAAGGTAAAAGCCCACTAGCCCCCGGCATGCAGATGGACAATGTCTGCGCCATGTTCCCGCTGTACGAGACGCCCTTCTCCATGGCTGCACTGGCCAGCTCGGGCATCAAGACCATTGGCGACATCAAGAACAATGCGCGCATCGGCTTTGGTCCGGCGGGCTCCACCTCGGATGAATACTTCCCGAAAATGCTGGAAACCCTGGGGGTGAAGTTTGTCCGTCGTAACGGCAGCTGGGACGACCTGGGCAGCCAGTTGCAGGATGGCCTGCTGGACGCCATAGCCTTTGCTGCGGGCGTTCCCATCCCCACAGTCAGCCAGCTGGAAGTCCAGACCAGGGTCAATATCGTCGAATTCAGCGACCAGGAAATGGCGCAGATTCTTGAGACCTATCCGGTTTCCGAGTTCACCATCCCGGCCGACACCTATAGCTCGCTGAGCGCCGATGCCCGCGCCGTATCCATGTGGAACTTCGCGGTGGCCAACTGCGATCTGCCGGAGAGTTTTGTTTACCGGGTCACCAAGCTGACCATGGAAAACAACGAGCGCATGCAGTCCATCCACCAGGCCGCTGTCACCAGCACGCCGGAGAATCTGGACAAGAACACCTTCCTGCCCTGGCACCCCGGTGCTGCCCGTTACTATACCGAGCAAGGCATCGATATCAGCTCCGCTCCGGTCAAGAACTGAGCCCATTCCTGGCCAATGTGCAACGGGCCAGGTCTCACCTGGCCCCTTAACCCCCACCGCGAACAGGTGCCCCATGTCCAACAAAACCACTCCAGTCAGCGAGCATGACTCGCTGGCCGCGTCCCAGGGCGAGCCGGTAACGCCCATCGTTATCGAGGGCGTCGATGAAGAACCGGTCGAGTCCAACCGCCGCCTGTATGCTGGCTGGATGCTCAAAGCCGTCACTGCGATGGCGATTCTCTACTCGGCCTTCCATCTCTATGTGCTGAACATCTCGCCGATGGAGTCCTGGAGCTTTCGCATCGTTCACGTCACCGGCGCACTGATCCTTGGTTATCTGATGTTCTCGGGCACACGCTTTGTGTCTGCCGACAACCCCAAACCGGCCCGGGCCTGGACCAATTTTGCCGCGTTGGGACTGATGGTCCCGGCCTGCTACGCACTACTGCAAACCGGCCTGATGTATCGGCTGATGCAGGCCGGCACCATGCGCATGACAGCGGAGATGGAAACCTGGCACTTCGGCTGGCCACTGCTGGCTGCAACGGGTCTGGGCATTGTGCTGAGCTGGTTCCACCGCCGCGAACGCGGGCAGTTCAGCCTGCCAGATCTGCTACTGATCATCTGTTCGATTGCTGCAGCAAGCTACCTGCTGATCGTCTACAACTCGCCCCTGCGCATGAGCACCGGCACCTCCTTTTCGCCGGTGGGCATCTCCTTCGCCGCCGTTGCCGGTACCGCGCTGATCATGGAAATGACCCGCCGGGTCGCCGGTATGGCCCTGGTCGTGATTGCCCTGGCATTCCTTGCCTATGTGTTCAGCGGCCCCTACCTGCCGGGCTTTCTCGGCTATCCGGGGCTGGGCATCAAGCGCTTCTTCAGCCAGGTGTATACCGACATAGGCGTGCTTGGCCCAACCACCGCAGTGTCGTCGACCTATATCATTCTATTCATCATCTTTGCCGCCTTTCTGCAGGCCTCGAAGGTTGGTGAATACTTCGTCAACTTCGCTTTTGCCTGCGCCGGGCGCTCGCGCGGTGGTCCAGCCAAGGTATCGATCTTTGCCTCCGGCCTGATGGGCATGATCAACGGCACCAGCGCCGGTAACGTGGTAGCCACAGGTTCGCTGACCATCCCGTTGATGAAGAAAGTTGGTTACAGCAAGAAGACCTCCGGCGCGGTCGAAGCCGCCGCCTCCACCGGCGGGCAGATCATGCCGCCGATCATGGGCGCGGGCGCCTTTATCATGGCCGAGATCACCGGCATTCCCTATACCGACATCGCCATGGCAGCGGTTATCCCGGCCATTCTGTACTTCGTTTCGGTGTACTTCATGGTCGATTTCGAAGCGGCCAAGACCGGCATGCGCGGCATGCGCAAGGATGAGCTGCCGCAACTGGCCAAGCTGCTCCGCCAGGTCTACCTGTTTATCCCCATCATCATTCTGATCAGCGCGCTGTTCATGGGCTACTCGGTGATCCGTGCCGGTACCCTGGCAACCATTTCCGCTGCGGTGGTCAGTTGGTTGTCACCTAACAAGATGGGGCTGATGGGCATCCTCAAGGCGCTTGAGCTGGCAGGCATCATGGCCATCCAGATCATTGTGGTCTGTGCCTGTGCCGGGGTGATCGTCGGGGTGATTTCACTGACCGGTGTCGGCTCGCGCTTCTCTTCGCTGTTGCTCGGCGTAGCGGACGCCAGTCAGTTCCTGGCGCTGGTATTTGCCATGCTGATCTCGATCATGCTGGGTATGGGCATGCCGACCACCGCCGCCTATGCGGTTGCTGCCTCCGTGGTGGCGCCCGGCTTGATCCAGCTGGGCATTGATCCGCTGACCGCGCACTTCTTTGTGTTCTACTTTGCCGTGGTTTCAGCCATCACCCCACCGGTTGCTCTGGCGTCCTTTGCGGCTGCGGGGATCTCCGGCGCCAACCCGATGGAAACCTCCACGGAATCGTTCAAGATCGGCCTGGCCGCCTTTATCGTGCCCTTCATGTTCTTCTACAACGGCGCGCTGTTGATGAACGACACCTGGTTGGCCATCGCCCAGGCGTTGGTCACTGCTACGGTTGGCGTCTACCTGCTGTCGGCTGCGGTGCAGGGCTGGTTTGTAAACCGCAGTGCCTCGGCAGTGGTGCGGCTGATATTGGTGAGCGCTGCCTTCCTGATGATTGCTGGCGGCTGGCTGACCGACATCCTCGGCATCAGCTCCGCGCTGGTGGCCTTCGCGATCCAGAAGCGCCTGAGCAAGCAGGCGATACCCAGAGCAGTTTGAGCCGCAACAACCCGCCAGCGACACTGGCGGGTTGTTACTCCCCCCCAGGCCAGCTACTCTCTGGCCTGTACCTCATGAGCCCTGACCACCGATGAAACACCCCCTATGGATCGCTCTGTGCTTTGGCGTTGCCGCGACGCTGGCCTGGCAGACCGGGACCCTGTTCGGCTACCAGCAGGTGATGCGTGAAAGTCAGGAAGAGTCCTTCCGCTACAGCCAGTTGATCAGCAACGAGATCAAGCGCTACGAGCCCATAGTCACCCTCGCCGCCCAGCACCCGCTGCTGCGCCAGGCACTGACCGCACCGGATCAGCCTGAGCTGATTGATGCTGCCAACCAGATCATGCAACTGATGGCCGATATTGTTGCCAGCTCGGACGTCTACCTGATGGACCAGCAGGGCCTGACCATCGCGGCCAGCAACTACCAGCAGAATGCCAATTTTATCGGCCAGAACTTCAGCTTCCGGCCCTACTTCCAGAACGCGCTGAGCAGCTCGACTCCAGCCTTCTATTTTGCCCTGGGGACCACCTCCGACCTGCGCGGCCTGTACTTTGCCCATGCGGTGATGGCACCGGACAATAGTGATCAGCCAATAGGCGTGATCGCGATGAAGATCCAGGTCACCGAGCTGGAAGCGCAATGGCGCCGTCCAGCTTCTTTCAACGAAGCGGAAATGCTGATCACCGATGCCCAGGGCGTGAGCTTTCTGTCCAGCCGCCCAAACTGGCTGTACCGTGCCTTTGAGCCGCTTGACGAGGCCGACCGCACGACCCTGGCGGCCGAACAGCGGTATGCCGATCGGGAGTTGGTACCCATGCACGTCAGCCGCTTCGGCACACCCTTGGGTGCTGCAGCCAATGCCGAACGGATAATCATAGAAGAACAGGGGCAACGCCTGGAGTATCTGAGCCTGCAAACACCCCTGCCGAACGAGGAATGGACCCTGCGCGTGCTGGTCAGCACCCGCTCGGTATTCTGGAGTCAGGTTCGCTTTCTGATCGGTGGCCTGGTGCTGCTGGCCGGACTACTACTGGCCTGGCTGTACCTGCGTGAACGCTACCGACGTGAAGCGGAACTGGCCGAACGCAGCGAACAACTGGAAAAGCGCGTCACCGAACGCACTGCCGATCTGGAAGACTCGAACCGGCAACTGCTGGAAGAGGTATGCGAGCGCGAACGCGCGGAAACCGAACTCAAGGCCACCCAGCACGAGCTAATCCAGGCCGCCAAACTGGCCGTGCTGGGGCAGATGTCTGCTGGCCTGAATCACGAAATGAACCAGCCGCTGACCGCCATTCAGGCCTATGCACGCAACAGTCAGCGCTTTCTTGAGCGCGGCGAGCACAACATGGTCGATGCCAACCTGACAGAGATCGTCGGCCTGTGCGACAAGATGGCCGAGCTGACCCGGCAGTTCAAGGTGTTCGCGCGCAAGTCCGAGGGGCTGCCGTCCCAGGTCGATCTGCGCCTGCCGATAGACGCCGCACTGAAAATCATCCTGGCCCAGGACAGCAGTCAGCGCATCAGTATCAACTGGCCCAGACCGGAACAGGCCGTCATGGTGCACGGTGACCTGATCCGTATCGAACAGGTGATGGTCAACCTGATCGCCAACGCGGTACAGGCGGTTGAGTCCGTTGCCGCACCGCAGATTGATCTGCAACTGACGTGGCAGGGCGAGCAGCTGCAGTGTCTGGTGCGCGACAACGGGCCGGGGCTACCCGCCAATTCCGAGCAGCTTTTCGAGCCGTTCTTTACCACCAAGTCAATGAAACAGGGGCTGGGGCTGGGCTTATCCATATCACGACAGATCATGGACGCCCTGGGTGGCAGCCTGATAGGGCAAAATCGACTGGATACTCAGGGTGCAGAGTTTATCCTGACCTTTCAAACCCGTTCTTCTTCAAGCGAACAGCGTTAAGGGACCTTCATGTCAGAGCCAGCCATTATCTTTATCGATGACGATGCCGACATCCGTCAGGTCATCGCTCAGACCCTGGCGCTGGAGAACATGGCCGTCACCTGCTTCAGTGACGGGGCCACGGCGTTGGCCCGAATCGATGCCGACTACCCGGGCATCGTGCTCTGTGATTACCACATGCCCGGCCTGGACGGTCTGCAAGTGTTGCAGGCAATACAGGCCCGGGATTCGAGCATTCCTGTGATTCTGCTCACCGGTCAGGGCGACATCAGCACTGCGGTGGCAGCCATGCGCCAGGGCGCCTACGACTTTATCGAGAAACCCTTTCACCACGACGGCTTGATCGAAATACTCAAACGCGCGCTGGAGAAACGCCAACTGGCGCTGGAGAACCGCCAGCTCAAGGCGCAACTACGCACTCTGGCCCGGCCGGGGCCGCGCCTGCTGGGCAGCTCGCCAAGCATGCAACGCCTGATCGCCATGCTCGATCCGCTGCTCGATACCAATGCCGACATTCTGCTACGTGGTGAAACCGGCTCAGGCAAGGATGCGATCGCCCGCTACATCCATGAGAACAGCAACCGTAGTGAACACAACTTCGTCGCGATCAACTGTGGCGCGGTGCCCGAGAACCTGATTGAAAGCGAGCTCTTTGGTCATGAACCCGGTGCCTTTACCGGGGCCGAAAAGCGCCGCATCGGCAAGTTCGAATACGCGCACAAGGGCACGCTGTTTCTCGACGAGCTGGAAAGCATGCCGCTGGCCCTGCAGGTCAAGCTGCTGCGTGTACTTGAGGAGCGCAAGGTCGAGCGCCTGGGCAGCAATCAGCAAATCAGCGTTGATGTACGCATAGTCGCGGCGACAAAATCCGATCTCAAGGCGCAGAGCGATGCCGGGGAGTTTCGCTCTGACCTGTTCTATCGGCTGAATGTGGTGCAGATCCAGATCCCGCCGCTGCGTGAGCGCAAGCAAGACGTACCCATGCTGTTTCACCACTTCGCGCTCATTGCCGCCTCCCGCTATGACCGCGAGAGCATCCCCCTGTATGCCAGCCAGGCGGCCGCCCTGATGCAGCACGACTGGCCGGGCAACGTGCGCGAGCTACGCAATCTGGCCGAACGCTATGTTTTGATGGGCGCCTCAGCACTGGAGTCTGCGCCAGACGGCGGACCCGCGCCGGTCGGTGGTCAACAGACCCTGGTGGAAATGCTCGACGCCTATGAACAGAGTCTGATATCGACCACGCTGCAGGCCTGCCATGGCAGTATCAAGGCGGTGATGATGCGTCTGGGGCTGCCACGCAAGACGCTCTACGACAAAATGAAGCGTCACGGGCTGGACAAGGCCGACTTCAAAGAGTGACCGCGCAGGCGCACAGCGCTGACCGTTCGCGCCAAAATGACTACTTCAGGCCGCTTAAAGCAGTTTGGTTACATTCAATGCAGGGACATTACTTCACTTCGCGCCTAAACTCAGCGCAATATAAGTTTTTCTCCATATGGTGCAGTCATGGAAAAGAGACGTTGGCCAAGAAAGGCCTCGGAGCTGAACGCGTTACTGAGTCTCGGCCTGGATGTTAACTGCCGCTGCGTAATCAGAGACTTCAGCCAGGTCGGCATGCTGGTCAGTTTTGATGATCTGGTGCTGGCGAGAATCAAGCGTAGCGCGCTCAATACACCTGAGCGCCCAGCCAGCATCTGCCTGGAGCTGCCCGACCGCAGCGTCGCCATGGACGTGGAAGTCGCTCGCTTTACTGAACAGGGTGCAGGTTTGCGCCTGCTGTCGCCCAACCCCAGTTATTTTGCCGCCCTGCAGGAGGCCGCCCAGCTTACCCGCGCCAGCAGCAATCAGGCCTCAAGGCGGATACTGGCAAATCAGGGCCAGCTCGACACCGACAGCAAACGTCAACTGACCCGCAACGCCAACCAATGCTTCAAGACCTTTCTCGAAGATCACTTCGCGTCCTTCACCGGGCAACTGGAAACAGCCCTGCTGGTCCAGGCCGACAAGCAGAAAACCTCGTCCCAGCAGCAGACCTTCTTCGACGCCATCGCCCTGCTACGCAAGCAACAGCAGCGGGTGCTCAGCGCCACCGTTAATCGCATCAGCGAAACCGCACTGGATCTGGCCCAGGGCAGGCTGCTACCTGATCAACTAGCCGCGCAAACCGAGGGCAAGAGCAAAACCCTGGAGCTGGTCGAGAAGGACGAGTTCGAGGACTGGCTGGTAGTGCGTGTGGCCATTTCCCGTGCCGAGCTGCAATACCGCGATAGCCTGATCGAATTACAACTGCGCATTGAAGCCGCATTCGGCAACAGCTCCAGCAATCGGACCTTCAATCCTTACTCGCCCTCCTCGCTGTGCAATACGCTGTTCGAGGTCATTCGTCACCTGGGCCTCAAGGGCCGGGTGGTGGAAGTGGTGTTCGCAGTCTTGCAGGACAGCATTCTGACTGAGCTGGATCCGGTATACCGGGAGCTTAATCAGCTGTTCGTCAGTACCAACGTGCTGCCCAACCTGGACGTTGGTCAGTATCTTGCGTCCCAGGCCCAGCAAAGTCGGCCGCAACGCGCCGCCCCCGCCGTTCGCGCTGCCGAAACGGCCACCGAAGAGTTGCCCGACCTGACGCAGCAGCCCGCAGCCGAGGGCAGCGTCGAAACACAAGCCGCCGCGACGCAGACTATTGATGCCCAGGCGGCATTTGGCGCAGTGGCGCGACTGCTCTCGTTGCAACGTCAACTGAACCCAGGCCTGCAGGCCGAACCTATGAACGACCTGTCCGGTCCAGTTGGCGACGGATCGGCAGCTCCGACCCTGCAGGCACTGGAGCAACTTCAGCAAGCGGTACTGCAGGGTAGCGTCAGTCTGGCCGCACCGGGTGCAACACGTCAGTGGTTGCGTCAGGCGGGCAACCTACGGCCCGCCATGAGCGAGTTCGAGCTTGATTCGATGGAGATGGTCGAGCAGTTGTTCGAACGCATCGTCAGCAGCACGCGCATTGCCACGGACCTGCGCGAGGAGCTGCGCAAACTGCAGCTACCCATGATGCAGGCACTGCTCAAGGACCCGTCGCTGTTCAACAACGAAAACCATCCCGCGCGCCAGGCAGTGAATCATCTGGCCCTGCTGGCCGACCAGGGCAGCATCAACCTGGAAAACAACCGGGGCACCATCCGCAGCAGTATCGAGAACATTCTGGCGCATCAGGACAGCACCCAGGGTTTTGCTGACAGCCTGACGACCTTGGACAGTCTGGCCAGCAAGGAACGGCGCTTTATCGAGCACAATCTCAAACGCATCCGTGAAACCTGCGCCGGCCAGCAACGGCTGATTCAGGCCAACCGTCAGATCGAGCGCGAGCTCGGCCAACTGCTGGCGCGCCCAGTGCCCGAGCAGTTGCTCAACCTGATCAACCATGGCTGGAAGGACCTGATGCGCCTGAGTTACCTGCGCGAAGGCATCAGCAGCAGTTCATGGAAGATGAGCCTGGCGCTACTCAACCATCTGCTCTGGCATCTGGTGCCCGAGAGCAATGTGCAGGGCAATACCCCGCATGCGCCGGAACACCTGATGCGGCTGATCACCCGTGGTCTGACCAAGGTGCCGGAAGGCAACATGTCGCATGAGCTGATCGCCGAGCAACTGGAGCAGGTGCTGCAAACCGGTGTCCAACCTGACACCGCGCACGGGCTCTACAGCTCCGTGGAGCTGGACAGCAGCGTGCTTGAAGCGCGACTGGCCGCGCAGGTGGAGACCGACAAGGAGCTGATGCGCTGGATCAAGCGTGCCAGAAATCTCAAGGTCAGCGAATGGTTTGACCTGATCCAACCCGGACAGGCCGCCCAGCATTATCAACTGGTATGGATGGCCGACGATGCCAGCCAGTTCATGTTTGCCAATCATCACGGCACCAAGACCGCAGGCATGGCGCTGGAGCAAGTCGCAGTGATGCTCCGCGACGGCGGTCTGGAGCCACTGCATGACAACCTGCTGCCCGCCATGGAGCAAGGGATCGAAGGGGTGGTGAAGAATGTGTATGACCAGCTCGCTTTCGACTCCTCCCACGATCAGCTCACGGGTCTGCTGACACGCAAGGAATTCTGCCGCCAGTTGGCCCAGGCGGTATCCAGAGCCCAGGAGCATGATCAGGCCCACAGTCTGATATTTATCGATATCCAGCAATTCAAGGTTATCAACAACACCTGCGGCTATGAGGTGGGCGATCGTTTTCTGGAAGAGTTGGGCGGACGTATCAGCAGCGTCGCCGGGGAGCAGGCGATAGTCGGGCGCGTCGGCCCCGATCAGTTTGCCCTGGTGCTGCCACTGGAGGCAGACCGCGCTGGTTACCGGCTGGCCGCAGAGTTGAAAGCCAGCATCGAAGACACACGCTTCGTGCACGAGAGCCAAAGCTTTGTGATTCAGACGGTGTTCGCCATGCTCGGCTTCGACCAGCAAAACCACAAGGTCATGGACCTGCTGCGCTCAGTGGAAACCGCGGCGGGCCTGGCCAAACGCTCCGGGCACAAGGAGATTCAACTGATCATGCCTGGCGACGGCCGGTTGGATGAACTCGACGAGGTCATGGTCTGGGTTACCCGCATCAACCGCGCACTGGATGAGGGCAACCTGAAGCTGCGTTGTCAGAAAATTGCGCCGCTGGCCGCAGGTGCTCTGCCACACTACGAGGTGCTACTGACGGTGATTGATGACCAGGGCGAACACATGCCCCCTGCCGACTTCATCAAGGTCGCCGAGGACTACAACCGCATGGGCGCGGTAGACCGCTGGGTCATCGAGAATGTGTTGCGCTGGATGATGGAGCACCAGGATCAGCTACACCTGTTCGGCGGGTTCTCCATCAACCTGTCCGGCCATTCGATGAACGACGAGCGCTTTCTGGATTTCATCTTCGATGCACTGGTGCGCTACCAGGTGCCGCGCGACAAGCTGATCTTCGAGATCACCGAAACCACGGCGGTGGCCAACCTGGAAGACGCCGCCGACTTTATCAGCGAGATGCGCAGCATCGGCTGTCGCTTCTCGCTGGATGATTTTGGCGTTGGCCAGTCGTCCTACACCTACCTGAAGCGCCTGCCGGTAGACTTCATCAAGATCGATGGAGCCTTCGTGCGCGACATTACCCGCAGCGAAGTGGACTTCGCACTGGTCAAGTCGATCACCGAGATGGGCCACTACCTGAACAAGCAGGTAATCGCCGAGTATGTGTCCAGCACCGAAATTCTCGAAACCGTGACGGCTATCGGCGTTGACTATGCCCAGGGCCACGTACATGGCAGACCGGGCATGCTTGAGCAGTTGAACCTGAAAGCCGTGCAGGCCAGCCCCAGCGACTCGGCACCCGCCTGAGCGGCAAAGCCCGCTCAGGTTCTCTTCCGGCTAAGTCAACCGGCCTCTTCCGGACGCCGCTGGCGTTCATAGAGAAAGCGCAGCACTTCGGAACGATACTGGTTGTAGAGCGGATCACTGGCCAGCGCCAGGCGTTCACGCGGCCGTTCCAGTTCGATACTCAGCACCTCGCCGATCTTTGCCGCCGGGCCATTGGTCATCATCACGATCTTGTCTGACAGCAATACCGCCTCGTCGACATCATGGGTGACCATCAGCACGGTATTCTTCAGCTCCGACTGAATGGCCATGACCGAATCCTGCAGGTGCGCACGGGTCAGTGCGTCCAACGCACCAAAGGGCTCGTCCATCAGCAACAGGATTGGCTCCATCGCCAGCGCCCGGGCGATACCTATGCGCTGCTTCATGCCGCCGGAAATTTCCGAGGGGTATTTGTGCATGGCGTGATCCATATGCACCAGGTGCAGATTGTGCTCGATCCACTCGCGCATTTCCTTGCGGTTCTTGCGGCCTTTGAAGATCTCCTTCACTGCCAGTTCGATGTTCTGATAGCAGGTCAGCCAGGGCAGCAATGCGTGGTTCTGGAATACCACCGCACGATCCGGTCCCGGCTCGTTGACCTCACGGCCCTGGAGTATGGCGCCGCCTTCAGTAGCCTGACTGAGCCCAGCGACGATGTTCAGCACCGTCGACTTGCCACAGCCGGAGTGGCCGATAATCGACACGAACTCGCCTTTGGCAATCTTCAGGTTGACCTTGTCCAAAGCCCTGAATACGCCGCCACGGGTAGGAAAGTCGATGGACACGCCGCTCAGGTCGAGAAAGGGCGCCGCCCGCCGTGCGCTTTCCTGTTCCGCCGCGCGGGCCTCAGAAGCGGGCTGTGTGATCATGTGCATGATTGACATGGTGTTACCTCGTATAGGTTCATTGCCCGGCCTGCTTATCGTGCGACAGCCACTTTTGCAGCGTGACCATCAGCCAGTCGAGCAGGAAGCCGATAAAGCCGATAACCAGGACGGCAAACATGATGCGCCCCAGCGAATTGGAGCTGCCGTTCTGGAACTCGTCCCAGATGAACTTGCCGAGCCCGGGGTTCTGCGCCAGCATTTCCGCAGCGATCAGCACCATCCAGCCGATCCCCAGGGAAATCCGCAGCCCGGTGAAGATCATCGGCAAAGCCGCCGGAATGGCGATCTTGAATATCTGCTTGCTTAGCGGCAGGCGTATGACGCGTCCCACGTTGATCCAGTCGCGATCAATAGAGCCTACCGCGACGGCGGTATTGATCAGTGTCGGCCACAGCGAACAGAGCGTGACGGTAATCGCCGATGTGACAAAGGAGCGACTGAACATCGGGTCTTCGGAGACGTATACGGCGCTGACTACCAGGGTCACTATCGGTAGCCAGGCCAGCGGCGAAACCGGTTTGAGTATCTGTACCAATGGACTGATGGCGCCATACAGGTTCTTGCTCAAACCGCAGGCGACGCCAATGGGGATGGCAATCAGGCTGGCGAGAATAAAACCGGCAAACACCGTTTTCAGGCTGGTGAAGACCTGATCGACGAAGGTAGGTGCGCCTGTGTAGGGGCGCCAGCGCACTTCGGCGTCCGGATTCTCAGCCAGACGCTCAGCGTTACGCTGCTCCTGGCGCTCCATGAAGGCTGCTTCGCGAGCCCTTTCGCGCTGATGGTCCTCATACAAATTACCCGCCTGCTCCCACACCTGCACCGGGCCCGGCAGGGTACCCAGGCTGGTATCAACCTTGGACGCTGCCGCCGCCCAGACCAGCAGAAACAAGCCAATGGCAATCAGCGGCAGACCCACCTGATTGAACAGGTCGCGCGCCTGCTCACGGCGATTTTCTCCACGGACTAGACGGACCAACGGCACCAGCCAGTTGAAACCCGACATCTCCATGTAATGAATGATTCTGTTACTCATGGCATCACCTGCTTGCGTGCTGCACCGCGAATCATTCCGGGCCTGGGCCCGGAACGACGGCTACAGATCAGATTGATTCATCACCCTTGAGGCCGATCTCGAAGCTTTCCAGATAGGCATTGGGGCGGGTGGCATCGTAGGGCAGGCCATCGATAAACTCGCTGGGCGTACTGCGCATACCGTCCTCGGAGGCAAAATCCGGAAAGTCCTCAGCCTTCATCTTGCCGTCGGCAATCAGCGCCTTGGCGGCTGCGGCATACACATCTGGACGGTAGACCTTCTTCGCCGTATCCAGATACCAGCTATCGGGTTTGGCTTCCGGAATCTGGCCCCAGCGGCGCATCTGGGTCAGAAACCAGATGGCGTCGGAGTAGAAGGGATAGGTCGCATGGTGACGGAAGAACACGTTGAAATCCGGCTCGCTGCGGCGGTCGCCCTTTTCATATTCGAAGGTGCCGGTCATGGAGTTGGCAATCACCTCTACATCCGCGCCAACATATTGCGGCATGGACAGGATCTTCGCCGCTTCCATGCGGTTGGCGTTATCGTCAGCGTCCAGCCAGTAAGCCGCACGGATCAGCGCCTTGACTACTGCCTTGTGCGTATTGGGGTGCTTCTCGGCCCACTCGTTGCTGACGCCGAAGACCTTTTCCGGATTGTTCTTCCAGATTTGCTCATTGGTCACCACAGGAACACCAATACCCATGAACACCGCTTGCTGATTCCATGGCTCGCCCACGCAGTAGCCATGGATGGTGCCTGCTT
>JBKBSI010000015.1:0-16846 GCA_046291745.1 Pseudomonas sp. | reverse complement strand
TTGCGGCGGCGGCGTTACCGAGAGCAGTACGTCAGCATCCAGTTGCCCCGAAGTATCGCCCCGATGCGGCGCATAGAAGCCCGGATGCAGGCCACCGGCCGCCAGCCAGTAGCGCAACTCGTAGTTGTGGGTGGAAACCGGGAACACCATGCCCATGCGGAAAGGCGATCCCTGATTACGGAATTCCTCGACCACTGGTTTTAGTGAACTGGCGCTGATCGGATGTACCGGTTTGCCGTCGGCATGGGCTACATGCGGCTTCATTTTTGACCAGACATCATTGGAAACGGTGATGGCGTTGCCGTTCAGGTCCATGGAGAAGGCGGTAATGATGTGCGCTTCGGTGCCAAAGCCAATGGTTGCACCAATTGGCTGACCAGCCAGCATATGCGCGCCGTCGAGTTCACCATCAATCACCCGGTCCAGCAGCACTTTCCAGTTGGCCTGGGCCTCCAGATTGACAAACAGACCCTCGTCTTCGAAATAGCCCTTTTCATAGGCAATCGCCAACGGCGCCATATCCGTGAGCTTGATGAAACCGAAGTTCAGGTCTTCCTTTTCAAGCTTGCCCTGGGCCTGCACCTGAGCCACTGCGGCCAAGCTCAGCCCTAGACTCAACAATGCGCCAGCCCCCAGGCTACGCCAGCCCTGTCGGGACGGCGTAGAGCTCGGGTGGACACAAGAATCAGGATTCAATCGTTTCATGGGTTCTCTCCTTTAGGGGAAGGACGTAGGGGATGGGCGCCGGATGGCGCCTCAAAAGGCCACCTGCGCCATGAGCCAGAACTTGCTGGTATCGGTTGCGAAATCGTCTGCGGAATAGCGTGCATATTTGGCCAGCATGTTGACGCGGCCGAAGCTGCGGGTGGCCTGCAGGTTAATTTCGCTGCCGTAGTCGTCACCACCGCGGTCAGCGGAAAAGTCATGGTAGGCAGCTGCCAGCCCAGTACCGGCCAGACTGCCTGACAGTTTCAGGTAGGTGTCACGCAAGCCATTGGGGGGTGTGGCAAGAAACACGTCAGCCCAGCCATTGAAAGCATGCGCAGTCGCCAGCGGCGTGCTGAAAGCGCTGCCATCCACGCCTAGAACCTCGTGGCCAACCAGAGCGGTGACGCCCTTGACCCGAGCGCCAAGCTCGAGCAAGTAGTAATCGGCATCAATGCTCGAGGCGCCGCGCTTGTAGTCGTCCTGCTTGGCGTACTCCAGGGCGTAAAGCAGGCGGTTATCATTGGCCAAGGGATAGCCCCCGGCAAAGCGCGCACCCAGGGTACGGTTGGAGGCCGCTGGGGCATCGACATACTCAAGGAAGTAGCCGTACAGACTCAGCTTGCCCGCATCAAAACCGCTATAGCCGAGGTTGAGCAAATGCGACTTCATATCGGTTTCGCCAACCGGCGAGTCCTTGCCGAAGATGCGATTGACCTTGTCGATATAGGCATAGCTGAGTTGCGTATCAGGCAGCGAGTTGTTGACCAGGCTGAAGGCGTCGTAGGTCTGTTCGTTCTGGCGCCAGCCAACATTGCCGATAAAGCGCGCGTTGTCATAGATAATGCGCTGCCGGCCAAGCTTGAGCAGGCTCTCCGGGAAACCGGCGTAACTGAGGAACAGCTGATTGACCTCGGTACTCTTGGGATCTGCTACCACCGAGTACTGGGTCTTGGCGCGCGGCATGCCGGTGGCATTGTTGTACTGTTCGGAACCAATAACGCGGATATCATCAAACTCGATAAAGGCGGCAAAGCCCTCGAAGGTACCGGTGGCGTAGTTGAGTCGCGTACGCAGGGTCGAGGCATTGGCGTCTCTTAGCGGGTTATCCTGCTCTACCCGCTCATAACGGTAGCGCAGATCCAACCCGGCCTTGCCCCCGGCAATTGCCTCACCCAGCGATGCGCTCTGGGCACTGGCCAGACCGCAGCCAGCCAGTAACGACAAGGCCATAGCAGCCCTTACCGCAGCGCTCAAACCTGTTTCCCTAATAGTCTTTTTGCTCATGATGGCTTCCCCATTGGTAAAAAACGCGCACAAAAAAAGGCGCCCACGGGTATAGCCATCAAGATGGATATACCGGTGGACGCCTTTGCCCGAAAAACAAGATGGAAGCAGGACGGCGATATTGGGCGGCCTGCTTCGGGGGTGAAGCAAAGCAATAGCCGTACCAATTATGACAGTTTGATGTTTTTGTTGATAAAAACTGTTTCAGGGACACGATTGCAAGGGCATTGCCTGCCTTGCTTCGGTGCACTGCACCTGAAAGTCGCACAACAAAGGCACAGCAATCGTTGCCCTTGGCTGCTTATTGCAACCGAGGGCAGACATGAGATCGGCGTGGCTTATGGGGTATAATAGGCGGCTTACCCAATACCCATGTCATTGCGCAAGGTTTTCCATGAACCACCACGCTGCCGAAGTAGCCAAACGCCGTACGTTCGCGATTATCTCCCACCCCGACGCGGGCAAGACCACCATCACTGAGCGGCTGCTGCTGATGGGGCAGGCAATCAACATCGCCGGGACTGTCAAGGCGCGCAAATCCAGCCGCCATGCGACCTCGGACTTCATGGAGATGGAGAAGCAGCGTGGTATTTCGGTCAGCACCTCGGTCATGCAGTTCCCCTACCGCGAGTGCATGATCAACCTGCTCGACACCCCCGGTCACGAGGACTTCTCGGAAGATACCTACCGCACTCTGACCGCGGTCGACTCCGCGCTAATGGTACTGGACGGTGGTAAAGGGGTTGAGCCGCGCACTATCGCTCTGATGGATGTTTGCCGCCTGCGCGATACGCCGATTGTCAGCTTCGTCAACAAGCTTGACCGCGATATCCGCGATCCGATTGAGCTGCTCGATGAAATCGAGGCGGTACTGAATATCAAGGCCGCACCCATCACCTGGCCGATTGGTTGCTACCGGGATTTCAAGGGTGTGTATCACCTGGAACAGGATCTGATCATCGTCTACACCAGTGGCCATGGCCATGAACGTACCGAAGCCAAAATCATCCGCAATCTGGATTCTAACGAAGCGCGAGCGCATCTGGACGATCTGTACGATGACTTTGTCGAGCAACTGGAGCTGGTGCAGGGCGCCTGCCACACCTTTGATCGTGAAGCCTTCCTGCGCGGCGAGATGACGCCGGTGTTTTTTGGTACCGCGCTGGGCAACTTCGGCGTGGACCAGGTACTGGATGCGATCGTGGACTGGGCTCCCGCACCCCTGCCGCGCCCAGCCAACGAGCGTGTGGTCGAGCCGGTTGAAGAGCCCTTTACCGGCTTCGTATTCAAGATCCAGGCGAACATGGACCCCAACCACCGCGACCGCATTGCCTTTATGCGCATCTGCTCCGGGCGCTACGAAAAAGGCATGAAGCTGCACCATGTGCGCACCGGCAAGGAATTGCGCGTGCCCGAGGCATTGACCTTCTTCGCCGCCGAGCGCGAGCACCTGGAAGAGGCTTGGGCTGGGGACATCATCGGCCTGCACAACCATGGCACCATTCAGATTGGCGACACCTTCACCCAGGGTGAGAGCATCGGCTTCACCGGTATTCCACACTTTGCCCCGGAGCTGTTTCGCCGGGTTCGGCTGAAAGATCCGCTGAAGTCCAAGCAACTGCGCCAAGGTCTACAGGAGCTGGCGGAAGAAGGCGCCACCCAGGTGTTTTTCCCCGAACGCAGCAACGACATCATCCTCGGCGCCGTCGGCGTGCTGCAGTTCGATGTGGTCGCCAGCCGCCTGAAGGAAGAGTACAAGGTCGAATGCATTTACGAGCCGGTCAACGTCTGGTCAGCCCGCTGGGTGGTCTCCGGCGACCGCAAGAAGCTCGAGGAATTCAGCAACAAGGCGCTGGAGAACCTGGCAGTAGACGGCGGTGGACATCTCACTTATCTGGCCCCAACCCGGGTCAACCTGAACCTGACAGCCGAGCGCTGGCCCGAGATCGAGTTCCGCGCCACCCGCGAGCATCATTAAGCGATGCAGGCGGCTGGGCCGCCTGTTCAGGGCCGCTTTCACCCATATGTGTGAGCGGCTGGCTCTTTGCCGTCATTTGACTGATTTTTTCCGCTAATGCAGCTAAACTGCTTGCATGGACTTTCGCGGCATAATGTCAGGGTGTAGCTGTGGATAAACGACAATTCGCGCGTCAGAGTGTCTCGATTGATGCGCAATGTCTTTTCGGCGCAGGAGAGGAACAGAGCTGCCGCATTCGTGACTTCAGTCAGGGCGGGCTGTTGATTACGCTCGACCACCCGCTCAGTAAGCAAGCCGCCGCACAGCTCACCGATACCCCCGACACCCCCGCAGTAGTGAGCTTCCAGCTACACAACCGCCGTGAGGCACTGCAGCTACTGGTTGCGCATGTATCCGAGCATGGTATTGGTTTGCGCATGCGCCATTACCGTCCCGCCGACATAGCCGTATTGCGCCAGGCTGCGCAGTACGCCACCGAAGCCCAATCGCGACTGTCATGGCAACCGGCCAAGAGCCAGTCAGCGCTGAACAACCAGCAAAAGATCAATCTGATAAAGGCGGCCAACGGCATCGTCCGCCGCTACCTGGAAAGTCACTTCGAGGATTTCTTCAAGCAACTCGATGGCCTGCTGCTGCAGGAAGCCGATCACAAGAAAACCCACGCCACACAACAGGCCTTCCTTGACGCCATTACCCTGTTCCGTGCGCAGCGCGGGCGGCTGATCCGTGGCTGCATCGTTGGTATTACCGCTAATGCCGACGATGTCGCCCAGGGCAAGGGCCCGCCGCCGCTTGCCGACACCGAGCAGGATTCCTCCGGGACCAGCGATGGCAACGCACTGGCACTGGTAGAAAAGGACGAATTCGAAGACTGGCTGGTAGTCAGGGTCTCCATATCCAAGGCCGAGATTCAGTTGCGCGAACTGCTGCTGGAACTGCAGCTGCGCCTGGATGCAGCGCTGACACCGCGCGGCGCGACCGCCGTCTACAACCCCTACTCACCAGCCGCTATAGCCCAGGGCTTCAGCAGCGTGATCAGGCCCATGCGCCTGAACAACGATCTGCTGCGGGTGATCTTTCACCTGTTCCACGACCTGGTACTGAGCAACCTGGATAGCGTCTATGTGGCGTTGAACAAGCTGCTGGTAGACAGCGGCGTGTTGCCGGACATCGACGTCACCCGCTACCTGGCACAACAGCGAATGCAACGAGAGGCCGCCGGCGCCAAGGCCAAGACGCCCTTGAGTGTCGACCTGCCGGACAAAGACCCGCTACCCAAACCACCGCCAGTGGCCACAGCCGCACCGCGTCCGGCCAACAACGAGAAGGGCGTAGGCCGTCTGAAAGCCGCCTTCTCGACCGTGTCCAAGCTATTAACAGTACAACGCCAGCTCAAGGACAGTGATCCCCAGGCAATACGCAGCAATGAGGTTGCGCAGGAACAGACCCTGGCGCGGGAAACCCATCAGGCCTTGCGCTACATCCAGCGCAATGTGCTGGAGGGCAAAGCGCGCCTTGATCAGCCTGGGGCGCTGAAGCAGCACCTGATCGAGGCCGGTGGCGCGGAAGGGGCGATAACGATCTACGAGCAAGACTCGGCGGATATGATCGAGAGCCTGTTCGACAATATTGTGCACAACGAGCGGGTGCTCGAAGACCTCCGGTCCGAGCTGCGCAAACTGGAAGTCCCGATTCTCAAGGTCATGCTGCGCGATCCCAGCCTGTTTTCAGCGGACTTCCACCCGGCACGGCAAGCGGTGAACTACCTGGCATTGCTGTCAGACCGCCGCAGCATCAACATCACCGACAATAAGCCGGTGATCATTGAGGCCATCAAAACCATCCTGCAGAGCGATGACGAGGACCATGAGGGCTTCACTCAGGTGCTCAAGGGGCTTGATGACCTGGTCGCCCGCGAGAAGCATTTCTTTGAACGCAACATCAACCGTGTCGCCGAGGCCTGCGAAGGTCAGCAACGGATTACCCGTGCCAACCTGCTGATCGACTGGGAGCTCAGGCGCGTGCTGGCACCACAGCCGGTCGCCAGCCCGATTCTGGATCTGGTCAACCATGGCTGGAAGGAGCTGATGCGTCTGAGCTACTTCCGTGAGGGCACCTCCAGTCTGGCCTGGGAAATGACCCTGGTAGTGCTCGACCAATTGATTGTGCGCACCGTCCCCGAAGAGTGGGATGAGCGGCGCCTGCGTTTCAGCGCCAACAAGCTCATCATGCTGATAGGCAAGGGCTTATCCAAGATCCCTGATTCCGGCGCCAGCCACAAGACCGTTATCCAGAACCTGGAAAAGCTGTTGGACAACCCGCAGGGCGGGGACTTTCCGCTGCTGCAGTATCAGGACCCCTTGGGCGAAGAGCAACTGCCCATGCCCCAGGATGCGGCTGGAGCAGACCGCAGCATGCAGCGCTGGCTAAAACGCGCCAAGGGCCTGAAGGCCGGACAATGGCTGGAGCGCCAGTCCGAAGGTAGCGAGTCCCAACTCTACTATCTGGCCTGGATAGCGGAAGAACATAGTCGCTATGTATTCAGCAACCATAGGGGCATGAAATCCGAGGAAATGAATCTGGACCAGGTTGCCAGCATGCTGCGCGATGGCCATCTGTCGATACTCAACGATGCCAGCACCCCAGCGCTGGAACAGGGCCTGGATGCCCTGGTGCAGAAGGTCTATGACAAGCTCGCCCTGGAAGCTGCCCAGGATCAGTTGACCGGCCTGAAAACCCGCCGCGAGTTCCTGCGCTGGCTGGACCAGAGCGTGGTCCAGGCGCATGAAGACAAGGGCCGTTATGCGCTTTTGTTCGTCGACCTGATGCAGTTCAAACTGGTCAACAATACCTGCGGCTATGCGGCGGGCGACGCCCTGCTGCGGGAGATATCGGAGAAGATCCTCGGCTTGCTCGACAAGGATGCCATCGCTGGCCGGGTCGGGGTCGATCAGTTTGCCGTGCTGATGCCAATCACCCACCATAACGATGGCTTCCTGCTGGCCGTCGCGCTCAAGGCCGCCATCGAGGAAGAGCGCTTCACCCACGAGGAACACAGCTTCATCATTTCCTCGGCGGTGGCGTTAATCAACATCGATGCCAAGTGCCCCGAGGGTATGGAACTGCTGCGCACCGTGGAATCCGCCGCAGACATGTCGAAAAAGTCCGGGCACAAGGACATCCAGGTGATCAAGCCCGGCGATACCCGCTTCAGGGAACGCGACGAAGTGATCTCCTGGGTAAACCGGATCAACCGTTCTCTGGACGAGGGCATGCTCAAGGTGCGCTGTCAGAAGATCGCGCCTATCGGCGATCAGGACGCCACCCATACCCACTACGAAATTCTGCTCACAGTGGTAGATGACAACGGTGAGCACCTGGCCCCCACCGATTTCATCAAGGCTGCCGAAGAGTTCAACCGCATGGGCGCAGTGGACCGCTGGGTGATCGAAACCGTGCTCAAGTGGATGGTCGAGAACAAGGCCGATCTGCACTGCTTCGGTGGCTTTTCGATCAATCTCTCCGGCTGCTCGCTGAACGATGAGACCTTCCTCGACTTTATTTTCGAAACCCTGGTCCGCTTCGACGTGCCCAGGGAAAAACTGATCTTCGAGATCACCGAAACCGCCGCTATCGACAACCTTGCCGACGCCGCCGACTTTATCAATGAAATGAAGGAAATCGGCTGCCGCTTCTCGCTCGACGACTTTGGTGCCGGACAGTCGTCCTACGCCTACCTCAAGCGTCTACCAGTGGACTTCATCAAGATTGACGGCGCCTTTATTCGCAATATTGCCGAAGACAACTTTGACTATGCACTGGTCAAATCCATTACCGAAATGGGCCACTTCCTGGACAAGCGCATCGTCGCCGAATACGTCTCCAGCCCTGACATATTGCAACTGGTAACCGATATTGGCGTTGATTATGCCCAGGGCTACCATGTTGGTCGGCCAATCCTGCTCGACCATCTGATTCTCAGCGAGCCTTCCCTGGCAACGCCCATCAATCCGGCGTAAGCATGCGCCTTATCGATACCCATACTCATCTGGATTTCCCGGAGTTCGACCAGGACCGCAGCGCGGTGCTGGAAGCCTGTCGCATTGGCGGGGTCGAGCGTCTGGTGGTGCTCGGCGTTAGCCGGGCCAACTGGGGGAGAGTCTGGCAATTGGTCAGCGCCGACAACCGCCTGTTTGCCGCCTTCGGCCTGCATCCGGTGTTCCTCGAGCAGCATCTGCCCGAACATCTCGACGCCCTGCGGCAGCAGTTGCAGGACCTGGCCGAGCACCCGCAATGCTGCGCGGTGGGTGAAATCGGCCTGGACTATTTTCTGCCCGAGCTGGACCGCAGTCGCCAACGGCAGCTGTTCGCCAGCCAGTTGCAGTTGGCCGTGGAGTATCAGTTACCCGTGCTACTGCATGTAAGGCGCGCGCACGCCGATACCCTGGCACTGCTCAAGCAGTACCGACCGCCCCGAGCGGGCATAGTGCATGCGTTCTCCGGCAGTATGGAGGAGGCCAATGAGTATATTCGCCTGGGTTTCAAGCTTGGCTTCGGCGGCGCTGCCACCTGGCCACAGGCCAAACGCTTGCGCCGCACACTGGCGGCCCTGCCCGCAGATAGCCTGGTACTGGAAACCGACGCACCCGACATGGCGCCATACTTTCATCCGCATCAGCGCAACAGCCCGGCCTACCTGCCGGAGATCTGCCAGCAGCTCGCAGCCATTCGCGGTGAAACAGCAGAACAGCTGGCCAGCAAGTGCCTGCGCAATAGTTGCGAATTGTTCGGCTGGCCGCCAACGGCAATGAACTGAACGTCCAGCTCTGGTAGAGTCAGGTGCTCGATTACCGCCAAGGAGTTTCCATGCCTTTCGGCATTGCCCTGTTACTGATCTGGCTGGTGCTACTACTGCGATTCCCGCGCGTCATGCTGCCGCTGAGCGGAGTAGTGGTGGCGCTGGCTCTGACGCTGGCCGCAGGCGTCGGCGTGAAGCAGTGGCAGGACGGTCGGCAGACCGACCAGTTGCATATCAGCATCCAGCACCTGCCCGCAGAGTGCGAATTCGGCAAACCCCTGCGCGTACTGATCGATAACCAGAGCAAGCGCACCGCCAACAACATCAGTTGGCAACTGCTTGCCACGCAACCCGGGTACAACAGCAGCGTGCTGGATGTCAGCGTCAACGACGCCATCTACCACGCCAATCGTGCCCTGCCCCCCGGTGAGCAATGGCAGCAGTGCTACGCCGTGCCCCGTTTGCGCCAGGGCTACCGTGCGCCTGATCTGCTGTATCGCGCGCAGCGTGTGCGTGCCGAGTTCCATAACTGATTGTCACTAACCAGAGGCCACCCCATGACTCAACCCGTTGCATTGATTACCGGCTGTTCCAGCGGTATTGGCCAGGCTCTGGCCCATGCCTGTCTGGATGAGGGTTATCAGGTATGGGCTGCCGCGCGGCGCCCCGAGTCCCTACAGGAGTTGGTGGCCCGCGGTGCGGTGGCGGTGGCACTGGATGTAAACAGTGAAGAACAGCTGAGCGCGTGTGCCGAGCGCTTGCAGCGCGAGGCAGGACGCCTGGATCTGCTGGTCAATAATGCTGGCTACGGCGCCATGGGCCCGGTACTGGATGCCGACCGCACTACCCTGTTGCGACAGTTCGATACCAATGTCTTTGCCCCCATCCAACTGGTCCGTGCCACGGCGGAGTTACTGCGCGAGAGCCGCGGACTTGTCGTCAACATTGGCAGTGTTTCCGGGGTGACTACCACGCCCTTCTCCGGCGTCTATTGCGCTTCCAAAGCCGCACTGCACGCCCTGTCCGACGCGCTACGCATGGAACTGACCCCCTTTGGCATCGGCGTGCTGACCGTCCAACCCGGGGCCATCGCCTCGGACTTCGGCAACAACGCCAGTGCGGCCATTACCCTGGCCGAAGGCTCCTGGTTCAAGCCCTGGGAAAAGGCTGTACAGGCCCGCGCCAAAGCATCGCAAAAGGCCAGTTCGACCTCAGCACGGGATTTTGCTCGGGAGCTGATGGGCTATATCAAGAATCCGCTGCGCCCGGAGGTGGCATTGATTGGCAGCGGCAGCCGCAGCATGGTGAGACTCAAACGCTGGCTGCCCACCTCTATCCTTGATGCACAACTGCGCAAGCGTTTCGGGCTGCACAAGCCCTGATCCGGAAGGGTTACTCAGGAAAGAGAATGGCTTCAGCCTGATGATCGGCGACCTCTGCAGGTGAGCGCCCCTCAGCCAGACTCTGGGCAAAGATGCTATCCAGACGTTCGCCGATAAGACCAACGCGCTTGGCGATCTCGCCCGCGCCGACCCCCTGATGGGTCAGGGCCACATGCAGCAAGCCGCCCGCATTAATGACGTAATCCGGGGTATAGAGAATACCGCGGGCGTCGAGCAGGTCCGCCGCCTCTGAACTGGCCAGTTGATTGTTTGCTGCCCCAGCGACAACCGCACAGCGCAGTTGATTAATATGCTCGGCATTCAGGACGCCGCCAAGGCCACAGGGGGCAAAGATATCGCAGGGTGACTCATATACCGCATCTATGGTCACTGGCCTGACACCAAGCTCATCCACCGCCAGCCGTACCTTGCCGCCATCCAGATCGGATACCAGCAGCTCAGCCCCTTCGGCCACCAACAGCTCAGCCAGCGGATAACCCACATTGCCCAGGCCCTGCAGCATGATGCGTACACCGGCCAGCGAGTCCTGGCCAAGCTTGGCCCGGGCCGCACTGCGAATACCCATCAGCACACCCAGAGCGGTGTGTGCCGAAGGGTCCCCGGCCTGAGTGGTGCTGGTGACATGACCGGTATGCTGGGCAATACAGTCCATATCCTCGCTGCCGGTGCCACTGTCGATCGCGGTGATATAGGCGCCGCGCAGGGACTCGATGCAGCGGCCAAAAGCCTCAAACAGGGCAGCACGCTGCTCTACATGCGGCGGCCGGATGATTACGGCCTTGCCGCCACCCTGCTCCAGACCGGCCAGTGCAGCCTTGTAACTCATGCCCCGGGCCAGGCGCATGGCGTCAGCAGCGGCCAGCTCGATACTGGCATAGGGCATATAGCGGCAGCCGCCCAGTGCCGGGCCCAACCGCGTGTTGTGGATGGCAATGATTGCCTCCAGCCGGGTGGCCTCATCCGAGAACAGGTGAAGCGACTGCATCTTTTCCGAACGCATTGCTGCAAACATGCTGGGACCGCCCTGATGCCAGAAAACCTTCTATTACCCTAGCCGCTTTGCACGCAAACCCCAAGCCCGCAGCTGCCAACTGATGCACAGGCTTGCGAGAGGATTGGAAATACGCTCAGCGGCGTACCGGTCTTTTCTGCAACTTGCGCTGCAATGTACGCCTGTGCATGCCCAATGCACGCGCGGTGGCAGAAATATTGCCCTCGTGCTCGGCCAGAATGCGCTGGATATGCTCCCACTGCAAACGATCAACCGACATCGGATGTTCTGGCACCAGGCTATCCGGATCAGCTTGCTCGGACAGCAGCGCTGTCAGCACATCATCGGCGTCGGCGGGTTTGCACAGGTAATTACAGGCGCCCCGCTTGATCGCCTCGACCGCGGTGGTAATGCTCGAATAACCGGTCAGGATCACTACCCGCAGATCGGGATACAGCTCCAGCAGACGCGGCAGCAGCACCAGCCCGGAATCGCCTTCCATCTTCAGGTCCAGCACCGCATAGTCGGGCTGCTCCTGCTCGGCCAGGCGCATGGCCTCCTCGGCATCGCCTGCGGTGTTTACCCGCAGGCCGCGACGCTGCAGCGCCCGCGCCATGACCCGGGTGAAGGTTGGGTCATCGTCTACCAGGAGCAACAACGGCTGGTCGTCCTGCTCTGTTGTATCAGTCATGTTGCATCTCCCGTGAAATAGGCAGGATGATTTCGGCAAGGGTGCCGCCACCATCCTGATTGAACAGTCTCACACTACCGCCCATTCGCTCTACAGCCGCATGACTGAGGAACAGGCCGAGGCCAAAACCCTTCTTGCCTTTGGTGGTGACAAAGGCGGTACCCACCTGCTCGGCAATATGCAGCGGCACGCCAGGGCCAAAATCGCGGATGGCCAGCCGCACCCGTCGGTGATCCCACTCCAGGGTAATCTGTATATCGTCCGGGCAGGCATCGGCAGCGTTGTTCAACAGATTGAGTACGGCCTGACCCAGCTCCGGACTGGCCTGTACTGTTGGCACCGGAGCAGCAGGCATTGGCTGGCATTGCCAGGAGGCCTCGGGGCGCATCAATTGCCAGCGTGCCAGCAACGCACGCAACCACTGGTCAGCAGCTTCGGGCTGCGACGGTTGATGACGGGTGTGCTCAGCCCGGCGCACCATCTGTTGCAGACTTTCCTTGCACAGCTGAACCTGCTCCTGCAGCAGCGCCAGATCTTCCTGCAATTCCGGATCGCGGTGATCCTTGCGCAGGTCCTTGAGCAGCACGCTCATGGTCGACAGGGGCGTCGACAGCTCGTGCGCAGCCCCGGCCGCCACACTGGCGATACCCAGCAGCTGCGCATCACGAATACCCTGTTCGCGACGCCCAGCCAGGCGCTCGGCGTGCTGCCGCAAGGCCGCGGCCATGCGCACCACAAAAAGGCTGATCAGACCTGCGCTCATCGCCAGATTCAGCCACATGCCGATCATGTAAAGATTGATGGTGCCGCTAAAGACGCGAAACTCGAAGGCACTCAATGGTTGGTACCAAAGCAGCAGCAGGCTGTAGGCTGCGACCGCCAGCACTGCCAGCACCGCGGTGTAGACCCAGGGCAAGGTTGCTGCAGCTATGGTCAGGGGTACCAGGTAATAGGACACAAAGGGATTGGTCGGGCCACCGGAAAAGTACAGCAGCACACTGTGAATCAGCATGTCAAAACACAGCTGCAAGCCGTATTCGAACTGGGTCACCGGCCAGCGGCGGGACAGGCGCAACAGCGTCAGGATGCTGATCAGGGCTGACACTCCCAGTGTCAGCAGCAAGGGCGTCCAGGGCAGCGGAAACCAGCCGCTGACATAGGCACCCATCACCGACAGACTCTGCGCCAGCAAGACCAACAGACGGATCAGAACCAGACGCCAGAGATTCTGCCTGGTAGGCGAGAGCGCCAGAGTATTGAGACTCATGAAGAAGCGTTGGGGCACGCGCGGGAAACTCCAAAACTGCATTTTGATTGAGCTATAGCGTCGCACAAATTGACTTCGCAGGGTACGCTCATGCTGTATCAGAATGCGCGGAATCATTTGCTCTGCGCAGTGTCTGAGATTCATCTTATCAGGAGTTTCAGCATGCAACAGTCCAACCTAGCCCGCCTTGCCATCAGTCTTGCCTTTGCCCTTGCTTGCGGTAGCGCCATTGCCGAGCAGCCACGCTATAACCAGATTGCACTGCGCGCTGAAGTGCAGCAAGCGGTCAGCCACGACATGCTGCAGGTCCGCCTGTATGCCGAAGAGCAGCACAAGGACGCGGCGGTCCTGGCCAAACGCATTACCGAGCAGTTGAACCGTGGTCTGGAAACGGCCCGAGAAAACAGCGACATAAAGGTATCCAGCGGCAACCGCAGCAGCCACCCAGTCTATGACGAGAAGCGTGAACGCATCGTAGCCTGGCGCGAGCGCGGCGAGATCATTCTGGAAAGCAGCGACTTTGCGGCGCTATCGACCCTTACCGGACGTCTGCTGAATGACCTGAAACTAGGCAGCATGCAGTTCAGCCTGTCGCCGGTCGGCAGGCAGCAGACCGAAGATCAGTTGATAGCAGAGGCGATAACCGCCTTCAAAGCACGCGCAGATATTGCCACCAGCAGCCTGGGCGGCACCGGCTACAAAATCGTGCATCTGAACCTGAACAGCCAGTTCATGCCACCGCCCATGTTTCGTGGAGCCAAAGTAGCAATGATGGCCGAATCCGATTCCATTGCTCCTTCGGTCGAGGGCGGTCAGGCGGATGTGACGGTCAGTGCCGATGGCGTGATCGAAGTTGACATGCCCTGAGCGGGCTCAGGGCCGCATAAAGGCATAGTCCGCATCCTCGTCGAGATTCTCGGCGAGGAAGGTCAGTTCATGGGCGATATCCGCCTGAGTGCGTTGCTGACGATAGACATTGATCACTTCAGTCAACAGCGCCTTGGCCAGTTCCTGACTGGTAAAACCCTCGGCTTCAGCCCGGGCAATATTGTCGCGCATCAACTGCTCTGCCAACTTGTAGACGGACATACTCATCTCCCCTGCGAAAAATCATATTCCAACATAATAGGGTAACTGCGGGCATTGATCTGGCTCAGGGTTTATCCTTCGGCTCGAAGGGTTCCTGCAGGTACCTGTCGCTATCAAAAGTCGCCAGCCAGTGCGGGTGAAACACCACCAGCCCGGTGATCACGGTGCCATTGATAAAGGCCTCGGGAAAGGCCACCAGCAGCAGGTAGCCGAACACCTCCAGCAGCGACTGCGGCGCGGTAAAATGCCCGGACCATAACAGCAGCCCCATGCCTGCGAGTATGGTGACCACCGCTGCCAGGGCCGCAGCAAAAAAGCCGCTGACAAATATATATAGAAACAGGTTGGTCGGCTTGAGGCGCTCCAGGCCACGACTGACCAGCAGTGTAACCGCCACCGGCAAGAGCACGCGCAGCAGCCCATTGGCGCCGAGCGCCGCCGCGTCGTCCCAACCGATCAATACCAGCGCCACCTGAGCCAGCGCCCCGGCAACTATCGCCAGCGGCCAGTTGAGCAACAGGGTGACGGCCGTCAGCCCAATAAAGTGGAAGGTCAGACCGTTATCGAACTCGCGGCGTACCAGCCACAGCACAAAGAGTAGGAAAATACTGCCAAACAGCAGATGCTGCTGGCGATTGTCCGCCAACAGCTCAATCCAGGCCACCCGGTACAGCGCCCAGCCCAAGGCCAGGATGCCGACCAGCGTGGTCAAGATCACCTGTGTAGTGGTCAGCAGACTGGCAGCCAGCATCATGCTCTCCTCGGATACCGATGCGGCATCATAGCAGCCCCGGCGGCAACTTCTCAGCGCAGATACGCGCTGCGGCGGACGGGTTGGTAACAGGGCATGATGCATTATCAGGCTGTAGCGACTAGAATAGCGCCATAGTCAGTCAAGCCTGCCGCAGCATCGAACTGCGATCACCGACAAAAAAGGTGCCAACATGCCAAGCCGCCTGTATCCGGAAGACCAGAAACGCGTCGACGAATACCTCAATCTGCCGGCCCAGAAAGTCGAGCGCAAGCCATTCAATGTCTGGCTGCTGCTGGGGGTGATTCTGGCCGCCGTTGTCGGCATGGGTGTGCTATCGCGTCTGCTCGCCAACATGATCCTGGCCTGAGGGCCACCGCACAGCGCAGCACGCCTTGGACTGACGACAGATTTATTCCTTCAGTGAGTCATGTCCATGTCACAAGTACAGACACAATCAGCGCTTCCGCGCATTCTGGTAGTGGGCGGCGGTGCCGGGGGGCTTGAGCTGGCCACCCGCCTCGGTCGTCGTTACGGCAAGAAAAACCGCGCCCGCATTACCCTTATTGATGCCAACATGACGCATATCTGGAAACCTCTGCTGCACGAGGTGGCTGCGGGCTCGCTGAACTCTACCGAAGACGAACTCAACTACGTGGCCCAGGCCAAGTGGAACCACTTTCACTTTCAGCTCGGCGCCATGACCGGCCTGGATCGAGAGCAGCGGGTGGTACGGCTGAGCGCGATCAAGGACGATCAGGACCAGGAACTGATTCCAGCGCGCGAGATTGGCTACGACTATCTGGTGATTGCCGTTGGCAGTACCACCAATGACTTCAATACCCCCGGCGCCGCCGAGCACTGCCTGTTTCTCGATACCCGCGCCCAGGCCGAGCGCTTTCACCGGTTGCTGCTCAATCAGTATATGAAAGCCCAAGCCAGCGGCGAACAGAGCGTCAACGAAAAGATCAATGTGGCAATTATTGGCGCGGGCGCCACCGGCGTAGAGCTGGCAGCCGAACTGCACCACGCCGCACGCCTGCTGCAAGCCTACGGCCTGGACCGGATCAGACCTGAAGATCTGCACATCAACCTGATCGAGGCCAGCGCGCGCGTTCTGCCTGCCCTGCCCGAGCGTATCAGCGATCCGGTTACCAGCACCCTGGAGAAGCTCGGCGTGATTCTGCATACCGGCTCGCCGGTCAGCCAGGTTGACGCCGATAGCCTGCTACTGGACAACGGCGAACGCATCCCCGCTTCGCTGAAGGTCTGGGCCGCCGGTATACGCGCACCCTCCTTTCTCACCGAGCTGGGCCTGGAGACCAATCGCATCAATCAACTGGTGGTCTACAACACCCTGCAGACCACGCTGGACAAGCGTATCTTCGCCTTTGGTGATTGCGCCGCATGCCCCGCAGGCGAAGACGGCAAGTTTGTACCGCCACGCGCCCAGGCGGCGCATCAGCAAGCCACACTGATGGCCAAGAACCTGGGCCGCTTGCTGGAAAGCAAGGGACTGCAGACGTATCACTACCGCGACTATGGCTCGCTCATCTCCCTGGCCAGCTTCAGCGCCGTGGGCAATCTGATGGGCAACCTGACCGGTAGCGTGATGCTCGAGGGGCGCTTGGCGCGGATGTTCTATATCTCGCTATATCGCATGCACCAGATGGCCCTGTACGGCGTACCCAGGACCTTGCTGCTGATGCTCAGCGACCGGATCGGCCGTAGTACCGAGCCACGCCTGAAGCTGCACTGAGCAGCGTTTCAACCTTCCAGCGCCAGTAGTGCGAATGTGGCGAGCCAGTGGGCTCCCATATAGTCACCATCCAGGTGCTGCATGCCACGCTGCCGATGCTCGGCAGCGGCACTCATCAACAGCGCAT
>JBKBSI010000159.1:0-7804 GCA_046291745.1 Pseudomonas sp. | reverse complement strand
CCCTGGTTTTTGCCTATCTCGACTCGCGTATCGTCGCGGGTATATCCACCATGGATATCAACAATCTTGCCGAGCGCTACATCGTCGGTGAACTCAAAGCGCGCCCCGCCAGCAAGGGCCAATATGGCTACCAGTACGTGCTCAACACTTCGGTCAATCATGTGGTGTGCCATGGCGTCCCCTCAGACACGCAGAAGCTGAAGAATGGCGACATAGTCAATGTCGACATCACCCTGGAGCAGGGCGGTTTTATCGCCGACTCGAGCAAGATGTACATGCTTGGCGAGGTATCACCCTTCGCCAGGCGCCTGGTCGAGAAAACCTATGAAGCCATGTGGGAAGGCATAAAGGCGGTCAAACCCGGCGCCACCCTGGGCGACGTGGGGCACGCCATCCAGCAGCACGCACTAAAGAACGGCTATTCGATAGTGCGCGAGTACTGCGGCCATGGCATTGGCAGGGAGATGCATGAAGAGCCACAGGTGCTGCATTTCGGCCAGAAGGGTACCGGAGTGGTGCTGCAAGAAGGCATGACCTTCACCATCGAGCCGATGATCAACCAGGGCAAGGCAAAAGTTAAATTGAAGAAGGATGGCTGGACTGTCGTTACCAGTGACAAGAAACTATCCGCCCAGTGGGAGCACACGATAGCCGTGACATCTACTGGTTATGAGGTGCTTACTCTTCGAGAGGAAGAGCTGGCATTGCGGTGACAATATCCAAAGGCACACGGGTGATGCACTGCGGCTCCTTCTCCAAGAGCCTGGCACCCGGCCCCATCTTCTCCGCCAGCCAGGACTTTCGGCATTGTGCGCGGTTGAATTACGGTCACCCTTGGGGTGCTGAGAGCGAGCAGGCCATGGAGTTGTTGGGGCGGATGTTGCGGTCGTTTTGAGTCTCGGAGTGGCGCCGAACACCCTCAAGGTTCGGCATTCTCGCGCAACACCAGCAGACGCTTTTCGCTCTCATTGGTACGCGCAATAAAGGCCTCAACCGTGCTTAATTGGCTGTTACGCAAGCCCGGTGGGTAGGGTGCATCCATGTAGGCTTTGCTCGCCAGCGTACCGGTATCTGCGTAATTGCTGGTCAACAGCATGCCGGTTGCAACCAGGTAGAGGCCCGCGGTAATGACGGCTATGCGTTGTGACAGACGCGGGCTGATCGTGACCAGATGAAAGTACACCGCCAGCGCCACTGGAGCCAGCAGGGACAAGTCACTGTGACGATCCAGTGTCGACCAGGATAACCGGTAGGCCAGCATCCCGGGCGCCTTTTCCAACAAACTGAAAAGCAGTAGACACATACTGGCGATGAACAGGTGACGACCGAAACGGGCACCGCCTGTTAGCAACCGGTTGATCAGCGCCCATAGCGCAGTCCACATCAGTGCCAAGAGCAGCGTAAAAAAGGCTCCACTGAGCAGGCTGAAGAACTCACTGGCGCTGTCACCACCCAGCCACTCATCGCCAAAAGCGACCAGTGCGATGACCAGCAAACCCGACAGGGCGGGCACAAAACCTTCCCAACCATGCCTTGTTGTGTCAGGCAGCTCTTCGGCAACCGGATGGTCAACGCCGCGCACACGTATGCGGGTATGCCCCACGCGCACTTCAGCGTGACCCTGCATCTCCACCTGGTCTTCAGCGCGCTTGTTGACGATTATGCCGTTGCGCGTGTCACCGCAGCGCAGTATCAACTGCCCCTCATGCTCTTCAAGCACAGCGTGGTACGGGGCGACATGAGGATCATCGAGGATAAGATCACTGGCATAGGCGCGACCGATGCGTACCGGGAGCTGTTGAAAACGCTGGCGATGCAGCACGGCACCGTTGCGCGCCAGCACCTCGATAAAAATGGGCGACTTCATGGCTGCCCCTCCCGATCAGTACTGATGACACTGGCATCGGTGGCTGACTGCATACCGCTCAGAAAGGCATCGGCCAGTCGCAAGCCGTTCTCCCAGGAAGTCCCCCGCATACTCATCTGGCTAAGCAAAGCACTGTCGGGATCGTCGGTGGTCACGCTGAACAAATCCAGCGTGTAGAGCCCTTCCAGCTTGTTATAGGCACTGAAGCAAAGCACAGCGCGCAGCGGCAGGCCGTTACTCTCAATAAAGTCCTCGGTGCACACAGGCCCACTGATACTGTCGTTGAATGACGACCGAAAGATCTGGTCAGAAAAAAGCTCTCTGGCTGTCCGGGCAAAGCGCCAGCGATCAAGACCGTTGCGCTGCAGCAAGGAATGGCTGATGGCGACGTGGCCGGTTCGCAACTCGCTGGAGACAAAGATACTGGACTCCATCGAGCACTGGATACGGGCGCCGGAGTAACCATTGCGCTGACGGGTATTGGTGTCGCCCCAGCAGCGCAACTGTTCCGATTCGCGGACCGGAACCCGGTAGGCGCCAAGTTGCTTCAGGGTCAAGGGCGATTCCAGCAAACGGTCGAGCATAACCCCTTGATGCTCCAGCAACTGGGCAGCTATCAGCGGATTAAAATCTTCCGGCGGCTTCTCGCCAATGCTGCTCAGCAGCGCCTGCAGGTAGTGCGCAGGCACCAGAAAGCTGACCAACTCACCATCCCTGCGATGGGCCACGTTGACCCCGGCAATACGACCGCTTGCGGTAATGCTGGGGCCTCCACTCATGCCAGAATTGAGCGCGCCGCTGAACAGCAACAAATCGGAAAAGTCCCGCCGAATAACCCCATTGTAGGTCCCTTCGGAGATGGCAAAACCCAGGTCCAGGGGGTTGCCCAACGCATACAGATGTTCACCCTGGGCCAATTGCGCACTGGGGTCCGGCAGCCGGAAAAAACCGCTTCCCTGTCGGTCGATACGCACTACGGCCAGGTCACGTAACACATCCACAGCCAGCAACTGCAGATTGCCGCGACGACCCTGGGTGTCCAGGTACTCGCCGGTGTAGACCTCGGGCTCAAGCGCTATCTGGGATATGACGTGGTAGTTGGTAACCACCAGATCAGAGTCTGCCAACAGGAAGCCGGAGCCCACTGAAGCCTGGCTGCGGCCATTGTTGATCAACACCCGGATCTGCAGCAGATCCTCGCGCGCTTCAGCGTACAGCCGTTGTGCCGAAGAAGAAGGTGTGCCCATGTCCGTGTCGGCAGCGGCGGCGCACAACCCAGTGGCAAACAGGCCGATAAAGCAGGCCAGACTGATAGAAAAGAAAGACTTCATACCGCTCCCTGGTAACACTTGGCCGGGTTGCACAACCTCAATAGCCAAGATCACGAATATTCATGCCCACCGACGAGAGATTTCATGGTTTAGGCAACATCCATGACCCTCCGATCTTAAGTCAGCAAATGATAGACGCAAACCTCAGTCCGGCAAAAGCTTCTCACCAACAACATCAGGCTCCGGACGAAACGCATCAACCGCAGCGACATCGAGGTCAAACCCTGTGCGGCAGCATCGCTCTTCAGCGAATAAAAGCGCTAGATGCATCCGTGGTTTAGCGTTCACAAAGGCAACTGTTGAACCGCACCTCACACTGACCCAGAGCAATACGCCGTTCGCCAGAAATGGCCAGACTGCCCTTTTTGCGCAGCCGTATGGAGACAAACATGACCTACGATATCGCCATCATCGGCGCAGGCCCCAGCGGGCTGTGCCTGGCCCGTGCCTTGTCTGGCCACGGGCTAAGCGTGCTCCTGCTGGAGCGCCTGCCTGAAGCCGCGCTGGCCGAGCCCGCCTTCGATGGTCGCGAAATCGCCCTGACCCACAGCTCGCAAGCACTGCTGGAGCAACTGGATATCTGGTCGCGCCTGGAGGCGCAGGACATCGCGGTACTGCGCGACGCCAAGGTATTCAACGGCCCCTCAGCCTTTGCCCTGCAGATCAACGCGCAACAGACCGGAGCTGATCGCCTGGGCCACCTGGTCGCCAACCATGCCATCCGCCGGGCGGCCTATCAGAGCCTGCTTGCGGCAGCCGATACCGAGCTGCGCTGTGAGGCCGAGATCAAGGCGATCAAACAACAGCCCGACGCCGTTGAGCTGACCCTGGCCAATGGCGATGTGTTGCACACTCGACTGCTGGTCGCCGCCGACAGCCGCTTTTCTGAAACCCGCCGCATGCTGGGGATAGGTGCGCAATTGAAGGACTTCGGCAAGAGCATGCTGGTGTGCCGCATGCAGCACGAAGAAGACCACCAGCAAACCGCCTGGGAGTGGTTCGGCTACGGCCAGACCCTGGCCCTCCTGCCGCTCAACGGCAGGCAGTCCTCCGTGGTCGTCACGCTGCCCCCACGGGAGATCGCCCAGCTACAACAGATGGACGAAGCGCAGTTCGCCATCGAAATGGCCGAGCGCTTTGACTACCGGCTCGGAAAAATGCAGCTGGTGAGCACCCGACATGCCTATCCCCTGGTAGGCGCCTATGCCCGCCAGATGATCGGCCCGCGCTGCGCCCTGATCGGCGACGCCGCCGTCGGCATGCACCCGGTCACAGCGCACGGCTTCAACTTCGGGCTGGCCAGCGTGCAACGGCTAAGCAAACTGCTGTTAGCCGCCCACACCCGCAATCAGGACCTGGCCGCGCCAGCACTACTGGAGCGCTACCAGCGCCAGCAACGACTGGCGACCTGGCCGCTGTACCAGGCCACCAATCTGCTGGTCGAGTGCTACACCAGCGACAAGCTACCCATGCGCCTGCTGCGCAATACCGGGCTGCGGTTGGCGCAGCAGGCTCAGCCGTTGAAGTGGGGGATAGCGCGGCATTTGACTCGTCATGGGTAAGACATAACTGCCATTAAATTAATCGTTACTGCCTTAATGATCCATAATAATGGCACTTATATGCGCAGGCCAGCCGCAAGTGCTATTATTCTTTCACTTACCTCCCTTAAGTGAAGGAATCTTGTCATGGCGAAGAAAGTAGCTCCCCTTCTTCCCTCCACAGAACGCCTGCTGGCCGAGCTTGGCGAGCGACTCAAGCTTGCCCGCCTACGGCGAAATATCACCGCCAAGCAGGCGGCAGAAAGGGCTGGCATGTCCCTGATGACACTTCGAGCCCTCGAAAACGGGTCCTCGGGCAGCACGATGGGTGCCTACCTGGCCGTCATGCAAATACTAGGGATGGAGAAAGACCTGAACAAAGTGGCTGCTTCGGACGAGCTCGGCCGGCACCTTCAGGACGCCAAGCTGCTACCGAACAAGAAACCTGCTCGTGCCGTACGCGCCAAAAACACAGCTCGGGAAACCGAATATCTGAAGCTCACGGAACCGCTGAAAGCCCAAGTAGTTCAGGAAGCTCCTGCGCGCCGTACCGTCCAGTTGGAACAGGATGAGCAACTGGACGCCAAGGCATCGCTCAACACGGACGCCCTTGCTGGCCTTATCGTCCCGCGCCGAGGCAAGAAATGACACCTATCGAGGTATGTGCAGACTGGGAGGGGCTGGATGGTCCGCAGCGACTGGGCTGGCTTCACGCCCGAAGAAAAGGCGCTACAGAGAAGTTCGAATACGAGCATGACCCCAAGGCCCTCAAGAATCCTCTTCTGAGCCAGGTACAGATCGACCCGAGCCTCTATCCGTTCGAAGGCCCTCAGTACCCTTCCGGTGATCGAGACATCTTTGGTGTGTTCGGGGATTCCTGTCCCGACCGCTGGGGGCGACTCCTGATGAAGCGCCGACTGGAGCGCGACATCCGCGATGGCCTTGCCCCCAAAGGCACAATACTGCGGGAGTCTGACTACCTACTGGGTGTTCACGACCAGTACCGGGTAGGCGCACTGCGCTATCGACTCAATGGCGAAGGAGCATTTCTCGATGATCAACACGATGTCGCCGCTCCGCCATTCGTGGCGATCGCCGATCTCGAACGCGCAAGCCGAGCCCTTGAGCTTGATCCTGACAATACAGCGCTTGGTGGTCGTGACTGGTTACGCATGCTTATCGCCCCAGGCGGCTCCCTTGGTGGCGCCCGCCCCAAGGCAAGCGTGGCCGACGGTGCTGGTCATCTGTGGATTGCCAAGTTCCCTAGCATCCGCGACGAGTACAACGTTGGTGGCTGGGAGATGGCCGTCAATGCGCTTGCAAAAAGCTGCGGCATCAATGTCGCTCAGGGTGCAGCCCAGCGCTATGCAAGCCCCCATCACTGTTTCAGAGTTAAACGCTTTGACCGAACCGCACGCGGTGGTCGGCTGCACTTTGCTTCAGCCATGACTCTGACAGGCCATGTTGATGGTGAAGACGCCAGTACAGGTGTCAGCTATCTTGAGCTGGCGGAGATTCTCATGCGCTACGGATCTGAGCCGAACTGGGATCTCAGGGAGCTTTGGACACGCATCCTGTTCAACGTCCTGGTATCCAACACGGATGACCATCTGCGAAATCATGGATTCATCCTCAAGCCTGGTAATGGCTGGCGCCTGTCCGCAGCCTATGACCTCAACCCTGTGCCCACCGGCGATGGCCTGAAGCTCAATATCACCGAAGCAGACAACGCTCTCGATCTGGAACTCGTCAGGGAAGTCGCGGGGTTCTTTCGGCTACCCCTGACAGAGGCAGACGACATCATTGCCGACTGCAAAAGCGTGGTTGGTCAGTGGCGAAATATTGCAAAAGCCATTGGCCTCAGCTCGCGTGAACAGGATTACATGGCACCCGCTTTCGCTATTTCGGAGAGCTAGAGAGGGCAAACCAAGGTCCTCACGTGGACAGTAGCCTACGGGCCACATTTTCCGTGCAACCCGACATGAATTCAAAGCGTGGCGCTGAAGGAATCGCACTGGCTGATATCGCCACTGTCAAAGCCACGCTTGAACCAGGTCATGCGCTGCTGCGAGCTGCCATGGGTAAAGCTGTCCGGCACCACCTCACCACCCGAGCGGCGCTGGAGCCGGTCGTCGCCAATCGCAGACGCAGCGGCGAGCGCCTCGGCCAGATCGCCCTCATCCAGCAATTGCTGGTTATTCGCATTGTGGCCCCACACACCGGCAAAGCAGTCGGCCTGCAGCTCCTGGCGCACCGATAGCGCATTGACCTCTGCCTTGCTCTTGCCCGCCCCGGCAGCCCGCACCTTCTGGCTGATACCCATCAGATTCTGTACGTGATGCCCTACTTCGTGAGCCACCACATAAGCCTGGGCAAAATCCCCCGGCGCACCCAGTTGCGACTTGAGATCACGAAAAAAGGCCAGGTCCAGATACACCTGATTATCTGCCGGGCAGTAGAACGGGCCGACAGCCGAGCTAGCAGTACCGCACGCTGAATTGACCCGGTCGGAAAACAGCACAAGTCGCGGCTCCTGATAGCGCTGGCCGGAAGCGGCAAAGATGGCATTCCAGGTATCTTCCGTATCCGCCAGCACAACGGACACAAACTCCGCCAACTCCTGCTCTTGCGCACTGAACTGCTGGGTGGACTGAGGAGTCGACTGCGATGCGACCTGCGGACCACCATCGATCACCTGCAGCAAATCGATACCCATCATCCGGGCACCAAAGAACACCACCACACCCAGCACCAGAACAACGCGACCGATCTTGCTGCGCAGCAGCATCGGTAGAAACCGCAGCAATAACAACCCGCCCCCAGCCCCGGCACCCCGCACCGACTGCCCCCGACGATCCTCTACATTGCGGCTCTGCCGCCTGCCACGCCAATCCATTGCGCCATCCTCATTCAAGCCATTGATCCGCCAGACAGCGGCGAGCACTTTCACCAAGGAACGATCATCGCACGGCACTGCTCCGACCGCTCGCGGTAATGCTGGGGCCTCCACTCATGCCAGAATTGAGCGCGCCGCTGAACAGCAACAAATCGGAAAAGTCCCGCCG
>JBKBSI010000158.1:1539-7818 GCA_046291745.1 Pseudomonas sp. | reverse complement strand
AACCCCCAGGCAGAATGAAGTTCTTCAGCGGTTCGAGGCTGGCATTGAAGTGGTCGATCAGTTGCTCAAGGTCGGTTACATCCTCGGCGGCAATGATTTCGTAGCCGGGAATCGCCAGCTCTCCGCCCATATCGAACAATCTATGCTGTACCGGGGCCAGTACCTCGGCCATCTCTTGTAGTGCTGGTTCCTGCAGGTCCGCGATGAGCATGCCCAATTGGCTGTTCAGCTCGTCGACACTGCCCATGGCTTCAATGCGCGGGTGATCCTTGCCAATACGTCGGCCATCGGCCAGTCCGGTATCACCGTCGTCACCGGTGCGGGTATAGAGTTTGCTCAAGCGGTAGCCCATGATCTGAGGCCTCGTTACGGGTGGGTCGATAAGCTGTTTTCTGCTGCGCAAGCCTAGCCCGAATGCGCGCCGCTACAAAGCTGTCTAACGGGCTTGCAGCAGTCCAAGCGTTGCCAGATGTGTCCTCAGCTCGTGGTCGAGCTGGTCCATCATAGGTGTATCCAGACCGTGGGAGCGTGCGCTGTGCAGGGCGTGGCCGAGAATGTAGTCAATCTCGGTCGGCCGCCCGGCGTGAACATCCTGGCGCATGGAGGAGCTGTTCTGTGCCGTGCGCTGGATAACCTGATGGATATGGCCGCTCAACTGCCCTGGCAGCAGTGACTGGCCCTCGGCCAGACGCTGTGACTCCATCTCGCCGTTCGGGGCTGGCCGGCGCCTGCCAGCCCGGGAGGGAACCTCGCCGTTGAGGCAATCATGCAGAACACTGAGGGGGTTAATCGCGCAGTTGACAGCCAGTTTCAACCACAGGATGTCCACGATACGTGGGTGCCACTGCCAATCGATGGCACCGGCAAGGTGTTGCTTTAGCCAATGCGGCTCGGCACTGGCCCCGGCGCTGCCAATCAGGGTGGTACCGCTACCGGCCCATACCACATGGCGTGCCGCCGGGCGCCAGGCGCCGTCGGTAACACTGGCATAGAGTACTGGCAGGCCTTGAAACTGTTGGCTGGCCCACTGCTGGCTGCCCAGGCCGTTCTGCAGCATCAACAACTGACAGTGTTCGCTGAGCTGCGCGGCGACCTGCTGCAGCGCCGCTGCTACGCCCTGCGCCTTGGTGGCGACGATCAGATGACTGATTTGCTGCGCGGGATCGCCTGCTAATGCGGCATGCAGGGTCAGGCTTTGGCATTGGCCCTGGTGTTCGAACAGCACCTGGCTGCCTGCAGCCTGCCAGGCTGCCAGCGCCTCGGGGCTACGTAGCAGCAAAGTCACCGGCTGGCCCGCTAGCGCCAGGCGCGCGGACCAGAGTAGCCCGAGGCTACCTGCACCCAGTACATGCAGCATGCTTAGCCCGCTGGCGACCAGCGTACTTCGGTGATCAGGTTGGTCTCGTAGGCGTCGCCTAGTTGCATTTCAACTTTCTCCAGCAGTTCCGCTGCCTCCGGCAAGTCCTGCTTGTTATCCACCGTGCACAGCGCCATACCGGCACGCACAGACAGGTAGCCTTCGCTGGTCTTGAATGCCTTGAGGTTGAGGCCGTCGTGCAGACGCTTGAAGCTCGCCGGGTTGCAGTCCCGCGGGTCATCCGCGAGGGTCACGATGGCAAAGGTGTTATTGCCAACCCGGGCGATCACGTCGGTGGGTCTGACCAGTTGCTGCAGGCGTCTGGCGATGCCGCGCAGCAGTTCCTGCTGCACCGTTTCACCTTGCTTGCGCGTCAGCTCATCAAGGTTCTGCACGCCGAGCACCAGCATGCAGCATATGCCGCCGCGGGCTTCGACATTGCGCAAGACCTCACCCAGACGCTGAATCGTGTAGCGCCGGTTGCCGAGGGCGGTCAGGCTATCCACCAGGTTGTACTCTTCCAGGTGGGCATTGTTGTCTGCCAGCAGGCGGTTCTCGTCGAGCAGGCGATTGATCAGTTGCGAAGTGCGGTCCGCAGCATAAATGCGCGGCAGCAACTGCTCGTTCATCGACGACTTGCTGATGAAGTCATCAACGCCCCGATCAAATGCCTGGCTCAGGACGTTGTCACCCTCACGGGCGGTCAACAGCACTACATAGGTGTAATGACCGCTCTGCTCGTCAGCCTGACGAATGCGGGTGGTCAACTCTAGGCCGTCCATTTCCGGCATCAGCCAGTCAGCGACCATTACGCTGGCTGGACGTTGTTCATGCATGGCCAGTGCGTCCATTGCAGAGCTGGCAAAGCGGATGTCGGCATAACCTGCGCGTGTCAGATTATGGCCAATGACCGCACTGCTGAACTTGGTGTCATCCACCACCATGATGCTGAGTTGCGGGTTGGGCATGGCAAGGCTCCCGGTTGGTTGATCAATTCACGTTATAATGCCACGAGGATATACTGTTGTTTTGCAATGTATGTCATAAAAATGATGTTTATTTGAGGTAAATACATGCCGTCTTTTGATGTTGTCTCCGAATTGGACAAACATGAAGTGACCAATGCGGTCGAAAACGCCATGAAAGAGCTGGAACGCCGTTATGACTTGCGCGGCAAAGGCAGCTTCGAGTTCAAGGGCAAGGATCTGCTGATAACCATCATCGGCGATGCAGAGTTTCAGCTCGAACAACTACTCGACATTCTCAAGCTCAATCTGACCAAGCGCAAGATCGATATTCAGTGCATGGAGGTCAAGCCGACCTTTGCATCCGGCAAGCAGGTCAAGCAGGATGTTGTACTCAAGGAAGGTATCGACAAGGAACTGGCGAAGAAGATTGTCGCTCTGATCAAGAATTCCAAGGCCAAGGTACAGGCGGCCATCCAGGGTGAACAGGTCCGAGTCACCGGCAAGAAACGTGATGACCTACAGGAGGTCATGGCATTGTTACGCGGTACTGAGGTGGAGATGCCGCTGCAGTTCAACAACTTCCGCGATTGACAGACAAGCAAGAGGATAAAGGATGGATGATGTAATGGTGCAGCTGGAAGAGTTATCGCAGGCTTGGCTACCCTTGGCATTGGCGTATGGCAGCCAGGTATTGCTGGCAATCATCACGCTGCTGGTCGGTTGGTGGATCATCGGGCGCATTACCTCTGGTGTGCACATGCTGATGGAAAAGCGCAACATTGACCGGACCCTGCACGGGTTTATCGGCGCGCTGATTGGTGTTGGCCTGAAGGTTCTGCTGCTGGTCAGCGTTGCGGGCATGATCGGTGTCGAAACCACTTCCTTCATTGCGCTGATTGGTGCTGCCGGTCTGGCCGTCGGTCTGGC
This sequence comes from Pseudomonas sp., assembly GCA_046291745.1. Classification (GTDB taxonomy): domain Bacteria; phylum Pseudomonadota; class Gammaproteobacteria; order Pseudomonadales; family Pseudomonadaceae; genus Halopseudomonas. The sequence goes on along the minus strand of JBKBSI010000158.1, from coordinate 4,566 downwards.
GCTGCAGGGTAGTCTGGCCAACTTTGCTGGCGGTATGCTGATTCTGATCCTGCGCCCGTTCAAGGCCGGTGAGTATATCGAGGCCCAGGGCGTCGGTGGCACCGTTGATAGCATCCAGATTTTCCAGACGGTACTGAAAACGCCGGACAACAAAACCGTAATCATCCCCAACGGCAGCTTGTCCAACGGCAACATCATCAACTACTCGCGCCAGCCTACGCGCCGGGTAGATATCAATATCGGTATTGATTATGGCGATGACGTAAAGAAGGCCAGGGCTATTCTGCTGCGTTTGGCTGAGGCTGACGAGCGGGTGTTTACCGATCCGGCACCGGTTGTCTGGCTGGTAGGTCTGGGTGACAACTCGGTCGATCTGTCCCTGCGTATGTGGGCCAAGACCGAAGATTTTTGGGGCGTATTCTGGAATTTGCAGGAGCAAGCCAAGGAAGCTTTCGATGCGGAGGGCATTACCATTCCATTCCCTCAGCGCACCGTGCATATGGTTTCCGAGGCCAGCGCCGACTGAGCCTTTATCAGCCGCTCAACAAAGCCCGCCTTGTGCGGGCTTTGTTGTCTGTAGCGCCCATGTAGTCTCGCCTCCAGTGCCTGGCGGGCTTGAGGTAAACGGACATTTTGTTGGTGATGCGGGTCTTCGAAACCATTTGTAACCCTTTAAAAAAGTTGAACATTCTGTTTTTGCTCCGGTCGGATGGGGTATCAGCGGGCCATCCTGGTGCGTTGTTTTGGTCAACTTGATGAAGGAATAAAGCGATGAAGAGACTATTCAAAACCTCCATGCTGATTGCCGCCGTTGTGCCCGCTATGGCCATGGCTGCGCCCACTACCGGAGATCGGGAAGTAACTCTGAGTGGTTCGGGCGCTAGCGACAACAGCTTTGATAACAGTGTGTTTTCTGTTCAAGGCAGCTACGGTACCTATCTGAACGATTCTGCCCTTTGGGGTGTTCGTCAGTCGGTAGGTATCAGCGATGCTTCGGGTGAAAGAACATCCATTACCGGCTCTACCCGAGTCTTCTACGACTATCACTTCGGTACCGGGCCTACCCGTCCCTTTATTGGTGCCAGCTTTGGTGGCTTGTATGGTCGTGACGTGAAGAACACCTTTATGGCGGGTCCTGAAATCGGCATCAAGCACTGGGTTCATGAAAACGTATTCGTGACCGGTATGGCCGAGTATCAGTTCCTGTTCAGAACCAGCAGCGATGCCCGTGACCGTTATGATGATGGCGCGATTTTCTACAGCGTTGGTGTTGGTTACAACTTCTGAGCGTGATTGAAGTTGGATAGCAAAAGCGGCGCCCTCGGGCGCCGCTTTCTTGTTTGTACTGATCGGGTTTGAAGTTCAGTCGATACCTGGTCGCTTTTGTTTATCCGGGTGCGCCAGCTTGAGCAGCAGAAAGGCCAGAATAATAGCTGGCAGGCCGGTCATGGCGGTGATGAAAAAGAAGCTGATCCAGCCGACGTTAGCTGCCAGCAAGCCGGTAAAGCCCGCAAGGAACTGACCCGGGAGGGTCATGATCGAGCTGAACAGGGCGTACTGGGTCGCGGTATAGGCGGTGTTGGTCAAGCTCGAGAGGTAGGCAATAAAGACCGAAATCGCCAGGCCGCCGGTAACGTTGTCGGCGATGATGGCAAATACCAGGCCGCTGGTTTCCGGTCCGATATAGGCCAGCCAGGCAAAGGTCAGATTGGTTGCCGGAGCCATAAAGGCAGTGAACAGTAGTATCGGGGCAATGCCAAAACGCGCCACCAGCAGGCCGCCCATAAGCGCACCGAACAGGGTCATGCCGAGCCCAAAGGCGGCGGCGATATTGGCGATCTCCGCCTTGGTAAAGCCCAGGTCCAGATAGAAGGGGGTGGCCATGGTGCCCATGAAAATATCACTTAGTCTGAAGGTGGCCACAAACAGCAGTACCAGCAGAGTGGTCTTGCCATAGCGTTGAGCGAAGTCGGCGAACGGGCAGACCATGGCACCAATAAACCAGGCGGTGGCATCCCGCCGCCAGCCGGCGTGGCGGGTATGGGCCAGATAATCGCTGACGCGTTGCTCCAGCCGCAAAGTCGACTCGGTGACCTGCGTTTGCGGCTCGGCAATGATCAGGGTGGTGATCATGCCTACCAGCATCAGCGCGCCCATGACCGCATAGGCAAGGGTCCAGCTATTCAGGTCGGCCATATGCAGGGCCCCGGCACTGGCAACAAGAATGGCCACGCGATAACCGGTGACATAGGTGGCGGCCATGGCCCCCTGTCGGTGTTTGGCTTCTGCCTCGACGCGATAGGCATCTATGGCAACATCCTGGCTGGCTGAGCCGAAGGCCGCCAGCACGGCCCAGAGGGCCACCAGGCCCAGTTGTTCACGTGGATCGGTAAAGGCCATGCCCAGCAGCGCGATGGCGATCACAGTCTGGGCCAGCAGCATCCAGGCCCGGCGTCGACCCAGCCAGCGGCTCAACAGCGGAAGAGGCACACGGTCAATCAACGGCGCCCAGAGTACCTTGATCGAATGCGCCATGCCCACCCAACTGAGAAAGCCAATAGCCGCCAGCTCAACACCCATATCGTGTAGCCAGGCGCTGAAGGTGCTGCCGACCAGTATCAGCGGCAGGCCGGCGGAAAAACCCAGGAACAGCATGCCGAGCACGCGAGGGTTGAGGTAAACACGCCATCCCTCGCGTTCGGGCTCGGCGTGAGGTGGAAACTGGTTATGCTTCATATCGGTCCTGTGGGTTGTTCAATCTGGCCAGCCAAAGCGTCGCATATTAACGCGGCGGCGCTCAATCATGACACCTTCGGCCATCAGTCGCTGATATTGTTCCTGCCCGGCGGGGCTGTCCGCAGGTAGCGACAGCTTGCCCTGGCTATTCAGCACCCGGTGCCAGGGCAGGCTGCTGTCCTCCGGCAACTGTCCCAGCCAGCGCCCCACCAGACGGGCGCCGCGACCCATGCCAGCCAGCTCGGCCAGGCGCCCGTAGCTGATAACCCGGCCTGCTGGCACGCTGGCCAA
>JBKBSI010000158.1:0-1529 GCA_046291745.1 Pseudomonas sp. | reverse complement strand
ACACCTGCCGGAACTGTTCGCGCTGTTCGGTGGTCATTTGCATATGCTCTTGTCAACAGACTGTAGTGGTAATCATTTTACAGTCATGGATAATGCCGCTTTGAATTCCCAGCCCATGCTACAAGGTTACCCGATGTCCTTTCGCCGCCTTCCTCTCGCCGTGCTTGTTTCGCTCAGTTGCAGTTCCTTTACCGTTCAGGCCGATACCCTCTGGCTGAAAAACGGCGACCGTGTTACCGGTCAGATCGAGCTACTTGAGGGCGGCTTTCTGATCATCAACACCGAGCTGGCCGGACGGCTGCGTGTTCCGGTCAAGAATATCAGTACCTTTGCATCCGACAACGCCCTGTTGATCAAGTCTGAGGGTGATGCGGAGCGAGCCCTGTCGGTTGAAGCCTCGGAAGAGCCTGGCACCATTCTGGTTCGTAACGGCGGTCCGCAGGCTGTGCCCTTGCAGATCAGCGCCATTCAGCAGTTACTCGAACCCAAGCCGCTCATCGCCGACTGGGTGTGGGAAGGTAATGCCAGGGCGGCGCTGGATATCAAAAACAATGCTACCGAGCAGCGCGATCTGGATCTGGCCTTTAACACCGAAGCCCGGCACGGTGACTGGCGCCATGCGGTGGGTGGCGAGTTCGAGCGTGACTACCGGGATGACGTCAAAAGCCGTCACCAATGGAGCACTGATTACGATGTCAGTTGGTTCTTTGACGAACAGTGGTTCTGGCAGACCAGCTTGAATTACCAGCGTGATCACATTAACGAGATCGAGCGTCGCAGGCAGTACGGTATGGGCCCTGGTTATGAATGGTGGAATGACGCCCTGGGTCGCTTCCAGACTTCCGCGCGGGTGGATCACGTCAAACTCGATAATCGCGACGGCTCGTCGCGCAACTTCAACGCTCTGGGTCTGGAATGGGATCTGCGACGCTTCCTGTTCGGCAAGCGCTTCGAGTTCTTCCACAACGCCGAGACACTGATTCCGGATGACCCTTCGGTGAATTTCGTGGTGGATGCGGAGGCAGGGGTACGTTACTTGTTAACCAGTTGGGCCTCCCTGAGCCTGCTGACCGAATGGGACTATCTGAATGGCAACAGCCAGGAGAGCGTCAACGATACCCGTTATCGCTTTGGCCTGGGTGTGAATTGGTAGTTGCGGTCGGCTAGTCGCGGCTAGCGCCGCGACTGCCTGGGCTGCTGGCCAGCCCTGATTACAGGCGAATACCACCATCCAGTTCGAGAATACGACCGGTGTAATAGTCATTCTCGAACAGATAGGCCGCCGAGTGGGCAATCTCTTCGGGCTTGCCCATGCGCTTGAGCGGGATGCCCGAGGTCATTTTTTCCAGCGCCTCGGGTTTCATGCCGGCGGTCATTTCAGTCTCGATAAAGCCCGGTGCAATACCCGCCACGCGAATACCGTGGCGCGCCAGCTCCTTGGCCCAGACCACGGTCATGGCCGCTACACCGGCCTTGGCCGCAGAGTAGTTGGATTGACCCATATTGCCGGCGCGGGAAATCGAAGAAAT
>JBKBSI010000157.1:0-7838 GCA_046291745.1 Pseudomonas sp. | reverse complement strand
GGCAGGCTGGGGGTACTCAACCTGACCGCCCGTTATACCGTGCCAATTTTGATTGTTGTTGTATGTGGAGGCTGTGGTAGCGAACGGACTGGCTTGCCAGGTCACTTGGTGGACCGGTCAGCCAACAGGCAGATAATGCCGTAGGCTAGAGCTGGCGCCAAGAGGTTGAATGATAGGGTTGTGATGCACGCCCGTTTTGCGTAACAGGGTAGCGAGGGCAATCTGCGCGCATAAAAAAAGCCCCGCACTGGGCGGGGCTCTCTACTTGCTTGCTGCTTACAGCTGAGCGACCGGAATGGACGCTGCAGCTTTCTGGTAGGACTCGATCTCGTTGAAGTTCATGTAGCGATAGATATCTGCGGACATGCTGTTCAGCTCGGCCGCGTAACCCATGTATTCCTCAACGGTCGGCAGGCGACCCAGAATCGAAGCAACCGACGCCAGCTCGGCAGAGGCCAGGTACACATCGGCACCATCGCCCAGACGGTTCGGGAAGTTCCGTGTGGAGGTGGACACCACGGTGGACTTGGCAGCCACACGTGCCTGGTTACCCATGCACAGCGAGCAGCCAGGCATTTCCATGCGTGCGCCAGCCTTGCCGTAGATGCCGTAGTAGCCTTCTTCGGTGAGCTGGAACTGATCCATCTTGGTCGGCGGAGCCAGCCACAGACGGGTCGGCAGGGCGCCCTTGTTTTTCTCCAGCAGCTTGCCGGCGGCGCGGAAGTGACCGATGTTGGTCATGCAGGAGCCGATGAAGACTTCATCAATCTTCTCACCAGCTACCTGAGACAACAGGCGGGCATCATCCGGATCGTTCGGCGCACACAGAACCGGCTCTTTAATGTCGGCCAGATCGATTTCGATCACGGCGGCATATTCGGCGTCGGCGTCAGCTTTCATCAGCTTCGGATCGGCCAGCCAGGCTTCCATGGCCTGGGCGCGACGCTCCAGGGTACGTGGGTCCTGATAACCGTTGGCAATCATCCAGCGCAGCAGGACGATGTTGGACTTCAGGTACTCGGCAACCGACTCTTCGCTCAGGTTGATGGTACAACCGGCAGCGGAACGCTCAGCGGAGGCGTCGGACAGCTCGAATGCCTGTTCGGCAGTCAGGTGATCCAGACCTTCGATCTCGAGAATACGGCCAGAGAAGATGTTCTTCTTGCCTTTCTTCTCGACGGTCAGGTGACCTTCCTGGATGGCGTAATAGGGGATCGCATGCACCAGATCACGCAGGGTGATACCGGGCTGCATTTCACCCTTGAAGCGCACCAGAACCGATTCCGGCATGTCCAGCGGCATGACGCCGGTGGCAGCGGCAAAGGCAACCAGACCGGAACCGGCCGGGAAGGAAATGCCCATGGGGAAACGGGTGTGCGAGTCACCACCGGTACCGACGGTATCAGGCAGCAGCATGCGGTTCAGCCAGCTGTGGATGATGCCGTCGCCAGGACGCAGGGCAACACCACCACGGTTGTGGATGAAGTCAGGCAGCGTGTGGTGGGTGGTTACGTCGATGGGCTTGGGGTAAGCCGCAGTGTGGCAGAAGGACTGCATCACCAGGTCGGCGGAGAAGCCCAGGCAAGCCAGGTCTTTCAGCTCATCGCGGGTCATCGGGCCAGTGGTGTCCTGGGAGCCAACAGTAGTCATCTTCGGTTCGCAGTAGGTGCCGGGGCGTACGCCCTCGACGCCACAAGCCTTGCCGACCATCTTCTGCGCCAGGGTGAAACCCTTGGTGCTGGCGGCGGGTACATCGGGCTTGCGGAACAGGTCGGACGGACCCATGCCCAGCTCGGCGCGCGCCTTGTCGGTCAGGCCACGGCCAATGATCAGCGGAATACGGCCACCGGCGCGTACTTCGTCGAGCAGAACCTGAGTCTTGAGTTCGAAGGTGGTGATGACGTCATCAGTGCCGTGCTTGCAAACCTTGCCTTCGTAAACGTACAGATCGATTACGTCGCCAGTGTTGATTTCGTTGACGTCGAACTCGATCGGCAGAGCGCCGGCATCTTCCATGGTGTTGTAGAAGATAGGAGCGATCTTGTTACCGAAGCAGAAACCGCCAGCGCGCTTGTTTGGCACGTAGGGGATGTCGTCGCCGAAGAACCAGAGTACCGAGTTGGTAGCTGATTTACGCGAGGAGCCAGTACCTACCACGTCGCCGACGTAGGCAACCGGGAAGCCTTTGGATTTGACTTCTTCGATCATCTTCAGCGGACCGATGGCGCCTTGTTCGTCCGGCACGATACCGTCACGGGCCATTTTCAGCATGGCCAGAGCGTGCAGCGGGATATCAGGGCGCGACCAGGCATCTGGAGCGGGTGACAGGTCGTCGGTGTTGGTTTCGCCAGGCACCTTGAACACGCTCAGGCTGACTTTCTCGGCAACCGCAGGGCGGTTGGTGAACCACTCGGCATCGGCCCAGGATTGCAGTACCTGCTTGGCGTGCTGGTTGCCTTTTTTGGCGCGGTCAGCAACGTCGTGGAAGGCATCAAACATCAGCAGGGTGTGCTTGAGTTCCTTGGCAGCGGCGGCGGCCAGTTCGTCATTGTCCAGCAGCTCAACCATGGTGACGATGTTGTAGCCACCCTGCATGGTGCCCAGCAGCTCAACGGCACGCAGTTTGGTCAACAGTGGAGAGGTCACTTCGCCCTTGGCCACGGCGGACAGGAAGCCGGCCTTGACGTAGGCAGCTTCGTCTACGCCCGGGGGTACACGGTTGGTCAGCAGGTCGAGCAGAAACGCTTCTTCGCCAGCCGGTGGATTTTTCAGCAGGTCAACCAGACCGGCGGTTTGTTCGGCGTTCAGCGGCTGGGGCACGATGCCCTGTGCTGCGCGCTCTTCTACGTGTTTGCGATAGGCTTCAAGCACAATAATTACCCTCATCAGTCTGTTCTGCTTGTGGCGGAACGGTCATCCTCACGGATCCAGAGAAGCACTGAATAAGCATCTTGATGAAGGGAGTTATTCAGTGCTTCCCCTATGTGCCGGATATGGCTGGGTGCAGGCGTGAGCCTGGAGCGGGTGGCGGGCAACCCGGTAACTGACCTGATGGTGGCGCGGCAGATACGGAGGGGATTGCGGGCGACGCCTGGCACACAGCCCTAACGGCGGGCCGATTCTACAGGAATAGCAGGCCAAAGTTAAGCCGCAGGCGCCTATGACCTTCGTCCAGTGCGAATCAGGCAATTTTGTATCCAAGGGCTGTAGCTCGGGCTTGTGCTGGTTTACCCTGTGGGTCGATTCACGGAGTCTTGCCATGCCTGATGCTCTCTACACCGATAAAACCCCCTGTGTCGGGCTGTGTTCAACCGTGTACGGCGATCAGGTGTGCCGTGGCTGCAAGCGCTTCAGCCATGAAATCATCCGCTGGAACGAATACGACAGCCCGCAAAAGCTGGCCGTGTGGAGCCGTTTGGAGCAGTTGCTTGAGCAGGTGGTCAATGCGCGGATAGAGGTGGTGTCAGGATTGATGTTGCGGCAGGCGCTGGGCACTGCGCAAATCGCCTTTATCAGCGAACAGCCGCTGGCTTGTCAGGCATATCGGTTGCTGGTGCGAGCTGATGAGCGGCTATTTGGCCGTGCAGGGCTGCGTCTGCGGCCTGATTACAGCAACTGGTCGCTGAAGCAGGTGCGTGATGATATCGATAGCACCTTTTTCAGCCTTTCAGAGGCTTACTATCAGCGCCATGCGGCAAAGGCCACGGGCGCGCCTTAGGCGACGCGCCCGGGTTTGTGAGTATTACTTCTCCAGAATCTCTTCCAGATGGGCCATGGTGTCTTCCGGCTTGAGCACCAGAATGTCCGAATCGAGCTGGTCGAGGATGACCTCGGCAGTGTTGCCAATCAACGCGCCTGCCAAGCCTTTGCGTGCCACAGTGCCAATCACCGTAACGCTAGCGCCTATTTGCCGTGCCACCTTGGGGATCAACGTATCAGCCGGGCCTTCATCAATGTGCATGTGCTCGGCATCCAGGCCATTGGCGCTGGCGTAGCGGGCAGCCTCTTCGCGGTAACGATTGGCGATATTTTCGCGCAATTGGTAAACCGGGTCAGCGGCTGAGAGCATGGCCGCAGGATGAGCGCTGACCAGGTGCAACTCGCCATTGATCATCTCGACGATGTCAGCGGCGTGGCTGACGATGGTGTCATGCAGCACATGGTGCTGATCATCATGGTTGCCAACATCAACTGCGGCCAATACTGCGCCCTTCATCCAGGACTCGGTGGTCTTGACCAGCAGCACGGGAGCAGGGCAGTAGCGCAGCAGCTTCCAGTCATCCGGGGTAAGCAATGCTTTCTTCAGCGGGTTGTCCGGCAAGTGCTGTTTGATAACCAGACCGCATCCGTGACTGGAGACTGCCTGCACTATGGTATCGGTCAGGCTGCCGTGCCAACCCTGGCTGCATTCGGCGCGGATGCCCTCGGCCTTTACGCCAGCGCAGAGTTCTTGCGCCCAGGGCAGGTGATCCTGGCGATTTTCACAGACCAGCAGGTGCAGTTCCGATTCAATTACCCCGGCAATCAGTTTGGCGCGTATCAGTGCCAGTTGCTCGGTCTGGGTCGGGTCAATCACAACCAGAATACGTTTGATGGCTTGCATGGCGTTCTCCGTTATCCAGCTTGATGCTGTTTTTCAATCCTGTAGACAATGTAGCTTGTTTACGTAAAAGCGTCTTGATTTGGATCAAGTGGGGCGTCAGAACGTGGTTAAGGGTGGCCGGTTAACTGTATAATCTGCCTGACTTTTATCTACCAGTGAAGGCCCATGTCCCTGCCACAGGAATTACTCGATTTCTTGTCCTGCCGCACCCCGCAAGCCTGGGTGGAACAGGCCCTGGCGCACCCGCAGGAGTTGCTGATTGACCATGCAAACTGCGAGAAAAAGGCGGCCTCTACGGCGCTCAATCTGATGTTCCGTTACATCGACAAGCCGGTGTTGCTGCAGAAGATGTCACGACTGGCACGGGAAGAGTTGCGGCATTTCGAGCAGGTCACCGCGCTGATGCAAAAGCGCGGCATTGCTTACCGTGCGCTCAGCGCCAGTCAGTACGCCCAGCGATTGCGTCAGCACGTGCGCACCTCGGAACCGGGGAAGCTGGTGGATACCCTGATTGTTGGAGCCTTTATAGAAGCACGCTCCTGCGAGCGCTTTGCCTGTCTGGCACCCTATCTGGATGACGAGCTGGGTGATTTCTATCGCTCGCTGTTGAAGTCGGAGGCGCGTCATTACCAGGATTATCTGGCGCTGGCACGCCAGGCTGCAGCGGAAGACATTGCCGAGCGCATCGCGTTTTTTGCTGCAGCCGAGGCCGCTGCAATCACGCAGAACGACCCTGAGTTTCGTTTTCACAGCGGCGCACCTGCCTGACCTTAGGTTCTTCCTGCTCCGCAGCTCTGGCAGCAAGCACTCTATGGTGCTAATTTGACAGGGTAGGACCGCCTTCGAATACCGCCAAAGGAGCATAGATGGCTGCTTTTCCCGCAATCCTCCACTCAAGTGTGCGCCTGGCCGCTATGCCGCTGGCGCTGTGGATGGCGCTTTTGACGCCCGCAGCGCAGGCCGCAGGAGGAACCTGTGAGCGGCTGGTGGTTACCGGTAACCCTGAGTATCCACCGCTTCTGTGGGTCGATCCGCAGAACACCAAGCATCTGGTAGGCGCAGGGGTCGAGTTGCTCGAGCTGGCACTTGAGGGCACGGGTATTCAGGTTGAGGTGCTGAATGTCGGACCCTGGGCCCGAGCCCAGGAAGAAGTACGTAGCGGCCGTGTGGATATGCTCGCTGGTGCTTTTCTGACCAGTCAGCGCCTCGGCTACATGGACTACATCTATCCGGCGTATATGGAAGTGCCCAGTGTGCTCTTTGTGCGCCGCGATGCGCTGTTTCCCTACAGTGGCTGGGATGATCTGCGTGACAAGCGCGGCAGCACCTTGCTTAACAACAGCTTTGGTACTGCATTCGATACCTTTGCCCGCGACCACCTGCGCATAGAGCAGGTGCCCTCGGTGGAGCAGTCCTTCCGCACGCTACTGCGTGGGCGGGTTGATTATGTGGTGTACGAGCGTTATCAGGGGTTGGCGCTGGCGCAGCAACTGGGCATTGAGGACGAGCTGGAAATCGTTGATGGATCGCTGATTAACGAACAGCTGTATTACACCCTGTCCCATAGCTCTGCCTGCAACTCGCCGCAATTGCGTGCGATTCTGGCGCAGAACATGCGCGACTTGGTCAGCACGGGTGAGCCGCGGCGTCTGCTGGAAAAGTACCGTGATATCTGGGCGCAGCAGTTCGCCACCGTCGATGACGGCATCGCCGAGGAAGCGGTGATCGAGTAAAGCACTAAGCGGAACAGTTTGTTCCACGTTTATCTGAGCCTTAAAAGTGTATTGCTTTGCTATTCTGTACAGGTGCCTTTTCAGCTAACTGTACGGTGCTCATGGCCATGGCCCTGCGTTAGGGTGGTGCCATGATGCAGGAGAGCAACGATGACCAGTCTTTTATACCAGCAAATCGCCCGTCAGTTAGCCGAGGATATCCAGAAGGGTTTCTATCAGCCGGGTGAGCGCGTGCCCTCAGTACGTAAACTCAGCACCCAGAAGGGCGTCAGCCACGCTACGGTATTGCATGCCTACGCTACCCTGGAAGACCAGGGTCTGATCCGGGCGCGCCCGCAATCGGGCTATTACGTTCATCAGACCCCCGCACTGACAGCGCCTACGCCAGCGATTTCACGGGTGGAAGAGCCCTATGCGGTCACCCGCAGCGGGATCATCAGCGAGATTCTGCGTCAGTCTCGCGCCGATGATGTCATTCCCTTGGGCGCGGCCGTTCCCTCCAGCGAGTTCTTGCCATTGCGCGCCTTGCACCAGCAGATGAGCAAGGTCACGCGTTTTCACAGCAGGAAGGCCTATAGCTACATCTTCAGTCCCGGCTATGAGCCGTTACGGCGTCAGGTGGCGATTCGCATGCGTGATGCCGGTGCGGTGGTCGATCCGTCACAGATCGTGATTACCAATGGCTGTGTTGAAGCTTTGCAGTTATGCCTGCGGGCACTGACCAGCCCCGGCGATCTGATTGCCACCGATTCGCCCAGTTATTACGGCCTGGTGCAACTGTGTGAGCTGTTGGGTTTGCAGGTGATCGAGATTCCGACTGATCCGGAAACCGGCCTGAGTCTGGAATCGCTGGAAAAAGCCGCCGACAAGTGGCCGATCAAGACGCTGGTGGTGACTGCCAGGGCGGGTAATCCGATGGGCGCGACCATGAGTGAAAGTCGCCAGCGCAAGCTGGTGAGCATGATGGCGCGCCGCGGTATTCCGATCATCGAAGATGATATCTACGGCGAGCTGATGTTCGAGCCCGGCCGCTCCAAGGCGCTCAAGGCCTTCGACTGTTCCGATACGGTGCTGTACTGCTCAAGCTTTTCCAAAACCATATCGCCGGGCGTGCGCACCGGTTGGGTTATCGCCGGCAAACATCAGGACACCATCGAGAAGCTGCAGACCTTTACTACGCTCTCGGCCTGCAGTGTCAGCCAGATGGCGATTGCCGCCTATCTGGAGAACGGCGGTTATGACCGGCATCTACGCTATATCCGTCAGGAGTACCGGAAGAACCTGAGTCACTTTCAGTTGGCGGTGCAGCAGTATTTTCCCGAGGGCACGCAGATCACCCGGCCCAAGGGTGGCTTTATTCTGTGGATCAGCCTGCCTGGTGGCATAGATGCTCAGGAGCTGTTCCAGATGGCGTTGCAGCAGGGCATCAGCATCGCGCCCGGCGCGGTGTTCAGCAATTCCGATCAGTTCAACCACTGTTTGCGGCTGAATTGCGGCGTGCC
>JBKBSI010000156.1:0-7907 GCA_046291745.1 Pseudomonas sp. | reverse complement strand
GAAATTTTACCGCGTATCTCTTTTGCGCCTGCCATGTCTCACCTTTCAGGTTAGCCTGGGGCCAGATCGCACGAAGCGGGACATGATCAGATCATGCCCCGCCGTCGGCTTACCAGCTCTGGGTCGCCTTGAAGTTCTCGATGCCAGACTTGATACCGGCTTCGATCTCATCGTTGTAATCGCCGCTTTCGTTGATCTTGGCCAGCAGATCAGCCTTGTCGCGCTTGAAGTAAGCAAGCAGGGCTTTTTCGAAAACGCCAATCTTGTTCAGCTCGACATCGGCCAGGAAGCCTTTCTCGGCAGCATAGAGACTGATGGCCATGTCAGCGATCGACATCGGCGCATACTGGTCCTGCTTCATCAGTTCGGTTACGCGCTGACCATGCTCAAGCTGCTTACGGGTAGCCTCATCGAGGTCCGAAGCAAACTGGGCGAAGGCAGCCAGTTCACGATACTGCGCCAGGGCGGTACGAATACCACCAGACAGCTTCTTGATGATCTTGGTCTGGGCTGCACCACCTACCCGGGAAACCGACACACCAGCGTTAACCGCAGGGCGGATACCAGCGTTGAACAGGTTGGATTCCAGGAAGATCTGACCGTCAGTGATCGAAATCACGTTGGTCGGAACGAAGGCGGATACGTCACCGGCCTGAGTTTCAATGATGGGCAGAGCGGTCAAAGAACCGGTCTTGCCTGTCACTGCACCCTCGGTCAGCTTCTCGACATAGTCGGCGGAGATGCGCGAGGCGCGTTCCAGCAGACGGCTGTGGAGATAGAAAACGTCGCCAGGATAGGCTTCACGACCCGGCGGACGACGCAGCAGCAGGGAGATCTGGCGATAAGCCACAGCCTGCTTGGACAGATCGTCATACACAATCAGTGCATCTTCACCGCGGTCACGGAAGTACTCACCCATGGTGCAACCAGCGTAGGGCGCCAGGAACTGCAGGGCAGCCGGATCGGAGGCGGAAGCGGCGACAACGATGGTGTGACCCATTGCATCGTGCTCTTCCAGCTTGCGTACCACGTTGGCGATGGTCGACTGCTTCTGACCGATGGCAACATATACGCACTTAACGCCGGAGCCTTTCTGGTTGATGATCGCATCAATGGCCATCGCGGTCTTACCGGTCTGACGGTCACCAATGATCAGCTCACGCTGACCACGACCAACCGGAATCATCGCATCCACTGACTTGTAGCCAGTCTGGATGGGCTGATCAACCGACTTACGCCAGATCACACCAGGTGCAACCTTTTCTACCGCGTCAGTCATCTTGGCATCGATTACGCCCTTGCCATCGATCGGGTTACCCAGTGCATCGACCACACGGCCGAGCAACTCGGGGCCTACCGGTACTTCAAGAATGCGGCCAGTACATTTGGCCGTCATGCCTTCAGTCAGACTCAGGTAATCACCCAGTACAACGGAACCTACGGAGTCCTGCTCCAGGTTCAGTGCCATACCGTATACACCATCGGGGAATTCAATCATTTCCCCGTACATCACATCAGCAAGGCCGTGAATGCGCACGATGCCGTCAGATACACTGACGATCGTACCAACATTGCGAGCCTGCGAAGACACATCGAGTTTCTCGATGCGCTGCTTGATAATTTCGCTAATCTCGGAAGGATTCAATTGCTGCATGCCATGTCCCTCAAATCAGGATTTCAACGCCTCGGCCAGCTTTGCAAGCTTGCCGCGGACCGAACCGTCGATGACCAGGTCACCCGCACGAATCAACACACCGCCAATCAGGGCCGGGTTGATGGTCACATGAGGAGTTACTGTGCGGTCTAACCGCTTCGATAATGCGGTTGCCAGCGTTTTCTGTTGATCGTCATTCAGTTCAAAGGCGGATTCCACCTCGACCAGAATGCTGCGATCGTGTTCTGCCTTGGTTTGTTCATATATCTCGGCAATTACCGGGATCAGGGACAAACGATCATTCTCTGCCAGAGTACGGACAAAATTGTCGAACTCGGCATCAACCTGACCTTCACAAACCATAAGCAGGTCTTCGGCCTTGCGCTCACCGGTCACAGCCGGGTTGCTCACCCTAGCGGCAAAAACCGCATCGGAAATCACCGAAGCTGCCAAAGCCAGCATGCCTGACCAGGCATCCAGCTTGTTGGCAGCGACTGCGAACTCAAATGCAGCTTTCGCATAAGGCCGAGCTAGCGTATTGATAGTAGCCATCGCTCGCCTCGCTTAGAGTTGTGAGGCCAGTTTATTGACCAGCTCACTATGGGCCGCGGAATCCACTTCGGACTCCAGAATTTGCTCGGCACCCTTGATCGCCAATACGGCAACCTGGGCACGAAGTTCATCCTTGGCGCGATTCACTTCCTGTTCGATTTCAGCCTTCGCAGCTGCAATCAGGCGATCACCTTCGGAACGTGCCTGGTCTTTCGCTTCCTCAACAATGAGGTTGGCACTCTTGGTGGCTTTCTCGATGATCTGAGAAGCCTGTTCCTTGGTTTCACGCAGGGTCTGGGAAGCTTTTTCCTGAGCCAAGCCCAGATCACGCTGGGCACGGCCAGCCGCATCCAGACCTTCGGCGATTTTTTTCTGGCGTTCGGCCATGGCTGCGGTAATCGGCGGCCAGACGTACTTCATGGTGAACCAGACAAAAAGAGCGAAGGCAATCGTTTGACCAAACAGCGTCATATTAATATTCACAGCGATTTACCTCGTGCTATTCGATGTTTCTCCAGGGGATGAAACGACTGATCTGACAGGGCCGGAGCCCTGTCAGATAGGAAGTCGTTCAATCATGCACCCGCAGTAGGAGCGACAACGAAGATCAGGTACATCGCGATACCAACACCGATCATCGGAACGGCGTCGAGCAGACCGGCCATGATGAAGGTCTTGGTTTGCAGCTGCGGACCCAGCTCAGGCTGACGGGCTGTGGATTCCAGCAGCTTGCCACCCAGCAGGGCGAAGCCGATGCCAGTAGCCAGAGCACCCATACCGATGATGATAGCGGCAGCAATGATAACGAGTTCCATAATTACTCCTAAGGTTTCTAAGTTTAAGTTGCAGTTGAAGACTGTTGTGGATTATCCACCGCGTTAGTGATGATCCTCATGTGCCTGACTCATATAAACGATGGTCAGTACCATGAAGATAAAGGCCTGCAGCGGAATAACCAGAATATGGAAAATCGCCCAAGGCACATAAAGTGTCCATTGCAGGAAGAACGGCAGCAAGGCAATCAGAATGAACACGACTTCACCGGCGTACATGTTACCGAACAGACGCAGCGCCAGGCTGAGAGGCTTGGTCAACAGACCGAGGATCTCGAGAAACAGGTTGAACGGGACCAGAGCCCAGGTATTGAACGGCGTGAAGGACAACTCCTTGAGGAAGCCGACACCACCCTTGACCTTGAAGCTGTAGAAAATGATCAGCGCAAACACACCCAGAGAGATACCAAAGGTACCGTTGGGGTCAGCGGTGGGTACGATCTTGAAGTAATCCAGACCCAGGGCCATGGCCAGACCGGGAATAGCGTCGATCGGCAGCCACTTGAGCGAGTTCATCAGGAAAATCCAGACGAAGATCGTCAGTGCCAGAGGTGCAATAAGGGGGCTACGTCCGTGGAAACTGTCGCGTACCAGGTCCTGAACGAATTCGACAATCATCTCGACGAAGTTCTGCAGACCACTGGGGGTATCTACGGAAACGCGCGTGGCAACAAAGCGGAATAATCCGATAAAAATCAGACCGGTCAGCAGCGAAAACCCAAGGGTATCAAGGTGAAAGGCCATGAAGCCCATGTCGGTCGCTTCTGAACCACTCAATGCGAGTGTCCAGGTCGCTTCCTGCACGATACTTCCGTCATAACGCTCGTAACCGGCTGGCAGTTTGCCGTAGGTCAGGTTCTGCAAATGGTGCTGAATGTATTCAGCTGATGTATTCGCCATATTTGCCTCAGGAACTAATGCTTTGGAAAGCGTCTGACAATTAATGGAGCGCAGGCACTTACGGCCAGTCCCGCGAGGTATCCGGCGAACACAGCGCCAGCCTCAAGCGGTTCAACTCCTACCCACACTGCAATAAACAGTACGGCAGTCAAAATCAGTTTACCGGCCTCGCCCGAAAAGAATTCTGTGACGATGGCTCTGGCCGACCGGGCGCCAAAAAATCGGAACACCCGATAAGCAAAATACACGTTGGGAATCAGGGCTATTAACCCCCCCAACAAACCGGAATATCCGGCAACTATGTCCTGGAATAACCACAGGCTCAGGGCCGTCACTACTGCTGACACCCCCTGCAAGACAAGAACCGGAAAAGCGGGAGACCGATGAAACGGGGTTTTGTTGGGCGTTCTTGCGTCCATTTCCCCACCTCAGAATCGATACTGCCAGCAAATCATCTACGCTTTGTCTGCAACAAACTGGTGCATTTCACCAGCTAAAATAGCGCGAGGAGTATAGGTTGAATAATCCTCCGATTCAACACTAACCGGGCGAATCCCCCGTATTTTCAATTAGTAGGCAACATTCGACGCCGGTTTTGGCGACTATGGCGCCCCGATTGAAACTGCCAGCGGGTTCACTTGATATGCATTAAAACGCCATCGAGTTCATCCAGAGAGCTATAGCTGATGACCAGCTTTCCCTTGCCTTTGGCGCCATGCTGAATCTTCACTTCGGCGCCTATGCGCTCAGCCAGATCCTGTTGCAAGCGCTCAATATCAGGATTGGCCCGGGTTTCGCCGGCTTCACGCCGCGGGTTCAGCCACTGCCGGACCAGCGCTTCGGTCTGACGGACCGTCAAGCCTTTGGCAACTACCTGCCGAGCGGCAGCGGTCTGATCGTCACTGGGCAAGCCGAGCAAAGCCCGGGCGTGGCCCATTTCCAAATCACCACGCTCCAGTAACAATTTGACATCATCCGGCAGCGCCATCAGACGCAGCAGGTTGGTAATACTGACCCGCGATTTACCCACTGCATCGGCGACCTGCTGCTGAGTGAGTTCGAACTCCAGCTGCAACCGCTGCAGAGCGATGGCCTCTTCAATCGGGTTAAGATCTTCGCGCTGAATGTTCTCGATAAGCGCCATGGCGATCGCTGCTTCGTCAGGCACATCACGAATTACTGCAGGAATCGAATCCAGCCCCGCCTGCTGGGTAGCGCGCCAGCGTCGCTCACCGGCGATGATTTCATAGCGCCCTTCGGCAATCGGCCGTACCACGATGGGTTGCATAACACCCTGCACGCGGATCGAGTTGGTCAGCTCTTCCAGCGCCTGGGGGTCCATATCGCGGCGTGGCTGGTATTTGCCGCGCTGAATCAAGTCAACCGGCAGGTCCTTGAGCTGTTGCTCCTGAGTTTCCGTACCTTGCCCGGTGCTGTTCGACTGCCCAAGCAATGCATCCAGTCCCCGTCCCAAGCCGCGTTTCTTGACCGCCATGCCTGTCTTGTCCTTATCTGATTAGTCGTTACCGCCCGCCAGGGCAGTCTCCGAGGTATTTTTTCGTGCGCGTCGGACCACTTCACCGGCCAGCGCCAGATACGCCATGGCGCCCCTGGACTGCTTGTCGTAAGCCAGCGCAGGCATGCCAAAACTCGGCGCCTCGGCCAGACGTACATTACGCGGTATCACGGTCTGGTACAGCTTGTCGCCAAAATGGCTGGTCAATTGCGCAGACACATCCAGGGTCAGGCTGTTACGTGGGTCATACATGGTACGCAGCAGACCTTCGATCTGCAGCGTCGGATTGAGTACCGAGCGAATGCGCTCGATGGTATTGACCAGTGCCGATAGCCCTTCCAGTGCGTAATATTCACACTGCATGGGGATGATAACGCCGTCCGCTGCCACCAGGCCATTGACGGTAAGCATGTTCAGCGACGGCGGGCAGTCGATCAGGATGTAGTCATACTGGCCGCGCAGACTGGCCAGGGCATAGCGCAGGCGGCTTTCCTTCATTTTCACATCCAGCAGCTCGACTTCCGCCGCTGTCAGGTCACCATTGGCCGGCAGGATATCGTAGCCACCCGTTTCCGAACGCTGTAATGCCTGGTGCATTTCGCACCGACCGGTAAGCAGTTCGTAAACGGAGAACTCCAGATCGGACTTGTCGATCCCGCTACCCATGGTCGCATTACCCTGCGGATCGAGATCCACCAGTAACACCTTGCGCTTGGTAGCGGCCAGCGAGGCGGCCAGATTGATGCAACTGGTGGTCTTGCCCACGCCGCCTTTCTGGTTGGCTATTGCCAGTACCTTGCCCACTGAGACCCCCTATCCGTTATCAGCCTGAAGCAGACGTCGCAGTATCAGCAGATGTCGGCTGCCCTGGCAACCAGGAACAGCCAATTGTGCGCTCTCCACAACCTCGAAGTCGACAGGCAAAGCGGCCAGTTCTTCTTCGGGATACTGTCCCTTCATCGCCAGCCAGCGTGTTTGCGCATGACTCAGGTGGCGTGTCAGTTGGGTGAAATCAGCCAGCGAACTGAATGCGCGGGAAACAATACCGTCAAACGGCTGCTCGGGCTCGAAGGCTTCCACCCGGCTTTGCACGACGCGTAGATTGCGCAGCCCCAGTTCTAATCTGACCTGGGTCAGAAAGCGGGTTTTCTTGCCGTTGCTGTCAAGCAGGGTGAAATCGCTTTGCGGCAGCATGATTGCCAGAATCACACCCGGCATGCCACCTCCACTGCCCACATCCAGCCACTGTGAACCCTGTACATGGGGCAATATGCTGAGGCTGTCGAGCAGGTGACGGCTGACCATTTCATCCGGGTCGCGCACCGCTGTCAGGTTGTAGGCCTTGTTCCATTTGTGTAGTAGCGCGAGGTAATCCACTAGCTGACGGCTTTGTTCTGCCGTCAGCGTGATACCCATTTGCTCCGCGCCTGTCGCCAATTCCCGGGCGTGATCAGTCATCCCTGTCAGGCCTCCTTGATCAGGCTGCTGTCAGCAGCACTGCGTTTTTTCAGATGCACCAGCAACAGACTGATCGCTGCAGGCGTAACGCCGGGGATGCGTGAAGCCTGGCCCAGGGTCTGCGGACGTACATCCGCCAGTTTGTGGCGGATCTCATTGGATAGGCCGTTGAGCGTGAGATAGTCCAGGTGTTCTGGCAACAACGTCTGCTCGTGTTGACGCAGGCGATTTATCTCTTCCTGCTGGCGTTCGATATAACCAGCGTACTTGGTATGGATCTCCACCTGCTCGGCTGCATCAGCGGGAATGTCCACCTGGCCGGTAAGTTCGCACAGGGCCTGATAATCCACCTCTGGCCGACGCAGTAAATCAAGCAAATTGTATTCGTGGTTCAACGGCGTGGCATAGCGTTCGGCAAACGCTTTGCCGACAGCGCTGCTGGGTTGCACCCAGGTGCTGCTCAGACGTTTGCGCTCTGCGTCTATCGCTTCGCGCTTGGCACTGAACACAGCCCAGCGGTGATCATCAACCAGGCCCAGTTCGCGCCCCTTTTCGGTCAGACGCAGATCGGCGTTGTCTTCGCGCAGTACCAGACGGTATTCAGCACGAGAAGTAAACATGCGGTAGGGCTCACGGGTACCCATGGTGATCAGATCGTCGACCAGTACGCCGATGTAGGCCTCGTCACGACGCGGGCACCAGGCTTCTTGGTCCTGGGAGCGCCGCGCAGCATTCATGCCGGCCAGCAAACCCTGGGCAGCAGCCTCTTCGTAACCGGTGGTGCCGTTGATCTGGCCGGCAAAGAACAGACCACCGATGACCTTGGTTTCGAGCGAATACTTCAGATCCTGGGGATTGAAGTAATCGTACTCGATGGCGTAGCCGGGACGCAGAATATGCGCGTTTTCCATGCCCTCAATCGACTGCACAATCTGCAGCTGCACATCGAATGGCAAAGAAGTGGAAATGCCGTTGGGATACAGCTCGTGGGTTG
>JBKBSI010000155.1:0-7955 GCA_046291745.1 Pseudomonas sp. | reverse complement strand
CTGGCCTCATTCATGCCGATGATTTCGACCTCTGTACCTTCACGACGGAACTTGATCACCACCTTATCCAGCGCGGCGACCGCAGTGATATCCCAAAAGTGGGCGCTGCAGAGATCGATAGTCACCTTATCAAGCGCTTCCTTGAAATCAAAGGCCCCAACAAATTTGTCGGAGGAACTGAAGAACACCTGACCCACTACCCGGTAGGTACGCTGATTACCGGAACTGTCCAGCTCGCTGCCAATGTGCATGTAGTGTCCCATCTTGTTGGCAAAGAACATCGCCGCCAGCAGCACACCGACAAATACACCGTAGGCCAGGTTATGCGTTGCAACAACAACAACAACGGTGGCGACCATAACGATATTGGTCGACATCGGATGCTGCTTGAGGTTGCGCAGGGAGTCCCAGCTGAAGGTACCAATGGCGACCATGATCATCACCGCGACCAGCGCCGCCATCGGGATCAGCGACAGGTAGTCACCCAGAAACACCACCATGACCAGCAGGATCACGCCAGCAGCCAGGGATGACAAACGGGTACGGCCACCGGATTTGATATTGATGATCGACTGACCAATCATCGCGCAACCGGCCATACCACCCAGCAGGCCTGAACTGATATTGGCGATACCCTGGCCCTTGCACTCGCGATTCTTGTCACTTGGCGTATCGGTCAGATCGTCAACAATGGTTGCCGTCATCATCGACTCGAGTAGACCCACGACGGCCAGAGCAGCCGAATAAGGGAAGATGATCATCAGGGTTTCGAAGTTCAGCGGAACCTGCGGCCAGAGGAAGATCGGCAGGGTATCCGGCAAGTCGCCCATATCGCCAACATTGCGAATATCCATCCCCAGATACACCGCCAGCACGGTCAGCACCACAATGCACACCAGCGGCGAAGGGATCAGTTTGCCGATCTTTGGTACATAGGGGAACAGGTAGATAATACCCAAGCCACCTGCGGTCATGGCATACACATGCCAGGTCACATTGGTCAACTCGGGTAACTGAGCAATGAAAATCAGGATCGCCAACGCATTCACAAAGCCCGTTACAACCGAGCGCGAGACAAAGCGCATCAGTGAGCCGAGCTTGAGGTACCCGGCACCCACTTGCAGCAGACCACAAAGAATGGTCGCCGCCAGCAGGTACTCGAGGCCGTGGTCGCGCACCAGGGTCACCATGAGCAACGCCATGGCGCCCGTTGCCGCCGAAATCATGCCAGCGCGTCCACCAGTGAAGGCAATCACCACAGCAATACAGAAGGAGGCATAGAGGCCGACCTTGGGGTCCACACCAGCAATGATCGAAAAGGCAATGGCCTCAGGAATCAGTGCCAGTGCTACGACGATGCCGGCGAGTATGTCGCCGCGTACATTGGAAAACCACTGCTGCTTTACCGATTGAATCAGGGTCATACTCCGTCCATCCAGTTCAAATGAAAATTAAAGTGAGGGGCTCAGACCCAATTCACTACCGCAAACAACCCGACACCGCCCATTACCAAGGTGTAGGGGAAGGCCATGACCACCATGCGTCCATAGGACAGGCGCACCAGCGGGGCAATGGCCGAGGTCAACAAAAACAGAAACGCCGCCTGGCCATTGGGCGTCGCCACACTAGGCAGGTTGGTGCCCGTATTGATGGAGACCGCCAACAGCTCGAAATGCTTGCGACTGATGGTACCCGCGTCCAACGCTTGCTTGATCTCGCTTATATACACAGTGGCAACAAACACGTTGTCGCTGATCATCGACAGCAAGCCATTGGCTACAAAAAACATGCCAGGCTGCGCCGACTCGGGTTGCATCAATACCCAGGCGATAATCGGACTGAACAGGTGCTGCTGATGGATCACCGCCACTACTGCAAAGAACACCACCAGTAGCGAGGTAAAGGGCAAGGCCTCCTGAAAGGCTTTACCGATCTGGTGCTCATCGGTCACACCGTTAAAGGTAGCCATGAGAATGATTGCCAACAGACCAATAAGGCCAACTTCCGCCACATGAAAGGCCAATCCCAGCACCAGCAGCAACGCCACCAACGCCTGCACAATTAGCTGCGCGCGCTGGGTATTGGTGCGTTTTTTCCGCTCCTGCTCGGCAAAGTCCTCCAGCACCCGGCGCACGGCACGCGGCAACTTGGCGCCATAACCGAACAGACTGGTCTTCTCCAGCAGCAGGCAGGTCAACAGGCCCGCCCCCAGGACCGGCAGACTGACCGGCGCCATGCGCACAAAGAACTCGACAAAATCCCAGCCGGCAGTACGGGCGATCAGCAGGTTCTGCGGCTCGCCCACCAGGGTGCTCACGCCGCCAAGCGCGGTACCAATCGCGCCGTGCATCAGCAGGCTGCGCAGAAAAGCACGAAACACCTCCAAATCATGTCGATGCAACTCTAGCGACTCGTCATCACCCTGCGCTATACCCGGATCATGAGGTACGGGCTTGGCCGGTGACGAGACCACCTTGTGATAGACCGAATAGAAGCCTACTGCGACACTGATAATCACCGCTGTGACGGTCAGGGCGTCGAGAAAAGCCGAGAGCACTGCGGCAGTCAGACAGAACAGCAGCGACAGGGTCGACTTGGACCTTACGCCCAAGAGGATCTGGGTAAATACCAGCAGTAGCAGGCTTTTCATGAAATAGATGCCGGCGACCATGAACATCAGCAGCAGTATTACCGGAAAGTTGGTCAACATCTCGGCATACAACGCCTCGGGCGTGGTCATACCGATCAACAACGCTTGGATCGCCAGCAAGCCACCTGGCAAAAGTGGGTAACACTTAAGTGCCATGGCCAGGGTAAAGATGAACTCCACCACCAGCAGCCAGCCAGTCAGATAGGGACCCAATAACCACAGACACAGAGGATTGATAATCAGAAAGGCTACTATAGTCTGCTTGTACCAGACGGGCGCATGGCCCATAAAGTTATGCAGAAAAGCACCTGCGATCGAAGGCGACGACATCGGCTTGATAACTTCCAGTTGAAGTACTTCCAAATACCTTCGGCAGGCGATCAGAAGCGGCAAAGGACTCTAGGCACCGATACGAAACAAAGGTGTCGGCGGCAAGAACATCCAGCTATGTAAGGTTCGGCAGTTAACTGCCAGGGTCAGTAAACCCGGGACGGATGACAAGCGTCATCGGAGGGGGCGTAACAACTATGGTGGCGTGGCGCCTGGAAAGCCGTTCATATGTCAGTCCGCTATGGGGTGGTGATGAGGGGGCAATTTCGAGGTGGCGAATTCTAGCACAAAGGATAGCCATGAGCTATTGGCAAAAGCCTTGTTATTAAAATATCTACTCGACAACTGCCGCGCCACTGGACCTCAAGCCCTCAACAGCGCTCGAATAACCAGGTTTGTGCCAACAGCCTGCACAGGCGGAAACCCTGACCCATGATACTGCTAACAATCTCGGCAGTGGCCCTATCGCCGATATCCGGCGTATGTATCTCAAGCATGATAAGGCGCAGCTCCTCCGGCAAGCTCGCGGGAAACAGGCCCTGCTCCGCACCCTCGATATCCAGAATCAGCACCGTAGGTCGATACTCTGCGAGCAACTCGGAAAGACGCCTGACCGGTACGCTGGGCAAGTGATCCGGATGCTCACGGGCTACCGAACTGCTCCACCAGTATTCATCGAACACCGCCAACTGCAGTTGCTCGCCAACGAAGGCATCCGCCACTACAGCGGCTTCCACCAACTGGTATTGCTGTCCATTGACGGCAAAGGTTCTGGCAATCTGTGGGTACAGGCGCTCATTGGGCTCGACCAGGCAAACCGGATTACCCGAGCGCAAACCCGCCAGCGAGCCAGTAACCCCAGCGCCGACACCGCATTCCATGACCTTGTCTCCAGAGCGGATGTATTCGTCGATCAACTGCAGATCAGCCTGCTCATAATCGCCGAGGGCAAAATAATAGGCCATGCGCGGACTGAACCCGCGCTGCACCGGGAGCTTCAGTGGCTGCAAGGGATGTTCAAGCGTGGCTTGCTGGTCCAGAGCGCTGAGCCAGAGCCGGAAACGCTCGATATGCAGCAGATCCTCCGGCGTGTCACTGGGCCAGCCGTGCAAGCCACGACGCCCAATATCACGCTGGCGATGGGCTATCTGCTCTGGTTCGGGCAGCAGGGTTTTCAACATGGAAGTTCCTCTTTTAAGGCAAGGACGCTCGAAGTGTCCTGAGCCAAGTTTCACATAACATAATGACCTTTATATTGAAGCACCTGAGACCAAAGGATCCAAGGAACTGTCATGACCTATGCGCCGTCTGATACTGAGGCCGATCAGCCCCGCCAACACCAGCCCAGCGCAAGGCTTTTACCGCCTGCGGTGATCGACATGTTAGAGTTTGTTTAACCAACGCCCTTTGGAAGCAATCAATGTTATTTAGCCTATTTAGCCGACCTACCAACGGCCGCAGACTGGCAACCGCCAGCCTGGGCGTCCTGCTCCTGGCTGCCTGCGCAGACACTCCGCGCATGGCACACGCCCAAAGCAACGATACGCCTACGGCTCAGACAGCGGATGAGTCCCCCGAGCAACAGACCTTTGCCAGCTGGAAACAGCGCTTTCGTGCCCAGGCTCTGGCTGAAGGCATCCCTGCCAGCCTTTTCGACCAGGCGTTTGCCGGGGTAGAGCCTGACCCGGCGGTGCTACGCGCAGACCAGAGTCAACCGGAGTTTACCCGCCCGGTATGGGCATATCTGGAGAGCGCCATCTCTGCGCAACGGCTGGCCACCGGCCGCGGACTGCTGGACGAGCATGCTGAGACCTTGGCTGCGATTGAACAGCGGTATGGTGTCGACCGCCATGTGCTGGTCGCCATCTGGGGCTTGGAGAGCAACTTCGGCGGCAACATGGGCGACCGCAAGGTGATTCGCTCCCTGGCCACCCTGGCGCATGAAGGTCGCAGACCCGGCTTTGCCCACAGCCAGTTGATTGCGGCACTGGAAATTCTGCAGCGTGGCGATATTGCACCTGACGCCATGCTCGGCTCCTGGGCTGGCGCCATGGGCCAGACGCAGTTTATCCCGACTACTTACAACAGCCATGCGGTCGATTTTGATGGCAACGGCAAACGCGACATCTGGAACTCCTCTGCCGATGCGCTAGCCTCTGCGGCAAACTACCTGGCGGCGTCCAATTGGCAGAGCGGGCAAAGCTGGGGCATGGAAGTGCGCTTACCGCAGGAATTCGACTATGCCCAGGCTGACATGAGTGTACGCAAGAGCGTGGCTGACTGGACCGCAGCAGGCGTAGTCACAGCCCAGGGCTCAGCACTGCCGGCGCGCATGCATGAGCAGAACGCCTCGATTCTGTTACCCGCAGGTCATCGCGGACCGGCGTTCCTGTTGCTGGGCAACTTCCGCAGCATCATGCGCTACAACAACTCGACCAGCTATGCCCTGGCCATCGGCCTGCTATCAAGCCGCCTGCAGGGTGCGGGCGAGGTTGTTGGTAGCTGGCCAACCACGGATGAACCACTGTCGCGTAGCGAACGCTACGAATTGCAGGAGCGCCTTGAGGCTGGCGGTTTTGAGCCCGGCGGAGTGGACGGCATTATCGGTGCCAATACCCGTCAGGCCATTCGTCGACTGCAGATCAGCCTCGGCTGGCCTGCTGACGGCTATCCCACCCACAGCCTGCTGGACCGTCTGCGCCAGCTGTAACGGTCGCGCCCTAGCCGATCTGCCTGCCCCACCGCCGCGCGGGGCAGGCAAAACAGCGCGAATATGCTATTCTGCCTGTCGAATTTCAGTCGGCCCACAAGGCCACCCCCTGCGTCTTGGACTCTTTACAGGAGCGACGACCCCTCAATGAGCGACCAGCCCTCAAAAACCGTCTCCAGTGGCGAAAAATTCCGCACTCCCCAGGGTATTGCTGCAATCAAGGACGGGCAAAAACGCCGCGCTGGCGCAACCGAGGTGGCAACCTTCGAGCCCAAGCCCAAATGGCTGCGCGCGCGCATCCCCACTGGCGAGCGCTTCGAGGCGGTTAAACGCAATGTCGCTTCGCACAATCTGAGTACCGTATGCCAGGAATCCCATTGCCCGAATATGGGTGAATGCTGGGCCAACGGTACGGCAACCATCATGCTGATGGGCTCGGTCTGTACTCGGGCATGCCGTTTTTGCGCGGTCGATACCGGCAATCCAAACGGCTGGCTGGACCAGGATGAACCCGAGAATACCGCCAAGTCCGTAGAGCTCATGGGGCTACGCTACATCGTTCTGACCTCGGTCGACCGCGATGACCTGCCCGATGGCGGTGCTGCCCACTACGCCGCCTGCGTGCGGGCGATCAAGCAGCGTACACCTGCGGTGGTGGTGGAAGCCCTGACTCCGGATTTTGATGCGGTGCCCGAGGCCATAGAAGCAGTGGTTGATTCCGGCCTGGAGGTGTTTGCCCAGAACGTGGAAACCGTCGAGCGACTGACCTACGAGGTGCGCGACCCGCGTGCAGGCTATGTCAAGACCCTTGACGTACTGGCACATGCCAAGCGCCACCGCCCTGACATCCTGACCAAGACCAGCCTGATGCTGGGTCTGGGTGAAACAGACGAAGAAATACTACAGACCTTCGATGACTTGCGGGCCATCGGCGTAGACATCCTGACACTCGGTCAGTACCTGCAACCGACCAAAAATCACCTTTCGGTCAAGCGCTGGGTGTCACCCGATGAATTTAATCGCTATCGGGATATCGGCTTGGAAAAGGGCTTTATGGAAGTAGCGGCAGGGCCTTTGGTGCGTTCCAGCTACCGCGCCGAGCGGGTTTTCGAGAAGAACAATCTGGGCCTTGCCGCCACCGTAGCAGTGCCTGGCCAGAGCGCCGGGCCGGAGCTGATTCCCACTCGCTCCTTAAGCTGAGGAGCGCAGGGGGCATCAGTGCGTTGCTGAGGTATAACCCAGCTCGACCTTGAGTGCCTGCTCCAGGCGCCCCATGACCTCATCCATGACCGGGGCTTGCGACAGGTGATCGCGTAGCTGGGTCATGCTCAGCCCAGCGTAGCCGCAGGGGTTGATGCGCTGAAAGGGTTGCATATCCATATCGACATTCAGCGCCAGACCATGGAATGAACAACCACGGCGAATTCGCAAGCCCAACGAGGCAATCTTTGCCGCGCCCACATAGACCCCCGGGGCATCAGACCGGGGGGCAGCCTCTACTCCGTAACTCTGTAGCAGACGCACCAGACTGCGCTCCATGGCAGAGACCAGATCACGCACACCCATGTCCAGGCGGCGAATATCCAGCATCAGATAGGCAACCAGCTGGCCGGGGCCGTGATAGGTGACCTGACCGCCGCGCTCGACTTGCACAACAGGGATATCACCGGCGTTAAGCACATGCTCAGCCTTGCCTGCCTGGCCCTGGGTAAAGACCGGAGGGTGCTCAAGCAACCAGATCTCATCCGCCCCATCGCTAGTGCGCTCTGCTGTGAGGGCACGCATGGCCTGCAGAGTCGGCAGGTAATCCACCAGGCCGAGCCTGCGCACCACCAGTCCAGGCATCATCAAAGCACCATATGCACCCGGCCGGTGGCCTTCAGCTCGGCATGCAAGGCCTGCAGTTGATCAGGACCGGTGGCGGTAATCTCTACACGCACCGAGAGAAAGCGGCCGTTCTTGCTATCCATGACCTCGACTCGAGTGGTATCCAGGCCCGGCGCATGCCGCTCGGCAATCTCGATGACCAGTTCGGTAAAGCCCTCCCCCGCCGTGCCTATCACCTTGATTGGATAGGTACAGGGGAATTCGATACGTGGGGCATCTGGGGTATCACTCATGCCTGTTTCCTCAGTTGAACAGCCCGTAGAAAAACAACCGAATACTGTCCCACAGACGACCAAAGATACCCGCAGCTTCTACGTCTTCAAGCGCCACCAGCGGCGCACTGTGCACCACCTCGTCACCGAGCTTGACCTCAACCTG
>JBKBSI010000154.1:2085-8140 GCA_046291745.1 Pseudomonas sp. | reverse complement strand
GATGATGGCCGAGCAGGGCGTGATCAGTGAAACTCAGGCGCAGGAGGCGATTGCCCGTCCGCTGGATGTATCCGTGCGTGGCAGCATGGCCGATACCAGTTATCCGGCCTTTATGGACCTGATCAAGCGCCAGTTGCGTGAGGATTACCGCGACGAGGACTTGACCAGCGAGGGGCTGCGTATCTTCACCAGCTTCGACCCCATGCTGCAGAAAAAAGCCGAAGACGCGGTCCAGAGTACGATCAAACGGCTCAGTCCAGCGGACGCAGAGGTGCCTCTGGAAGCGGCGATGGTGGTAACCAGCTCGCAAACTGGCGAGGTATTGGCGTTGGTGGGGGGCAGCAACCCACGCTTTTCCGGTTTCAATCGGGCACTGGACGCCTCGCGGCCGATCGGCTCGCTGATCAAGCCAGCCATCTACCTGGCGGCTCTGGAAAAACCTGACCAGTATGCGCTGAGCACCCTGGTGGACGATTCACCCATTACCTTGCCGGCCCAGCCGGGACAAACCTGGACGCCGCAGAACTACGATCGCATCAGTCACGGTCTGGTACCGATGCACAAGGCCTTGAGCAGTTCCTACAACCAGGCGGCGGTACGCGTCGGGGTGGATGTGGGCGTGCCGGAGGT
The DNA here is from genome assembly GCA_046291745.1 of Pseudomonas sp. Taxonomy (GTDB): domain Bacteria; phylum Pseudomonadota; class Gammaproteobacteria; order Pseudomonadales; family Pseudomonadaceae; genus Halopseudomonas. The sequence goes on along the minus strand of JBKBSI010000154.1, from coordinate 7,510 downwards.
GCTGAAGACCGTTGAACGCATGGGCGTACAGCATAATTGGCGGCCGTTGCCGGCAATGTTGCTGGGCTCCGGTGCCATGACTCCGCTGCAGGTTACGGACATGTATCAGACTCTGGCCAGTGGCGGGTACAGCACGCCGTTGCGGGGTATTCGCAATGTGCTTGATGCCCAGGGCGAGCCATTGCGGCCCTATCGCTTCGAGATACAGCAGCGCTTTGATTCTGCCAGCGTGTTTCTGCTGCAGGAGGGGCTGGTTCGGGTGATGCGCGAAGGTACTGGCCGCTCTGCCTATAACCAGGTCTCTTCTTCAGTGCGCCTGGCGGGCAAGACCGGTACCACCAACGACTTGCGCGATAGCTGGTTTGCCGGGTACTCGGACGATTTGCTGGCGGTAAGCTGGATCGGGCGGGATGATAATGGTGCCACACGCCTTACTGGCGCGACCGGCGCCCTGCAGGTCTGGAGTGCCTTCATGGGGCAGGCCCACCCGCGCGGCTTGCCCAGTCAGCCACCTGCCGGTGTGGTCATGGCCTGGATAGACCCGGAAACCGGTCTGGGTAGCGATGGTAGCTGTACGGGTGCGGTGCAGGCCCCGTTCAAAGCCGGTTTTCAGCCGTTGCCTGGCCCGGGCTGCAGTCCTATGATCAGTACCGAAGGTATAAAAGAGGGTGGCAATCGGGTGATGGATGTTATTCGCGGATGGTTGCAATGATTCAAGGGGAAGTGCATGAAAGTGGTCAATAAGGCGGGATTGGCAGCAGTACTGGTGTTGCTGGTAGGTTGCGCAGGTACTGGCGGTTCTGTCCCTGTGGTGGACTCCGGGCGAACCGTATCCAATGAAGATATGCGTAGCGGCGCTGGCTTGGTCATACCGCCGCAACCTTCAGAGCCACGCGATGCGGGTGTAGTGGTCCTGATTCCTGATGAAGCTGGTGGTTCGCAGCCTATTCAGTCATTTCCTGTTGATGTGCAGGGCGGCTCGGGGGCGGGAGTTACCAGCAGACCTGCAGGCGGCAATGCCTTGAATCAGGACGAGCAGCTTGATGGGCCGGTGCTGGCTCTGCTGACCAGTGCACGCGAGCAGGAAGGCCGGGGTGACCTGGGTAGTGCTTCCTCCAGTCTCGAGCGCGCCATGCGCATTGCACCACGCGAACCGCAGGTGTTCTATCGTCTGGCTGAGGTGCGTCTGGCCCAGGGCGATGCTGCCCAGGCTGAGCAGATTGCCCAGCGCGGCCTTTCCCATGCGGCGGGGCAGCCTAGTTTGCAGGCCGGTCTGTGGGATATTGTTGCCCGCGCCCGAGAGCAGCAAGGTAACGCTGCCGGGGCTGCGGACGCACGCCAGCGTGCAAGAGTCAGTATGTGAGGTCGCTGGTCTGGGGCGAGATGACGCAAGCCCTGATACTGTTGCAGGTTCAGCTTGATCGGTTGGGCCTGTGGTCGGAGCAGGCTCCGGAAGCCCGGCGTCTGGCTAGCAGGGAGCCATTCTGCGTAGATACTCTGAGTTTTGCCGAATGGCTACAGTGGATATTTATCCCACGCATGACCGTCCTGGCTGAACAGGGTCAGGCGCTGCCCGGCCCCTGTCACCTGCTGCCCATGGGGCAGCAGGTATTTGTTTCCTCGCCTGCTCAGCAATCTGAATTGCTAGAGGTGCTAGCCCGGATAGACCAACTGGCAGCCAGGCTGGTTTGACTCAGTCGTTGCAGTGGGTTTCCAGATGTGACTTAGTCTCGGCGATCATCCGCTGCCGCTGATCCTCTCCCATTCTTACTCGCTCGCCCGCTTCGTTGGTGGTAACCAGGCGTGGGTTGGTTTCCATGGTGCGCAGGTCGGTTCTGAGTCTTGCGCACTCCGCGGTCCGACGAGCTTCAAGCTCCGCATCAGTCGGCCCCTGAGGGCTGTCATCCTGGTCTGCGACTGCGCTATCAGGTAGCGGCGAAGGCTCGCGCAGCGCACCGCCGGGGGGCGGTGAGGAGCGCACATTGATGCGCTGGTAGGTGACGCCTTCCGGCGGCTGCTGACCAAACTGGGGTACGCCCTGATTGTCGACCCAGCGATACATCTGTTCCGCCATGGCGACGCTGCTGAGCAGGCCAAAGGTCAAGGCTAAGAGCGTTTTGTACATGCACTGTCCATCCCTGTTATTGAGTGTCTTGGGAACAATACTATAGCCAATATGTCGCGCTTGAACACTTCGGCTGTCTGGAAGCGTGTCTGATGTTGGGCTTTTGTCTAACTTGGCTTGACTTGTCGCCCGCGAGTGTAAACAATTCGTGGTTCACATAAGCAGGCTGTCAACGGAACCCACACGGTATCCGCATCAGCTGGCTTTGTTGCTCAATCCAGGGGGCGAAACCCGCCAACCCCTGGCCTGGCACCCGCACGCGCTACCTCGCGCTGGGTGAGGCGGCTCCGGCATCAACATAGGGCCTGCCTCCATTGCACGTAGTCAAGCTGAAGCATGATGACCACCGTCGTCAATGCTCTGCCGAGCAGTAAACAGGTACCCTGCTGCCCACCAATAGTGGGTGGCATGCTAGAGGTGATTCTAAAGTGGAGCTTTTATCCGGCGCTGAGATGGTCGTCCGCTCATTGCGTGACGAGGGTGTTAAATATATTTACGGGTACCCCGGCGGGGCCTTGTTGCATGTCTACGATGCGATCTTCCGCCAGGACGAAGTCGAGCATATTCTGGTACGCCACGAACAGGCGGCTGCGCACATGGCTGACGGTTACGCGCGTGCGTCCGGCAAGGCGGGCGTGGTGCTGGTGACCTCAGGTCCAGGTGCGACCAACACTATTACCGGTATCGCTACTGCATTCATGGACTCGATTCCCATGGTTGTGCTCTCCGGTCAGGTAGCCAGCAACATGGTCGGCACCGACGCCTTCCAGGAAACCGACATGGTTGGTATCTCGCGTCCTATCGTGAAGCACAGTTTCATGATCAAGGATCCGCGGGAAATTCCTGAGGTCATCAAGAAAGCCTTTTACATTGCCCAGAGCGGTCGCCCCGGTCCTGTAGTCGTGGATATTCCGAAGGACATGACGAATCCGGCCGAGAAGTTCGAGTACAGCTACCCGAAGAAGGTCAAGCTGCGTTCCTACAATCCTGCCGTTCGTGGTCATTCCGGTCAGATCCGCAAGGCCCTGGATTTGCTGGTCGAGGCCAAGCGCCCGATCATCTACTCCGGTGGCGGCGTAATTCTGGGTGGCGCTGCGGCGCAACTTACCGAGTTGGCTCGCGAGCTGGGTGTACCGGTAACCAATACCCTGATGGGGCTTGGCGCCTACCCGGGTACTGATCCGCAATTTATCGGCTGGCTGGGCATGCACGGTAGCTACACCGCTAACGTCACCATGCACCACAGCGACGTGATTCTGTGCGTGGGCGCTCGTTTCGATGATCGGGTTATCAATGGTGCGAGCAAGTTCTGCCCGAATGCCAAGATCATCCACGTGGATATCGATCCTGCATCGATTTCCAAGACCATCCGCGCCGATGTTCCTATCGTTGGCCCTGTTGATAGTGTCCTGACCGAAATGGTTGCCATGGTCAAGGAGCATAATCTGCGCCCTGGCAAGGAAGCGCTGAGCAGTTGGTGGAAGCAGATCGGTGAATGGCGTGGCGAGGGTCGGCTGTTCCCCTATGATGAGGGTGATGGCTCCATCATCAAGCCACAAAAGGTTATCGAGACGCTGTGGGAAGTCACCAAGGGTGACGCCTATGTCACCTCGGATGTAGGCCAGCATCAGATGTTCGCTGCGCAGTACTATCCGTTCGACAAGCCCAACCGCTGGATCAACTCCGGTGGTCTCGGCACCATGGGCTTTGGCCTGCCCGCAGCTATGGGCGTGAAACTGCACTACCCCGATGCCCAAGTGGCTTGTGTGACCGGGGAGGGCAGTATCCAGATGAACATTCAGGAGCTTTCCACCTGCATGCAATACGACCTGCCGGTGAAAATTATCACCCTGAACAACCAGGCCTTGGGCATGGTTCGCCAGTGGCAGGATATGCAGTATGGCAGCCGTCATTCGCATTCCTATATGGAATCGTTGCCGGACTTCGTCAAGCTGGCCGAGTCCTACGGTCATGTCGGTATTCGCGTCGAGAAGCTGGAAGACCTGAAGCCGGCGATGGAGCGTGCTTTCGCCAATCGCGATCAGTTGGTGTTCATGGACATCCGCGTAGACAACTCCGAGCATGTGTATCCGATGCATATCAAGGACGGATCCATGCGTGACATGTGGCTGAGCAAGACGGAGCGCACCTGATGAGACATATTATTTCCGTATTGCTGGAAAACGAGCCAGGTGCTCTGTCCCGTGTAGTAGGTCTGTTTTCCCAGCGTAACTACAATATTGAGACGCTGACGGTAGCGCCGACTGAAGATCCGACCTTGTCGCGCCTGACGCTGACTACCATCGGCCAGGACGAGGTGATCGAGCAGATCACCAAGAACCTCAACAAGCTGATCGAAGTGGTCAAGCTGGTCAATTTGTCCGAGGGCTCGCACATCGAGCGTGAGCTGATGCTGGTCAAGATCAAGGCCACCGGCGCCCAGCGTGCCGAGGTCAAGCGGACTACTGACATCTTCCGTGGGCAGATTGTTGATGTGACCAGCAGTGTGTACACCGTGCAGCTGGCTGGGACGTCTGACAAGCTGGACAGTTTTATTGAAGCAATTGGCCCGACCACGGTCATCGAAGTGGTGCGCACAGGCGTATCGGGCATCGCCCGTGGCGAGAAAGTGCTTAGCATCTAATTTAGACAGCAGGTCCGTTAGGGCTTGAACAGGAAACAGGGGAATTTCATGCACGTTTATTATGATAAAGATTGTGATCTGAGCATCATCCAGGGCAAGAAAGTAGCCATCATCGGTTACGGCTCGCAAGGCCATGCACACGCCTGCAACCTGAAAGATTCCGGCGTGGATGTCACCGTAGGTCTGCGCAGCGGCTCTTCCACTGTCGCCAAGGCTGAGGCTCATGGTCTCAAGGTGACTGACGTAGCTTCCGCCGTTGCCGCTGCCGACGTGGTCATGATCCTGACCCCGGACGAGTTCCAGTCCCAACTGTATCGCGACGAGATCGAGCCAAACCTGAAGCAGGGCGCAACACTGGCCTTCGCCCACGGTTTCGCCATTCACTACAACCAGATCGTGCCACGCAAGGATCTGGATGTGATCATGATCGCCCCCAAGGCTCCAGGCCACACCGTGCGTACCGAGTTCACCAAGGGTGGCGGTATTCCTGATCTGATCGCCGTATTCCAGGATGCTTCCGGCAATGCCAAGAACGTTGCTCTGTCCTACGCTTCCGGTGTGGGCGGCGGTCGTACCGGCATCATCGAGACTACCTTCAAGGACGAGACCGAAACCGATCTGTTCGGTGAGCAGGCAGTTCTGTGTGGGGGTGCTGT
>JBKBSI010000154.1:0-2075 GCA_046291745.1 Pseudomonas sp. | reverse complement strand
ACTGGTCGAAGCTGGTTACGAGCCCGAAATGGCTTACTTCGAGTGTCTGCACGAGCTCAAGTTGATCGTTGATCTCATGTACGAAGGCGGTATCGCCAACATGAACTACTCGATCTCCAACAACGCCGAGTATGGCGAGTACGTCACAGGTCCGGAAGTAATCAACGCCGAATCCCGTGAAGCCATGCGCAATGCGCTCAAGCGCATTCAGTCTGGCGAATACGCGAAGATGTTCATTGCCGAAGGTGCACACAACTACCCATCCATGACCGCTGCCCGTCGCCTGAACGCCGCGCACCCGATCGAGCAAGTGGGTGAGAAGCTGCGTGGCATGATGCCGTGGATCTCTGCAAACAAGATCGTCGACAAGTCGAAGAACTAAGTTTGCTGGAAGTATAAAAAACGCGGCTACGGCCGCGTTTTTTGTTGTCCAATCGGGATAGACTGGCCAACGGCGGCGTGAGTTGCCTACACTGTTATTCTGTTTAGCTGCAAGGTAGCCACATGACTGACAAGCAAGAGCACGACATTAACCAGGACAATGGTGAAGACCGGGGCGTGGCACATACCATGCTGCCTATCGATGAGCACGTAGAAGAAGTGCATGGGCCGGATGGCAAGAAAACCCGGCATCGTGGTGTCTATCTGCTGCCCAATCTGTTCACTACCGCAGCACTGTTCTCGGGGTTCTACGCCATAGTCAGCGCCATGAATGGCGATTTCAGTAATGCCGCCATTGCTGTATTCGTAGCCATGGTGCTGGATGGACTGGATGGCCGTGTGGCGCGTATGACCAATACCCAAAGCGCTTTCGGTGCAGAGTACGACTCGCTCTCCGATATGGTTGCCTTTGGGGTGGCGCCGGCTCTAGTGGTCTTCACCTGGGCGCTGGCCGACCTGGGTAAGGTGGGCTGGGTTTTTGCTTTCATCTACATGGCTGGAGCGGCCTTGCGTCTGGCGCGCTTTAATACGCATATTGGGGATGAGGACAAGCGCTACTTTACCGGTCTGGCTAGCCCGGCTGCTGCCGGTCTGGTCGCGGGTATGGTCTGGGCGCTGAGCGACTTCGGTGTGGATGGTACCGATATTTCGGTGCTGGTAGGTATTCTGACTGCGCTGGGTGGCTTGCTGATGGTCAGTAATGTGCGCTATCGCAGCTTCAAGGATCTGGATCTCAAGGGGCGCGTACCCTTCTTTGTGATCCTGCTGGTAGTGCTGGTATTTGCCATCATCTCCACTGATCCGTCGCGGATCCTGTGGTTGATCTTTATCGCCTACGCCGCCTCGGGTCCGTTGCAGGCCTTGTGGCGCTGGCGTCAGCGCCAGAAAACGGCGCCAAAGGTCTAGGTAGAGCCCTGTCCGGTCGGCAATAAAGTTGTCACAAGTAGTTGACGGCCGGAATCAAACCCCTATAATGCGCCGCTCACTGGGAAGGTCAGCAAGATCACCTTTGCAGTCTCCTGGCTTCGGTCAGAGAAGTTTCACGGAAGCGGTTGACAGGGGTTTTGGCTCCTGTAGAATGCGCCTCCCGGTCACGAGAAAGACTTTGTTCTCGGGGCCATTCAAGCAAAGATGTGATGAGCAAGATTCTCACAAAAATGCTTGACAGATTAGAAGGTTAGCGTAAGATACGCGGCCTTGGTTAAGCGGAAACGCGAACCGAAACGCTCTTTAACAATGTGAATCAAGTAATTCGTGTGGGTGCTTGCCTTGTGGTCTGATGATCGAAAAGATTATCAGCCTAAGCAAGTTACTCTGTGAATTCACTGAGTTTTTTGTAATAAAGCTGAGCCAAGTTTAGGGTTTTCTCAAAACCCAATCAGTATTTAATTGAAGAGTTTGATCATGGCTCAGATTGAACGCTGGCGGCAGGCCTAACACATGCAAGTCGAGCGAATGAGGGGAGCTTGCTCCCTGATTTAGCGGCGGACGGGTGAGTAATGCGTAGGAAGCTGCCCGATAGAGGGGGATACCAGTTGGAAACGACTGTTAATACCGCATAATGTCTACGGACCAAAGTGTGGGACCTTCGGGCCACATGCTATCGGATGCGCCTACGTGGGATTAGCTAGTTG
>JBKBSI010000153.1:2849-8151 GCA_046291745.1 Pseudomonas sp. | reverse complement strand
CTTGGCACCCCCCACCACGGTACCTCCTGGGCCTATGGCTGCTTCAGCCCAGCCTGTTTTGAAATGCGTTACAACTCGGACTTCCTCAAGTCCCTGTCAGGACGCGGTTGTGACGTGTCGCTTTGGTCAAACCTGGATGAAATCATCATCCCCAACAGCAGTGCCCGTTGTGGCGAAAGCCGTCAAACCTCGAGCACTACGCATTTGGGCCTGCTGATAAACCAGGGCGTATACAACGACATCAGACGCTACCTCTGAGGAGCATTTCCGCTCTCCATCCTGGATGACAACAGTTAACAGGCCAGTTCTTGGCCTGTTAACTGCCCATCTCGCAGTTACCCCAGCCTATTCAGGTACTGATGTGAAAAAAACCAATCTGATAGTCGTTCTGGCTAGCCTGTTTGTCCTAACAATCCCCAACCAGGTTATGGCAGCAGAGCCCACTCAGCAGCACAGCAAGATCACCGAGCCCGCCATCTTTGCTACGGTGAACGGGGTTAACCTGAGCAGCGATATCTTTGCTTTTCTCCAGCAGTCTCGAGAGCAGGAAAATGATCCTGAAATGCAGGCAGACGAGCAACAGAGCCCATCTGGCATTAAGGATAAAACGGCACAAGACCTGATCATGACAACGCTGCTTGCACAACAAGCGACCAAGCAGAACATGCACAACTCGGCACGCTTCAAACTGGAGATGGAATTATTCGAGCAGACCCTCCTGGCCCAGCTATTCGTCCAGCAACTGATGGATGAAATGCAAATTGAAGAGCCACTGATCCGCAAGCGCTATGCAGAGCAGCCCGAGCAAACCCTTTACCGCTTCATGATTTGGGAAACACCTGACGCAGGCCTGGCGGCAGCAACTTTGGAAGCACTGAAAACCAGCGGCCATCCGGACACGGTGAACCCGCAGGTAACGGAAGTCGAGACGCCCTGGCTGCTCGGCAGTGATATAGATCCCGAAGTACAGCAAGCAATAGTCAGCCTCGGCATGAATGACTTTATAGAGTCACCCATCTACCAGGATGGAATTTGGAAAGTGGTCCGGTTGATTGATAAGAGAGCGCTGGCCAAACAAAGCTACGAAAACGAGCGCGACATCATCAGAGCCGAGATGGTTGCAGAACAACTGCAGGAGGCGCTGGACAAATTACTGGAGCAGGCGACTATTATTGTCAATGAAGACTACTCAATGGAGGTTAGCCTCCGCTGACGTCTGCACATCCGGTGAGCTACGGAACTCTATGGACGGTGAATGTATTTCACCGTCCTTTAATCCTTCAGAAACCAGGGGTTTAATCTCTGGTTTTCTTCGTATGCGTTGCTGGCTGGCGCCTAGAAGACTGCTCATCGTGCCGTTCAGTAATAAAGACCTCAGTCACACATCCCTGAGCATCAAAATCCACACTACGGTAGGGCTGGGAATCAGTGCTATACCACGTGTAGCTGTTATACCCCGAAGAGGAAGCAGCGCTGCGGTCGGGATCACCGTATACCGCCACCACCTGCTCCTCGCTCATCCCTTGCATAATCACCCCGCGCCGTCGGGCTTCGGTACGACTCATATCAACCGGGCACTTGCTCCCCCCCACTACCAGAATCCTCAACCCCGGCTTGGCCGATTCGTCTGATTGCTGTGCCTGCGGCAGCGTTGATGCCTGAGGCATATCAGGCGCTGGCGCAGTATTAATTCTGTAGGTCTCAGATGGCACAGCACCACATCCACCTTGGGTAAAAGCGACACTGCCGTCTGGTTGCACGCAGCGCTGCACCGACTGGGCAAAAACCGCCGGACTCACCAGAATCAGCGCTACTAAAAAGGGTTTAACCATGCAAAAAACCTCCATGTGCTGAAAACAGACCCTATACGAAGCACGCCTACTGGCTGCGCCCGCTGAAAAACATTGAAGTATAATACTACGTCGGGGCAGAGAAGCCTGCCAGCGTGGGCTTGATTATATTCACAGTGCTCTGGCACGCGGGTGCTAGCCCATGGCCAGGCACTCAAGATTCGTAGCCAACCCTCGCACATAGCTAGCAAAATCTCTTGCACTACTGGCAAGCTGACTCATGGTGATATAAGGCCAAATGAGCGCAGCAGGATGCCAGCTCCCGCTTAGGAATGAGCTGCTCCCTCCCAAGAGATCAATACAACCCATATATAGCACCACCGGCATGTTCGCGTTACCAGGGTAGGACGGTAGTGTGCCAAACCAGGCGATCCCGCAGGTGAAACATTGTTTGCAGAGCAAGTCGTCCGCCAAATGCGGTCTCGCCACATGCCACGGCGTTATGCCTTGGAGGGTAGCGGCCGCCCGGCAAGCAGTCTAATATAGGACCTAAATATAGCTCTAAATAGAGGTCTTTATGCGTCAGATATTGGCAGATTTTTCTGTAAGCATCTCGGAATTAAAGAAAAACCCGTCAGCCTTGCTCTCCCAGGCGAGCGGTTCACCCATAGCTATTCTGAATCATAACAAGCCAGCCGCTTACCTAATCCCGGCAGACACCTATGAAGCTCTGATGGATATGATAGAAGACTACGAACTGGCAAAGCTCGTAGAAGAGCGTCGTGGTGACAAGGGCAAGGCTGTAACGGTGTCACTGGATGACTTATGAGCTGAAATTCCTGCCTGCTGCCTTGAAAGAATGGGAAAAGCTTGGAGCGCCAATCAAGAGCCAGTTCAAACAAAAGCTAGCTGAGCGATTGGAGAACCCGCGGGTTCCCGCAGACAAGCTTAGCGGGTATGACTCTGTCTATAAAATCAAACTCCGTTCAGCGGGCTACCGGCTAGCCTATGAAGTGGTGGATGATCAGTTGATCGTCTACGTGCTTGCTGCTGGAAAGAGAGATAAAAGCAAGGCTTATGAATCACTCAAGCAGCGAAAGTGAACTGGAGCCGTACTCAATCAAACCTATACCTGACGAGTGAATAATGGCATGACCTATGTATAAACTAGTATCGGCAACCGCCATTTGCCTATTCATTTTTATGGTGTGGATTATTTATCTAGCGAATACGGGCAGCAGCAGTGTGTTTTTTGATTTCGTAAGATCTATACCTTATGGCGACAAGCTAGGGCATTTGGGTCTTTTCGGCTTTCTTACACTACTCGCCGTGATCGGCTCGAGGTTTCGTACTTTTGCGTTGGGCACATTCAGGCTTTATTACGGTGCAGCAGTGGTCGCCCTATTTGCTATTGGTGAAGAGCTGAGCCAAGCATTTATACCCTCCAGGACCTTTGACCTCCTGGATTTGGCGGCCAACTCGGTAGGTATAGTGCTAGCCGTTTGCGTTACCTACCTGATGAGCAAATGCTTTACCAATAGCGCCAGTTGAGGCGGCCGTATACATGCCCTCATGATGCCATGCCGCTCTCAAATCAGACCTCAGCAGACGATCTAGACATGACCGCAATCACGATTCGACCAGCATTGGAAACCGATCTTGCAGACATTCAGTCCTGCGCACGCAGCGCCTATGCAAAGTACGTCGAGCGCATGAACAGGGAGCCCGCACCGATGCATGCCGACTTCGCCAGCCAGATAGCCCAAGGCTATGTAGCAGTAGCCGCCTGCGAGGAGCACTTGGCCGGTTACGTAGTCTTCTACTACGAGGGCGACCACGCTCACCTTGAGAATGTCGCCGTATCACCGGAGTACCAGGGGCGTGCTGTCGGCAGACGCTTGATTGAGCACGTGGAACAGACCGCCAGAAAGGCTGGGTACCAGGCTGTTGAGCTTTATACGAACGAGGCAATGACTGAGAATCTGGCGATGTATCCGAGGATCGGGTACATCGAAGTCGGCCGTAGGCGCGAGGCGGGTTTCAACCGGGTGTTCTTTCGAAAGCAGATGTAGGGATAGCGGCCGCCTGCGACGGGGCCGCAGCTCATACGCGTACATGCTTGCTGGCGGACTGACTCTCCGCCATGCTCCGCACCAATTGCAAAAGCGGACTCTATAGCCTTTAGGAAATTTTCAGATGACCCTGCGCCACTACAAAACCTTCTACCTGGAGCTAAAATCGCCAGGCGAACTTAATCCCAAGCCACTTCCTGACGCACTGATTGTTGTCGAATGCGAGGAGCCACAGTACCAATTCAACCGTTTTTTGTATGAGCTCGTAGGCACCGATTATGAATGGGGTGATTTAGACGCTTGGACCGACGAACAGTGGCAAGCATTGGTGGAAAGCGATGAGCACCGCACCTGGGTTGCTTACTATCGCGGTAGTATCGCCGGCTACTATGAGCTCTATAGGCCGGATGGGATCAACACTGAGATTCGATATTTTGGATTGACCCCAAATGTTATTGGCAAAGGCTACGGAGGGCCGCTGTTAAGCCACGCAATTAACTCGGCTTGGAGCTGGCATGGAACAGAACGCGTATGGGTTCACACTTGTACGTTTGACCATCCGAGTGCACTGGCCAACTACCAGGCGCGAGGCATGAAGGTTTACAAGGAGGAGCTGTCGCCGATTGAATGAACCCAGCTAGGCGAGAACATGAAAGCTGAGCCATCATGTCAGGGATTATTCGGCGCTTTGCGCCTCACCCCTTCGGGGCCAGCGTCGCTGCGCTCCACTGTTCCTTCGCCTGCTTTGCAGGCTCGGTCGAACAAGGCTTCTCACCGAGAGCTCGCCTGATAAAGCAAAAAGCCCAGCTAGGCTGGAAACCGTGCAGGCTGAAACTTCATGTCAGGGATTATTCGGCGCTTTGCGCCTCACCCCTCCGGGGCCGTTGTCGCTGGGCGACAACGTTCCTTCGCCTGCTTTGCAGGCTCGGTCGAACGAGGGTTCTCACCGAGAGCTCGCCTGATAAAGTAAAAAGCCCAGCTAGGCTGGGCTTTTTACTTTATTGGCGGAGAGTCAGGGATTCGAACCCTGGGTACGGTTGCCCGTACAACGGATTTCGAATCCGTCCCGTTCGACCACTCCGGCAACTCTCCTAAGTCGGCGCGCATCATAGCAGCATGGGCCTGGGGCCGGAACCCCCTTGCTCAGCTCAGACTCTCAGCTCAGGGGTACTCCCAGGCGCTGGGCTACTTCTTCATAGGCTTCGATCACGCCGCCCAGGCCTTGGCGGAAGCGGTCCTTGTCCATTTTTTTGCCGGTGGCCTTGTCCCAGAGGCGGCAGCCGTCGGGGCTGAATTCGTCGCCGAGCACGATCTCGCCTTTGAACAGACCGAACTCCAGCTTGAAGTCCACCAGCATCAGACCCGCTTGGTCGAACAGCTCACTAAGCACGCCGTTCACTTGCAGGGTCAGGGCTTGCATGCGCTCTAGCTGTTCGGCAG
>JBKBSI010000153.1:0-2839 GCA_046291745.1 Pseudomonas sp. | reverse complement strand
TGGCCCAGCCGAAGGTCACTACGTGGGAGGCGTTGATGAAGGGGTCGCCCTTGGCGTCGTCCTTGAGGAAGAGTTCGAAGGTGGGCGGTGTGAGAGCACGGCCTTCTTCGATACCCAGGCGCTTGACCAGGCTACCGGCGGCGTAGTTGCGCACTACGCACTCCACCGGAATCATGTCGAGCTTTTTGACCAGCACCTCGGTGTCGGACAGCAGGGTATCGAACTGCGTGGGGATGCCCGCAGCCTCGAGCTTCTGCATGATAAAGGCATTGAAGCGGTTGTTAACCATGCCTTTGCGCTCAAGCTGCTCGATTTTCTTGCCATCGAAGGCTGAGGTGTCATTGCGAAACACCAGTACCAGCTTGTCGGCATCGTCTGTAGTGAAAACCGACTTGGCCTTGCCACGATAAAGTTCAGTACGCTTTTCCATAATCGGCTCCCGCTGAGGACGAAAATTGGTGGGAATATCCCTTGAGATCCTGCCACGGCAGGCCCTGATTCTGTACAGCCAGTTGCAGTTGCCCTGGCCAGTCCGCCAATGCCTGACCCAGCGCTGCCAGGGCCAGTTCGGGGCGGTTGTTCTTTTCGCTGATATGCGCGATCGCCACATGCTTGAGGCTTTGCCGGTCCAGCACCTCGAGAAAGCCCGCCGCCTGTTGGTTGCTCAGGTGACCCAGATCGCCACCGACCCGAGCCCGCAGACTCGGCGGATAGCGCCCTTCGGCAAGCATTTGCGGGTCGTAATTGGCTTCCAGAAACAGGGCATCCAGTCCGGCATACCGCTCAATGATCCAGGGCGTTATCAGTCCCGTGTCGGTAAGGATACCAAAGCGGCAATCCCCACCCTCGAAGACAAACTGACAGGGCTCGCGGGCATCGTGCGGCACGGCTACCGGCAGTATCCGAATGTCGCCAATATCGAGATGACAATCCAGTTCCAGACGCTGTACCGGTAGTTCGAAAGCTCGCAGAGCATGCTCAGTACCGGCAGTCATATACACCGGCAACTGATAGCGCCGAGCGAGGCGCTGAACTCCCTGTACATGATCAGCATGCTCATGGGTGACCAGGATGGCGGTCAACTGCCGCGGGCTTAGCCCGACGGCGGCAAGCCGTTGCTCCGTTGCCTTGAGACTGAAACCACAGTCGATCAATAGGCGAGTCTGCCCTACTTCAACAACTGTGGCGTTACCCTTGCTACCACTGCCCAGCGAACAATATCTCACTTGTCTGTCCGGCCACTCAGCCCAGGTTGTCGCGAATCCGCGCCAGCAAGGCCCGTGCCTCGGCCGCGTCAGCGGCAGTGTCGATACTTTTCTCGATGGTGACCTGCACGCTGTTGCTGACCGGGGTCAAGCGTACCTGCAGGCGCTCATCGGCACCCTCTTCGCTCGGCTTGTCGCGGCGGAACAGGCGCGAGAAAAAGCCACGCTCATCCCGGCTGCTGGCGGTCTGTCCCAGATCAACGTAGTACACGCCACTGCTACGGTTAAGGTCGGTGACCAGAACATCAGCACGGTTGAGTGCGCTACCTACCGACGCCCAGGCACGGTTGAAGTCGGAGTTGATATTCAACACCGGGTTGCCCGCACCGTCCTGATCAAGCGTAGCCCGAGCACCTGAACCAATCTGCTCTGCTACCAGTGAGGCGCTGTCGGCACTGCGACCCTGACTAAGATAGCTTTCCATCTCGGCCAGTACCGCGCGCTCCAGATTGGCATTGTCCGAGTTGGTCGGCCAGTCGGTCAGGCTGCCACCCTGGCTGCGTGACATGTGCAGCACATAGATTTCACTTGATCCGCTCTGCACACCCGGCTCTACGCGAACGCGGAAGCGCTGCTCCTGACCATCGACCCGCCGACCTTGACCCACGGCGGGCAGCATACGGCGTACCAGCGGGTTGTCAGGAGACAGATCAAAGGCAATCCAGTCGGTTTGCAGCTCGCCCAGACTGGGCGACTCAGTGGCCACCGGTACCTGGTAATCATTCCAGAACTGCCTGACCTGCGGCCAGGTTTCAGCCGGACTGCGTTGCGTCTGAATCCAGCGCACACCGCCATTCTGCTGTAACGAGAATTCCGACGCGTCGGCGCTGACCATCATCGCCTGCGGGCGTGGCATCTGATACTTGGTCGGCTCCGCGCTGGCAGCAACCTGGCCGGGGACCGGCAACAGATCACCTAACGGCTTGCTCTGCACGCCCTCAGGCACGCGCATGCGCGGCTCGATCACAGCAGTCTGGTAATCGGAACCGCGATCGCGGAAGTAACCGGTATCACCAAAAATGTATCCACAACCACTGAGGCTGCCCAGCAGTACAACTGATAGCGCACCCAGAACAGGCTTCATAACGATTTCCTTGCTGAATAATGAATCGAGTACACGTCAGAGCAAACCGCACTCACGCAATGCCTCGCGAACGGTCTCATGGCAACGGGCGCTTAACGGCGTTAGCGGCAGTCGCATGCCGTCACCCATCAACCCCATCTCGTGTAATGCCCACTTCACCGGTATGGGGTTGGACTCGACAAACAGTGCCTTGTGCAGTGGCATAAGCATTTCGTTGAGTTGCCTGGCCTTATCGGCGTCCTGACGCAGGGCCGCGGCACAGAGTTCATGCATAGCTCGCGGCGCCACATTGGCCGTCACGGAAATATTGCCCTTGCCCCCCATGAGTATCAGCTCGACCGCCGTAGGGTCGTCGCCAGAGTACACCGCGAGGCGATCACCCACACGATCAATCAACTCACGGGCACGCAGCAGGTCTCCGGTAGCTTCCTTGATACCAACAATATTGGGAATGTCGGCCAGGCGCTCGACGGTTTCCGGCAACATGTCG
>JBKBSI010000152.1:0-8188 GCA_046291745.1 Pseudomonas sp. | reverse complement strand
CGCGGTCTGCTTCGGCGCGCTGACGGAAGGAGCCAGCCTGCAGAAAGAAGCGCGTGGTTGGTTCGCCCTGGACGGCCGTTTCCGGTTTGCTGGGTTCGCTGGGGGTGCTTGCCGGGGGGGCTTCAGGAACACTGCTCTGCGGAACAATGACCTCGGACTCGGGTAACAGTGTGTAGAAGTCATAGCGGGGCTGTTCGGTCGCCGGTTTGCTCACGGCCTTGGGCGCTGGAGGTGGCGGCGAGCGATCACGCTGGACGCTTTCGCGGCCAGGCTCGAGCTGAAACAGGAAGGCGACGAACAGGCCTATGGCCAGGCCGCTGACCATCCAGAGCCAGCCAGGGATGCCGCGCTTGTTTGAGGCCTGTTGCCGACTTGCACCCCGTCTTGGGGCTGCTTTGCGTGCTTTTGCCATACTGCTTACATGCGCTCCAGAGTATCAATGCCCAGCAGAGTAAGCCCTTGCTGCAGGGTGCGTCCAGTCAGGGCCGCAAGGCGCAGGCGACTATCACGCTCGCCTGCATTTTCGGCGGCGAGGATAGGGCACTGCTCGTAGAAGCCGGAGAAGCGCCCTGCCAGCTCGTACAGGTAGTGGCAGAGGACATGCGGGGTGCCTTCGCGGGCAACATATTCCAGCGTCTGGGCAAACTGGGCCAGATGGGCGGCCAGTTCAATCTCGGCGGGTTGCTGCAGTTGCATCGGACTCAGGTCATCGACCTGTTGCATGCTGCGCTCAAGCTTGCGAAACACGCTGGCTACCCGGGTGTAGGCATACATGAGGTAAGGCGCGGTGTTGCCCTCGAAGCTGAGCATCAGCTCGAAGTTGAAGTTGTAGTCGCTGCTGCGGTGTTTCGACAGATCCGCGTACTTGACGGCGCCAATGCCTACCGCGCGGCCAATTTGGCGCAGCTCCTGGGCGTCCAGCTCGGGGTTCTTCTGCGCTACTAACTGGTAGGCTCGCTCTTCCGCCTCATCCAACAGGTCGACCAGTTTCACTGTGCCGCCATCGCGGGTCTTAAAGGGTTTGCCGTCCGCGCCGTTCATGGTGCCGAAGCCCATATGCTCCAGCTGCATGTCCTGGGGGACGAACCCGGCCAGCCTGGCGACGGCAAATACCTGCTGGAAATGCAGTGCCTGGCGCTGGTCGACAAAGTACAGCACGCGGTCGGCATGCAGTTGCTCATGTCGGTAGCGCATTGCGGCCAGATCACTGGTGGCGTACAGATAGCCGCCGCCTGCCTTCTGAATAATGACTGGCAGCGGATTGCCCTCGGCATTTTTGAAGTCGTCGAGAAACACGCAGCGGGCGCCCTGGCTCTCAGTCAACAGCCCCTTGGCCTGCAGGGCTTCTACCACGCTGGCGAGCTGGTCGTTGTAGGCGCTTTCGCCGCGTACGTCGCTGGTGCTGAGGCTGACGCCGAGACGCTCATATACGGCCTGGCAATGGCCCAGTGAGATGCGATTGAAGCGCTCCCAGAGGGCCAGGCAGGCGGGATCGCCAGCCTGCAGTTGCACCACTCGCTCACGTGCGCGGTCGGCAAACTCGGGACTCTCGTCGAAACGCTGCTTGGCCTGCCGGTAGAAATTCTCCAGGTCCGCTAGTTCGGCTTCGGCGTCCACGCTTTGTTCTTCCAGATAGGCCAGTAGCATGCCGAACTGGGTGCCCCAGTCGCCGACGTGGTTCTGTCTTACCACCTTGTGGCCCAGGTGCTCGAGCACACGTACCACGGCATCGCCGATGATGGTCGAGCGCAGGTGGCCAACGTGCATCTCCTTGGCCAGATTCGGCGATGAGTAGTCCACCACTACGGTTTGTGGGCTAGTGGCAGGGGCTACGGCCAGACGCGCATCAGCCAGCGCCTGGTCAAGATTGCTCGCCAGCCACTGACGGTCCTGGAAGAAATTGATAAAGCCCGGTCCGGCAATGTTCACTTCGGCAATCGCGGCATGCGCGGGCAGGGCGGCAACCAGTTGCTCGGCCAGGTCCCGGGGCTTCATGCGGGCGGACTTGGCCAGGGTCATGGCCAGATTGCTGGCAAAGTCGCCATGGCTCTTGTCGCGGGCGATTTCCACCTGGATGGAAGGTTGCACGTCGTCGGCGAGCGTGCCCTGCTGCTTGAGGCTGGTAACGGCGCTGGCCAGCAGCTGACTGATAAGATTCTTCATGATTACGTAGGTGTCCGGCAAAGGCCTGTAGAAAACCCGGCATTATCCGCGTTAAGCGGCTGGATGCCAAATGGTGAAGGAAACGCTGAACAATTCCTTAAAACATGTCCAGCGGGTCAACATCTATCGACCAGCGTACCTTGCGCGCCAGTGCATGGCTCTCCAGTTGCGGCAGCCATTGCTGTAGCAGTTGGTGCAGGGTCGAGCGCTGGTTGGCCATCAGCAGTAGTTGCGCACGATAGCGTCCGGCGCGGCGCTCCATGGGCGAGGGCACGGGGCCAAGCAGGTCGAGGTGCTGGAGCCCAAGCTGCTCGCTCAGGTTCTCAGCCAGTTCACATGCCGATTCCAGAAACTGATTGGCCAAGCTGGCGTTATTGGCTTCTGCGCGCAGTAGCGCAATAAAACTGTACGGCGGCAGGCCAGCCTTGCCGCGCGCCTCCAGCTCCAGTTCGGCGATCGCCGGGTAGCCCTTCTCGGTCAAGTTAATCAGCAGCGGGTGTTCAGCCATATGCGTCTGAATCAGCACCTGTCCGGGTTTTTCCGCACGCCCGGCGCGCCCAGCTACCTGGGTGATCAACTGCGCCATGCGTTCGGCGCCGCGAAAATCGGCGGAGAACAGGCCGCCATCGGCGTCCAGCACCGCGACCAGGGTCACATCGGGAAAGTGGTGACCTTTGGCCAACATCTGGGTGCCGACCAGCAGGCAAGGCGCGCCACTGTGTATACGTGCGAGCATGCTCTGCATGGCCTGCTTACGGGCCATGCTTTCGCGGTCGATGCGCAGCACCGGAAAGTCGGGAAACTGCTGGGTCAGATATTCTTCGGTACGCTCGGTTCCAGCGCCCAGGGGCCGCAAGTCCTTGCTATGGCATTTCGGGCACTGGCGGTCCATGGGCCGCTGGCTGTCGCAGTGGTGGCAGTGCAGGCGTGGGGGTGTCTGGTGCACGGTCATGCGTGCGTCGCAGCGCTGGCAATCGGCAATCCAGCCGCAATCGTGACACATCAGCGTTGGCGCGAAGCCGCGGCGGTTGATGAACACCAGTACCTGGTTACCCTTCTTCAGGTGCTGACCGATGACATCGACCATCGGGCGACAGAGTCCCGCCTCCAGCTTGCGGCTACGTATATCGATGCACTGGAAGCTTGGCGGCTTGGCGTTGCCGGCGCGCTGGGTCAGGCGCAGCAACTGGTAACGGTTGCGGCTGACGTTATACAGGCTTTCCAGTGAGGGTGTGGCGGAGCCGAGAATAATGCCGACCTGTTCCAGTCTGGCACGGTAGACCGCCAGATCCCGAGCGTTGTAGCGCAGCCCCTCCTGCTGCTTGAAAGACAGGTCGTGCTCCTCGTCGACAATAATAAGGCCGGGTTGGGCCAGGGGGGTGAAGATTGCCGAGCGCGTGCCGATGACGATACGCGCTTCGCCATCCCGGGCGGCAACCCAGGCGTCCAGCCGTTCGCGGTCGTTCAGGCCAGAATGCAGGATGACTACCGGGATGCTGAAACGGCGCTGGAAGCGCTGCATGGTTTGCGGCGTCAGGCCGATTTCGGGAATCAGCACCAATACCTGCTGGCCGCGGGCAAGGCACTGCTCGATGGCCTGCAGATAGACCTCGGTCTTGCCGCTGCCGGTCACGCCGTCCAGTAGCCAGGCGTTGAAGCCCTGGCCTGCAGCTATTGTCGTCAGGGCAGCCCGCTGCTCGCTATTGGCTTGCAGCGGGGCTTCGCTTAACAGTGGTAGAGGCTCGGCGCTGTGATGCTGTGACTGGCTGATGCGTTGCACCAGTCCCTTGCGCTCCAGGGCATCAAGGCAATCCTTGCTCAGTCCCCATTGGCTGATCAGCGCGTGGGACAGGCCGTGCGGATGTTTGGCCAGGATCTGCACCGCCTGCTTCTGCTTCGCCGCTCGGCTGATGGCCGGGTGTTCGGGGTAGGCGCCGGGCAGCAATTGCCACAGTTGGTCCTGGCGCGCCAGGGCTGCTTCGCCTTGGCGTAGCAAGGTAGGGAGCGCGCAGCCCAGGGTGTCGCCCAGGCCGTGCTGATAATAGCTGGCGGTCCAGCAGCAGAGTTTCCACAGGGTGTCAGGCAGCAGCGGCTGCAGGTCGATCAGCTCGAGCGCGCGTTTGAGTTTGCCCGCAGGGACCTCGGAGCTGTCGCTGAGCCCGGCGATCACACCGACCATCTGGCGCTGACCGAAAGGCACGCGCACGCGCTGGCCCACGCACAGATCTTCGTTCCGCACGCCACTTGGGGGGCGGTAGTCGAACAGGCGGCGCAGGGGTGAGGGCAGGGCTACCTGCAGTATCGGTCCGGACACATGTTGCTCCCTAAGTGTGTGGCAGCATCTTAGCATTCTGCATGCTAGCGCAGGATACTTGCGTCGGCAGTGGATTCTGGTATCATCCCCGGCCTATTTTACGGTCCTTGTGCATGTGCACCTGACCAGCAGACCACCACAGCGTGCGGTGCCAGATCAAGTCGGTCCGGTGGCGGCACCAATACAGAGGATTTACCATGAAAGCTGATTTGCATCCTGCGTACCAGGAAATCGAAGCCACCTGCAGCTGCGGCAACGTGATCAAGACCCGTTCAACGCTGAAAAGCGGCATCCACCTGGACGTCTGCTCCGAGTGCCACCCGTTCTACACCGGTAAGCAGAAGATGCTGGACACCGGCGGTCGTATCGAGCGCTTCAAGCAGCGTTTCGGCGCTGTCAGCTCCAAGTAATACCCATGCCGGGCCTCGCGCAAGTGATGGCCGCAGTGCAAGGCAAGAAAAAGGCGCTCCTTCGGGGCGCCTTTTTTGTTGTCTGGCTGCTGGCGCCGCCGCTGTATGCCGACGAGTGCCAGGCTCCGGGCAAAGGGGAGGCAGTCAGCAGTCGCTTTGTTATTGACGGCGATACGCTGGAATTGAGCGACCGTCGGCGGGTGCGCTTGATTGGCGTGGATACGCCGGAAATAGGCCGCCGCGGCGAGCCCTCTCAACCCTTTGCCCAGGCCGCAAAAAAGCGTCTTGAACAGTTGGTCCAGGAGCCGGGGCTGCGCTTGTACCTGGGTGAGCAGGCTCAGGACAGGTACGGGCGAACCCTCGGTCATCTGTATGCGGCTGATGGCCAGAATATTGAAGCGCAATTGCTCGCTGAGGGATTGGGTTTTGCCCTGGCAGTACCGCCAAATACTGCTTTGGTTGATTGCCACAGGGCGGCTGAACGTCAGGCGCGGCAGTCGCAGCTTGGGCTATGGGGCGGCTCGCCAGTGCTGTCTGCCGGGCAGGTGAAAGAGGGTGGTTTTGCGGTGGTGGCCGGACAGGTGGTGGCAGCCAACGAAGCGGGTGGTTATCTCTGGCTAGAGCTGGATGGTCCGCTGGTGTTGCGCATTGCTGAGGATGAGCGCAGATTATTCCCTGGGGGCTCCCCCGCGTCCTGGAAGGGGCGACAACTGGAAGTGCGCGGCTGGATTATTGACCGGCGCGGCCAGCGCAGTCTCAGGCCTGGGCACAAGCCCTTCATGTTGCCAATGCGTCATCCTTCAATGCTGGAGATCAAATGATGTCGCCTCGTCTGCTGATGCTTATTCTGGCCGTACTGGTGCTTGGCGGCTGTGCAGCCAATCCGGTAACGGGCAAGAAGGACTTCGTGATGATGTCCGAGGCCCAGGAAATGGCCCTTGGGCGTCAGGCCAGTGAGCAGATCGCCCAGCAAATGAGCATGCTCGAGGACCCCAAGCTGCAGGCCTATGTGCAGCGCATCGGCGAGCAACTGGCGCGCGAGAGTCACCGCAACAATATTCCCTACCAATTCAAGGTGGTGGATTCGCCGGATATCAACGCCTTTGCCCTGCCTGGAGGGCACATCTATATCAATCGCGGTCTGCTGGGCTACCTGAATAGCGAGGCGCAGATGGCTGCTGTGCTCGGTCACGAGATAGGTCACGTGACGGCGCGCCACGGGGTGCGGCAGCAGAGCATAGCCATGAGTACCGGTCTGCTCGGACAGCTTGTGACCATTGGTACGGGTATGCCGGCGATGGGTGATATGAGCAATATGCTGGGTACCGCCATGGTGCGGGGCTATGGTCGCGATATGGAGCTCGAGGCTGACGGCCTGGGAGCAGAATACCTGGCACGTACCGGTTATCGTCCGGATGCGGTGCTGGACGTCATTGGTGCGCTCAAGGACCAGGATAGTTTTTCAAAACAGCGTGCGGCTGCGCAGGGCAGGCAAGTGGAGAGCTACCACGGACTCTTTGCCACACACCCCACTCACGACCAGCGCTTGCAGCAGGTGGTGGCCCAGGCTCAGAGCCTGTCTACGGGCAATAGCCAGCGTGTTGGTCGGGATGAATATCTGAAAATGCTCGATGGCATGATCTACGGCGACAGTCCGGCACAGGGGGTGATCCGTGGTCGACAGTTCCTGCACAGCGATTTGAACATGCGGCTCGAATACCCCAAGGACTGGGTCATCATCAATCGTCCCAGTGTGCTGCTAGCGCATACGCCGGATGAGCAGGGCTTTATAGCGCTGACCCTGGAGAATCTCGGAGGACGCACTATTACCGCTGAAGAGCTGCTGCGTAGCCGCGTCGGCAAGCAGCGTCTGACCCAGGACCAGGCGTTCAGTGGCTCCGGTTTTCAGGGCTTCATGGCAACCATTCCTGGCGACAATGCCCGGCGCGTAGCGGCGATAGTCCGTGGTGATCAGGCCTTTCTGTTTGTCGGTGCCTTCCGTGGTCGAGGCCCGCTAGAGCTCTATGATGACCAGTTCGTTCAGACCATCCGCAGTTTCAGAGGCTTGAGTGCTGTGGACAAGAAAAACGCCGAGCCTTTGCGCATTCGCCTGGTGCAGGTGCGCAGGGGTGATACCTACGCTGGCCTGGCCAAGGGCAGCCCGCTAGGTGATGAGGCCGAAGCACGTCTGCGCTTGCTCAACGGGCAGTGGCCAGACGGACAGCCGCAGGCCGGGCAATGGCTCAAAGTTGTAAGATAATGTCCTTGACATTGATCTTATGAATGATCTTGTTCGGCTAAGCGCTTTTCTGTATTCTCCTACGCCCGCATAAGCAACTTGACCGGAAAACTGAACATGTCTGATTTGAGAACCGATGCACTCGACTATCATGCAAACCCGCGTCCGGGCAAGCTGAGCGTTGAACTGACCAAGCCTACTGCGACAGCCCGTGATCTGGCACTGGCCTATAGCCCAGGCGTGGCCGAGCCGGTCCGTGAGATCGCAAAAGATCCGCTGAATGCATACAAATACACCGGCAAGGGCAACCTGGTTGCGGTGATTTCAGATGGCACTGCCATTCTGGGTCTCGGTAACCTCGGTCCATTGGCTAGCAAGCCGGTAATGGAAGGCAAGGGCGTTTTGTTCAAGCGCTTCGCCGGTATCGACGTTTTCGATATCGAAGTTGAATCTGAAAGCCCCCAGGCTTTCATCGACACCGTCAAGCGTATCTCCTGCACCTTCGGTGGCATCAACCTGGAAGATATCAAGGCGCCTGAGTGCTTTGAGATCGAGCGCGCGCTGATCGAGCAGTGTGACATTCCGATTTTCCACGATGACCAGCACGGCACCGCCATTGTTACCGCTGCCGCGATGATCAATGCGCTGGAGCTGGCTGACAAGACTCTGGAAGATGCCAAGATCGTTTGTCTGGGTGCTGGCGCCGCCGCCATTGCCTGTATGAAGCTGCTGGTCAGCATGGGCTGCAAGGTCGAAAACATCTATATGCTCGACCGCAAGGGCGTGATTCACGCTGGTCGTGACGATCTGAACGAATACAAGGCGATCTTCGCCACTGAAACCGACAAGCGTACTCTGGCTGATGCCATGAAGGGTGCAGATGTGTTTGTTGGTCTCTCGGGCCCGAACCTGCTGCAACCGGCTGAGCTGAAGCTGATGGCTGAAAACCCCATCGTCTTCGCCTGCTCCAACCCTGATCCGGAGATTGATCCTGCGCTGGCTCATGCCTCGCGTCCCGACGTGATCATGGCAACTGGTCGCTCCGACTACCCGAACCAGGTG
>JBKBSI010000151.1:0-8230 GCA_046291745.1 Pseudomonas sp. | reverse complement strand
TCGCGCAGCATCGCATCCCCTGCGGCATGGCCGAGGGTGTCGTTAATCGGCTTGAAGCGGTCCAGATCCAGAAACAGTACCGCAACCCACTCATTGCGCCGCTCGGCCTGCTGCAATGCAGTTTTCAGCCGGTCCTGGAACAGCGTGCGATTAGGTAATCCGGTAAGTCCGTCGTAATAGGCCAGACTCTCGATACGCGCTTCACTGGCCTTGCGCTCACTGATATCGACGAAGAAGCAGACATAGCTGACCAGGTCATCTTCATTATCGTGCACGGCAGTGATACCGGCCCAGGCGGGGAACTCCTCGCCATTCTTGCGCTTCTGCCAGATCTCTCCTTCCCAACGCCCCTGTTCGCGAAGGGTACGCATGATGTCCGGGTAAAAACGCTCGTCGTGGACATCCGAGGCCAGAATAGTCGGCAACTGGTCAATCACTTCATCAGCGCTGTAGCCGGTAATCTGGGAGAAGTTCTCGTTGACCTGCACCACATAGCCTGCCGGATCGGTAACCAGAATGGCGCCGGTGGTGTTTTCAAATACCGTAGCCGCCATGCGCAGACGGTTTTCCGTGCGCCGCTGCTCGGTAATATCGCGGGCGATGCCAAGCAACCCGAGAAAGTCGCCGTCGGCACCCCACATCAGCGACAGCCGCAGTTCGGACGGGCACTTGTGGCCGTCGGCCTTGATGCAGTCAAAGGTGATTTGCCGGTAAAAGCCCTCTTCGCGCAGACGCCTGGCCGCAACCGGATCACCTACCAGCGGACTCAGTTCACGCAATACCGCGCTCATGAAGCGCCCGTATTCGCTACCTGCGACTATCTCATTGAAGCCTTTTTCAATAAGGAACTCCGGGGTATAGCCAAGCAGCGAGGTAACCGACGGGCTTATATAGCTCAGCTTGAACTGCGTATCGGTGGACCAGATTACATCGCTGATATTTTCTGCCAGCAGGCGATAGCGCTGTTCGCTGGTTTTCAGCTGTTCCGTGGCCTGACTCTGCTCGGTAATGTCCCGAGTCACGCCAATCAGTTGCTTGACCCGGCCATCCGGCAGCCGGGACAACACCTTGACCCGCAAGCTGAAGGAATGCCAACTGCCATCGCGGTGGCGCCAGCGTATCTTGCTCTCCAGTACACTTTCATCCGAGAGCACCTGCTGCAGACTGCGGTTGATATGCATCGACTCGACGTCATCGGGGTGCAGCAGGCGGTCACGATAGTCATCACCCTGCACCTCGGGGTCATCTTCTTTATAACCCAGCAACTGCGCCAGGGGACGGTTGCTGTAAACGAACTTCTGGCGCTGCATGTCCTTGATGAATACCACATCCGGCACCGCCTTGAGCACACCGGCCCAGAAGCGCTCACGCTCGACCATCGACAGCTCGATACGTCTGCGCCCAGTGATGTCCGACATGCTCACGGTTACCGCGTGATAGTCCTCGACCTTCTCCGGCAAACGCATGATCACCCAGACGTATCGCACAGCGCCGTTACCGGCACGCAGGGGTGTTTCCATCTCCAGCCGCGCATCACGATTTATCACTGCCAGGATCAGCTTGTAGCGCGCCGTGCCTGGGCGAATCCGTTCAGCGCGGTGCAGCATGCCTTCCAGACCGGCGATAGACTCCAGCGCCAGCAGATCAAGGGTTACCTGGTTGGCATCCAACACCTCCACACAACGCAGCAACTCGGCATGATCTGCCACATTTCGTTCGAGCCAATCGTCCAGACTGGCCTGACTGGTAATGCCCTCACGTATCAGGCGATCACGCAGACCGGCCAGATTGAGCTGACACAGCGCCACACCGACACCCTGAAACACATCCTGATAGCGCCGCTCGGTATCTTCAGCGGTCTGGCAAAAGGCCTGGGTATGGGCCAGCAGGCGCCGGTTGGCGCGGCGCATCCGGGCAATGATCCAGACCACCATCAACAATACGGATATGAAGCCCAGCAGTAGCAGCACCTTGAACTTGACCACCTGCCCCAGGCTCTGCATGTAGTAGCCGGGCTCGACCAGCCCACGCACCTGCCACAGACTGCCATCCACCGGCGCGCTGACGATAACCTGCTGGCGTTCGTGGGTGGTCATGGCCTTGTTATCCAGATACACCAGTCGTTCGCCCTGCTGTCGCGCCAGCACTCGCGCCCGACCTGCATCTTCGAGCAACCACACATAGCCCTGGGCGGGCTGCGCAGAAACCAGTCCGGAAATATCCCGGTCATCCACCTCAAGCACCCAGAAATGCCCGGGGCGCTGGCTGGCGACCACCCACAACAACAGGCCACGGGTCGGATCCGAGTCCAGGACATAGGCCTGACCGCTTAAACTGAGGCTGCGCACCGAAGGCATCCAGGTGGGTGCCGGCAACTGCATGTGTGGCTGCAGGGTGCTCGCCGGGCTAATAGTACGCAGACCAGGCAACAGGGCTTCTACCGACGCCAAAGTCTGTTCTGGCGCCTGCGCATGCAGGCTATCGAGCAAGGTGGCAATGGCCAGCGACTTGACCTCCAGGTTCAGACCGATCTGACTGGCGGTCAGCCAGACCGACTCCTCCACCTGAACCTCATGCTGCAGGCGCAACACGTGGAAATCCTGCCAGGCCTGCCAGACCATGAAAAAGGTCAACAGCAGGCCTGCAACCGCCACCAGCACCAGACTGACGCCGACCGGACGCCATTCGTCCGCGGGTCGAATATGATCTGGCTCTGCGGCCACTTTCTGGATGGGTGTATTGTTATTATTCAAGTCGCTCACTTGCCAAAACCGTTGTAGCGGCCAAGCATGCCATCAGAACTGCAGCGGAACAAACGATCCTTGCCGCAAATGCTCAGCAAATTTGCCCTGAAGCGCCAGTTCAGCTAGCCTTGCCAGCACTTTATGCAACCCTTTGCGCCGCACTGGCTGGGGTTCCAGTTCCTTCTCTATTTACCGGATTTTCGCTCCATGGCTCAATACGTCTACAGCATGCACCGAGTGGGCAAGGTAGTGCCCCCCAAGAACAAGATTCTCAAGGACATATCCCTGTCCTTTTTCCCTGGCGCCAAGATCGGCGTACTGGGTCTCAACGGTTCGGGCAAGTCCACGCTGCTGCGGATCATGGCCGGCGTCGATACCGAGATCGAAGGTGAAGCCCGGCCCATGCCCGGCATCAAGATCGGTTACCTGCCGCAGGAACCGGAACTGGATCCAGGCAAGACCGTACGCGATATAGTCGAAGAGGCGGTGGGTGAGATCAAACAGGCCCAGGCGCGTCTCGACGAGGTGTATGCCGCCTATGCTGAACCCGATGCCGACTTTGATGCCCTGGCCGCCGAGCAGGCCAAGCTCGAGGCCATTCTGCAGGCCGGTGACGGCCACAATCTGGAACGCCAACTGGAAGTAGCTGCCGATGCCCTGCGTCTGCCACCATGGGACGCCAGCATCGAACACCTTTCCGGTGGTGAAAAACGCCGTGTGGCCCTGTGCCGCCTGCTGCTTTCCGCCCCCGACATGCTGCTACTCGACGAGCCAACCAACCACCTGGACGCCGACTCCGTTGCCTGGCTTGAGCACTTCCTGCATGACTTCCCCGGCACCGTGGTAGCCATCACCCACGACCGTTACTTCCTGGATAACGTCGCCGGCTGGATTCTTGAACTTGACCGTGGTCATGGTATCCCCTTCGAAGGCAATTACTCCCAGTGGCTGGAGTCCAAGGCCGCACGTCTGGCTCAGGAAGCCAAGCAGGAGTCTTCGCACTCCAAGGCGATGAAGGCCGAACTCGAGTGGGTTCGCCAGGGTGCCAAGGGCCGTCAGTCGAAATCCAAGGCGCGCCTGCAACGCTTTGAAGAGCTGCAATCCCAGGAATTTCAGAAGCGCAGCGAAACCAACGAGATCTACATTCCCGCTGGCCCGCGTCTGGGTGACAAGGTCATCGAATTCAACAACGTCGGCAAGGGTTACGGCGACCGCGTACTGATCGACGATTTGAGCTTCGCCGTGCCCAAGGGCGCAATCATCGGGGTGATCGGTGGTAACGGCGCGGGCAAATCCACGCTGTTCCGCATGATTACCGGCAAAGAACAGCCCGATAGCGGCAGCATCGTTATCGGTGACACAGTCAAAATCGCCAGCGTCGACCAGAGCCGTGACGAACTGGACGGCAACAAGACCGTATGGGAGCAAGTTTCCGACGGTTTCGACATGATCAAGGTAGGCAACTACGAAGTTCCTTCACGCGGCTACGTCGGGCGCTTCAACTTCAAGGGCGCCGACCAGCAGAAGTTCGTCAAGGACCTCTCCGGTGGTGAGCGCGGCCGTCTGCACATGGCTCTGACCCTGAAACAGGGTGCCAACGTATTGCTGCTCGATGAACCATCCAACGATCTGGACGTAGAAACCCTGCGCGCCCTCGAGGAAGCCCTGCTGGACTTCCCCGGCTCAGCCATTGTTATCTCGCACGATCGCTGGTTCCTCGACCGTATTGCCACCCACATCCTCTCTTACGAGGACGAGGGCAAGGTAAACTTCTTCGAAGGCAACTACACCGAATTCGAGGCCGACCGCAAGAAACGCCTTGGCGAAGCAGCAGCCCAGCCACACCGAGTGCGTTACAAGAAACTCGCCTGACCCCCGTTGCTGCGGCGGACTCAAACCCCCGCCGCAGCAACGCACCTAGCCGACACCGGAACACAGAGGCTGAAACGCCGTCATACCCTTACACACAAGCGCCTTGCTACTGCGCCGCTGTAGCCGATATCAAACCATTACAAGTGAACCCGATGACCGATACCCTGGACGCCTGCCTGGCCCACCTGAAACTCCGCGACCCCGACCAGCCTGAATTTCACCAGGCCGTTGAAGAGGTTCTGAGTACTCTCTGGCCCTTTATGGAAGCGAACCCCAAGTACCTCAACAGTGGTCTGGTCGAACGACTGCTGGAGCCCGAACGCACCATTCTGTTTCGCGTTTCCTGGGTCGACGACAGCGGCAAGGTACGGGTAAACCGCGGCTACCGGGTACAGATGAGCAGCGCCATCGGCCCCTACAAGGGTGGGCTGCGCTTCCACCCTACGGTCAACCTGGGTGTGCTCAAGTTCCTGGCTTTTGAGCAGGTGTTCAAGAACGCACTGACCACTTTGCCCATGGGCGGTGGCAAGGGTGGTTCTGATTTCGATCCCAAGGGCAAGAGCGATGCCGAGGTAATGCGCTTCTGCCAGTCATTCATGACCGAGCTGTCGCGGCATATTGGCGAGACGGTGGATGTACCGGCTGGCGATATCGGCGTCGGCGCCCGCGAAATCGGCTTTCTCTATGGCCAATACAAACGTCTGAATAATGCCTTTACCTCGGTACTCACCGGCAAGGGACCAACCTATGGCGGCAGTCTGATCAGGCCAGAGGCCACGGGCTACGGCTGCGTGTACTTCTGTGCGGAAATGCTCTGCCAGCAGGGACGCAGCATCCAGGATCAGCGCGTATGCATTTCCGGCTCTGGCAATGTGGCCCAGTATGCAGCGCGCAAGATCATCGAGCTGGGCGGCAAAGTCATCTCGCTATCCGACTCGGGTGGCACGCTGCATTGCTCCGACGGTTTCAGTCTTGAGCAGTGGCAGCAGGTACATGACCTGAAAAACCAGCGCCGCGGCCGCCTGGAGGAGCTCGGTAATCAGCCCGGCCTGACGTTCCTGCGCAATCGCACGCCCTGGCATCTGGAATGTACTATCGCCATGCCCTGCGCCACCCAGAACGAGCTTCAGGCTGCCGATGCTCAGCAGCTCAAAGATAACGGCTGCCTGTGTGTAGTAGAAGGTGCCAATATGCCTTGCACCTTGGAAGCCATTGATATTTTCCAACAGGCAAAAATGCTCTACGCACCAGGCAAGGCCGCCAATGCAGGAGGGGTGGCCGTCAGCGGACTGGAAATGTCGCAGAACGCCATGCGCCTACATTGGCCTGCCGCGCAAGTTGACGAGCGGCTGCGCGAGATCATGCAATGCATCCACCAAGCCTGCGAAGAGTATGGCCGCGAGAACGATGACTATATCGACTACGTAAAAGGCGCCAACATTGCCGGATTCGTCAAGGTAGCCGACGCCATGCTGGCCCAGGGTGTCGTTTGACCCGACAAATAACAGCTATAGTAAGTGTATTGGCTCAATGCCGGGAGTGGTTGCATGACTGATGACCGACGCCGTTTTACCCGCATCCCCTTTGATGCGCAGACCACTTTGCTGCAGGACGACTGGAGCATTGCCGTGCAGTTGGTCGACATTTCCCTGCGCGGCCTGCTGGTCATCGAACCGGAAGGTTGGGCCGCAGCACGCCCGGGCACCCCATTCAGCGCAGTCATTCAACTTGCGGCCGGCAGCCAGATCCGTATGGATGTGCATCTGGCGCATGCCGAAGAGGGTTTACTGGGGTTTGAGTGCGATCATATCGACCTCGACTCCATCAGCCACCTCAAGCGCCTGGTGGCGCTGAACACCGGTGATGAAGCCCTGCTTGAGCGTGAGTTGCGCGGCTTGCTGTAGCGAAGATGCACTAATCAAATATAGCCGTCAGCGCCTCATCCAGGCGCGTTACGGCTATCACCTGCATGCCCTTGGGCGATTCCTTCGGCGCATTGGCCTTGGGCACAATAGCCCGGGTAAAACCGTGTTTGGCCGCCTCCTTGAGCCTTTCCTGACCGCTGGGTACCGGACGAATCTCGCCAGACAGCCCCAACTCGCCGAATACCACCAGATCCATGGGTAACGGCCGATTCCGCAAACTCGACATCACCGCTGCCAGCAAGGCCAGGTCCACCGCTGTTTCCAGCACCTTGACCCCGCCGACCACGTTGACGAACACATCCTGGTCATAGGTCGCCACGCCGCCATGCCGGTGCAGCACCGCCAGCAACATCGCCAGGCGATTCTGATCCAGCCCGAGCGTGACACGCCGCGGGTTGCCCAGATGGCTGGTATCCACTAACGCCTGCACCTCGACCAGCATGGGTCGCGAGCCCTCCCATGTGGACATGACCACACTACCCGGAATCGGCGTGTCGTAGCGTGAGAGAAAAATTGCCGAGGGATTGGAGACTTCCTTGAGCCCCTTGTCGGTCATGGCGAACACACCCAG
The DNA here is from genome assembly GCA_046291745.1 of Pseudomonas sp. Classification (GTDB taxonomy): domain Bacteria; phylum Pseudomonadota; class Gammaproteobacteria; order Pseudomonadales; family Pseudomonadaceae; genus Halopseudomonas. The sequence goes on along the minus strand of JBKBSI010000151.1, from coordinate 1,118 downwards.
TTCGTTTACTGCGCCGAAGCGATTTTTCACCGCGCGCAACATCCGCAACCGACCGTCGGACTCACCCTCAAAATACAGCACCGTATCAACCATGTGCTCCAGCACCCGCGGACCGGCCAGTGAACCCTCCTTGGTCACATGACCAACCAGGAATATCGCGGTGCCACTCTGCTTGGCATAGCGCACCAGCAAGGCAGCGCTCTCGCGGACCTGGGCGACACCGCCCGGCGCTGACTGCAGTTGCTCGGTAAAAATGGTCTGAATCGAATCCACTACCATGACCCGCGGCTTGTTGTGGCGGGCGGTGGCAATAATGCTTTCTATGCAGGTTTCGGTCATGACCTTGAGCTTGTCGTCCGGCAGACCCAAGCGTCGTGCGCGCATGGCCACCTGTTGCTGCGACTCCTCGCCTGTCACATATAGGGCTGGCATGCTTTCAGCCAGTTGGCACAGCGTCTGCAACAGTATGGTCGACTTGCCAATACCCGGATCGCCGCCAATCAATACTACCGACCCGGCCACCAGACCACCACCCAGTACCCGATCCAGTTCGGAAGAACCGCTGGGCTGGCGCGGCACTTCTTCGGTAGACACATCAGCCAGCGTGCGCACTTCCGAAAGCTGGCCAGCCCAGTGCCCACCGCGTGCTCCCGCAGACGCCTGACCACCGGTGGGAGTGGTATCAATCTGCGTCTCCACAAGCGTGTTCCAGGCCTGACACTCACCGCACTGCCCGGCCCATTTGGTAAAGGTCGCACCGCACTCGGTGCAGCCGTACATACGCTTGTTTTTCGCCATTAATCCCCCCACCGCAATCAGGAAATGCTATTTTCAATACATAGGTTGCCGCCGAGCGGCTGCCCCACTATACCCGAGGCACCCATGACCGGACCCATTGTATGACGAGCAAAATAGAAATCCCCAAACCGTGCAAGGATTGCCAGGAAAACACCCCTCTGTGTTTTGAATTCACCATGGCCTTCCAGCCCATAGTCGATATTCGCGACCGCTCGGTATTCGCCTACGAGGCGCTGATCCGCGGCACTGACGGCGCAGGCGCGGCCAGCATGCTGGCCAAGGTCAACGAGGAAAATCGCTATATTTTCGATCAATCCAGC
>JBKBSI010000150.1:0-8351 GCA_046291745.1 Pseudomonas sp. | reverse complement strand
CTTCAGTAAGCTTGGCGCGCCCGGTGACACCTTGCAGGCTGTGTGACAGGCGTTCGGTAAGATTTTCAAACATCAATCAGTCTCCTGGGCTTCAGTGCCCTGACGCAGAGGGTCAAGCTATCAAGCGCCGCAGTATACCCTGCAGCGCCAGTGGATGACAGGGAAGCGCTTTAACCCCGGCTCAGCTTGTGCCACACTTCGATTTTACTGATTCTCATCCCGCAGGGACGTATGACAGCCCTTACCCCGAGTCTGCTTGCCGCCATCCTTTACCTGGGCGGCAGCGTTTATCAGATGCGCTGCCTGGGCAAGCGCCTGGCAGTCAATATCAATCTGCTCAGGCTGATTGGCCTGCTGGCGCTGGCTGCCCATGCTGCCAGCCTGTACCTGCTGCTGATCACCGATCAGGGCTTGTCGCTGGGCTTTTTCAACACCGCCTCGCTGATTGCCTGGCTGGTAATTGCCATCACTCTGTTATCCAGCCTCAAGGCACCGGTGACCAGCCTGCTGCTGGGCCTATTCCCGCTGGCACTGGTCACCGGCCTGCTGGCCTGGCTGGTGCCGGGCCAGGGCAAGGTTATGGTGGAAGCCGAAGGCACTCTGGTGGCCCACGTGCTGCTGTCGATTCTGGCCTACGGCATTCTGACCATTGCTGCCTTCCAGGCCAGCCTGCTGGCAATCCAGAACTATCAGCTCAAGCACAAGCACCCGACACGCTTTATCCGCACCTTTCCGCCGCTGCAGACCATGGAGCGGCTGCTGTTCCAGTTCCTGCTCTGTGGCGAATTGCTGCTGACCCTGGCGCTGATTTCCGGCTTCGTGTTTCTCGACAACATGTTCGCCCAGAATGTGGCGCACAAGACCCTGCTGTCCTGTCTGGCCTGGGTAGTGTTCGGCATCTTGCTCTGGGGTCGCTATTTCCGCGGCTGGCGTGGCAGCAACGCGATTCGCTGGACGCTGGCGGGCTTTCTACTTCTGGCACTGGCCTACTTCGGCAGCAAGCTGGTCCGCGAGTTTCTCCTTCCCCTGTGATGGCCAGCTCTCCAACGCCCCTTGAGGTAGACCCTTGAACGACGCGCATACCAGCTTTCTGTTGATGATCCTGGGGGTACTGATAGTGCTCTCGGCGTTCTTCTCCAGTTCCGAAACCAGCATGATGAGTCTCAACCGCTACCGGCTCAAACACCTGACCAAGGAAGGCAACAAGGCGGCCAAGCGCGCCTCGCGGCTGCTAGAACGCCCGGACCGGCTGCTCGGCACTATTCTGGTCGGCAACAATATCGTCAATATTCTCGCCGCTTCCATCGCCACTGTGGTGGCGGTACAGATCTGGGGTGAGGCCGGGATCGCCATCGCCACCATCGGCCTGACCATCGTTATTCTGATTTTTGGTGAAATTACCCCCAAAACCCTGGCAGCACTACGCCCCGAACTGATCGCCTTCCCCGCCAGCTTTATACTCAACCTGCTGCAAAAGGTGCTGTATCCGGTAGTCTGGGTCTGCGGCGCGATCAGCAACATGTTGCTGCGTCTGATCGGTGTCGACACCCGCGATGTCAGTGGCGACCAATTGAGCACCGAGGAACTGCGCACAGTAGTGCGTGAGGCTGGACTGGGTATCACCCGCAGCCGTCAGAACATGCTGCTGGGTATCCTCGATCTGGAAAAGATGACCGTCAACGACATCATGGTGCCGCGCAATGAAGCCGTAGGCATCGACATGGAAGACGAGATGCCCAGCATCGTCAGCCAATTGCGCACCTGCCACCACACCCGTCTGCCGGTATACCAGGGCGACATCAACAATGTCACCGGCATTATCCATATGCGCTCCATTGCCCGTTTGCTGAGCCGCGGTGAATTGACCAAGGATGCTCTGCAGGCTGCCTGCAAAGAGCCCTATTTCGTGCCGGAAAGCACCCCGCTGCATACCCAGCTGTTCAACTTCCAGAAGCAGAAACGCCGCATCGCCATAGTGGTTGACGAATACGGCGATGTGATCGGCCTGGTGACTCTTGAGGATATTCTTGAGGAGATCGTCGGCGAATTCACTACCGACATGCTGCTGCCCAGCCAGGACATCCATCCACAGGAAGACGGGCGCGTGGTAATCGACGGCTCCAGCGCCATCCGCGCCATCAACCGCCAGTTGCAATGGAAGCTACCCGCCGATGGGCCGAAAACCCTTAACGGCCTGATTACCGAACAGCTTGAGAGCATCCCAGAGACCAGCGTGTGCCTGACCATTGGTTCCTACCGGATGGAAATCCTGCAAACCAAGGACAATATGGTCAAAAGCGTCAGGGTCTGGGACCGCAAGCTCGACGTTCAGGTCGACTCGCCCCTGACGGCCGAAGCCGAGGCCGACAGCGCCGACAGCCGACCCGACTGATCCAGAGCAGCCACCAGCCCGCTGGCCCACAGGCTGTAACCGAGCGCTGACGGATGATAGCCGTCCTCAGCCAGGCAATCCGCTTCAAACGGCATATCAAAGGCTACATGGCTGGCGCCCAGCTGCGGCGCCAGCCTGCTCAAATCCTTGTCCAGCAATCCAGCGCGCAAACCAAACCAGGCGCGCAAGGGCTGGGGCAAAGCCCGGAACAGGCCCAGCGGCGGCACCGCCGTGACCAGTACATGAACCCTCGAACCGGTAAAGGCGCCGATCAATTCACGCATCTGTCGGCGCCAAATGGGGCGGGGCGTGAGATGGGTAGTATCATTCACACCTAGCACAACGACTACCAGATCCCAGGGCTGCTCAGAGACCTGCGGCAGCAGTTCGCGCAGACAATCAACCGCGCGAGCGCCGTTGCGGCCACAGGCCTGCCAACTCACGGGACGGGCGATACGCGTGCTCAATTGGGCCGCTAACTGACCGCTCAGCGCCAGTTGCTGGGCAGTCACACCCACCCCGGAGACCGTCGATTCGCCAATCAACAACAGCCGCAATGGTGCAACGCCGAAGCACTCGTCACCCGGCCCAGCGCGGTTTTCAGGGGGATACAACCGACCCTGCCAGGGTTGTCCGGCATCGGGCAAGCGCATTGCTGTGCGCTTTACCCATAGGGCTTGGGGCAGGAGCAGCGGCAGGGCTGCCGCTGCCGCATACCACCAGCGACTCAGAGCGTGATCTCTACCGCGCTGGCAACGCGCATGGCTTTCTCGCGCGCTGCGTCCACGGTCTCATCGGTGGCCAGGGCCACACCCATGCGGCGCTGCCCATCCACCTCGGGCTTGCCAAATAGGCGTAGCTGGGTATCCGGCTCATCCAGCGCCTTTTGCAGATTGCCAAAGCTGACCGCTTCAGACTTACCCTGGACCATGATCACCGCCGAGGCAGAAGGGCCCAATTGACGGATCGCCGGTATCGGCAAACCCAGAATCGCCCGGGCATGCAGAGCGAATTCAGACAGATCCTGGGAGATCAGCGTGACCATGCCGGTATCGTGCGGGCGCGGCGAGACTTCGCTGAACCACACCTGATCATCCTTGACGAACAACTCCACGCCGAACAGCCCACGCCCGCCCAAGGCATCGGTTACCGCCAGCGCGATACGCTGGGATTCGGCCAGCGCGGCTTCGGTCATGGTTTGCGGCTGCCAGGACTCCTGGTAGTCCCCCCCGGCCTGGCGATGACCTATCGGCTCACAAAAGGCCGTGCCATTCAGGTGGCGCACCGTCAGCAGGGTTATCTCGTAGTCAAAGTCGACAAAGCCCTCGACGATTACCCGCCCTTCCCCGGCTCGTCCACCGGATTGTGCATAGTCCCAGGCGGCCTGAACCTCCTCTTCGCGGCGCAACAGTGATTGGCCCTTGCCAGAAGAACTCATGACCGGCTTGACCACGCAGGGCATCCCTATCGCCGCCACCGCCTCGACGTACTCCTCGAGGGTATCGGCAAACCGATAGGCGGAGGTCGGCAACTTCAACTCTTCTGCCGCCAGGCGGCGGATACCCTCCCGGTCCATGGTCAACCAGGCGGCGCGGGCAGTGGGTATGACCTTGTAGCCTTCAGCTTCCATATCCATAAGGGTCTGCGTGGCGATGGCCTCGATCTCCGGCACTATGTAGTCCGGTTGCTCGACCTCGATAATCTCGCGCAACTGGCTAGCATCGAGCATGTTGATCACGTGGGAGCGGTGTGCCACCTGCATGGCTGGCGCCCGCTCGTAGCGGTCCACGGCGATAGTTTCGCAACCCAGCCGCTGTAGCTCGATAACCAGCTCCTTGCCCAGCTCACCAGCGCCGAGCAACAGCACCCGCGTGGCCGTATCCGAACCGGGCGTTCCTATAGTCGCCATATCTCGCTTCCTTCAATCGATGGGTTTGCCGAACCACAGGCCCTGGTCTCTGGCCCTGGACTCACAGAGTAACAGCACCTGGCGACGTTCGGTGTCAGAAAGCCTGCTCCAGAGCGTTATCTCCCTTGCGGTGCGCTGGCAGCCAGTGCAGATATCCTGCTCGTCCAGCGCACAAACGCCGATACAAGGCGAGCGCACCGCAGCCGTCATCAGTCTTCCTGCACTTTCAGGTCACGGCGGTAGCGCTGCGCGTTGTGCACATAATGGGCGGCGCTGGCTTCCAGCATCTTCTTCTGCTGATCGTTCAGTTCCCGTACTACCTTGCACGGCGAGCCAACTACCAGGGAACCGTCGGGAATCTCCTTGCCTTCCGGCACCAGCGCATTGGCGCCAATGATGCAGTACTTGCCGATTTTCGCACCGTTAAGCACCACCGCGTTGATACCCACCAGGCTGTAATCACCCACGTTGCAGCCATGCAGCATGGCGTTGTGGCCAACGGTAACGCCCTTGCCCAGAATCAACGGGTAGCCCGTATCGGTATGCATGACCGCGCCATCCTGTACGTTGCTGTGCTCGCCGATATGGATCAGTTCCATGTCGCCGCGCAGCACCGCGCCAAACCATACGTTAGCCCCGGCATCCAGGCGTACCTTGCCGATTACCGCTGCCGAATCGGCAATCCAGGCATCGTCGGCCATTTCTACACGGTCATTTCCAAGGCTGTACTTCATTTTGTTTTCTCCTGGCGCTCTGCATCGTAGGGCGTATGCAGAGGAATGTCGGCGTCAAAGGCGACATTCATGAATTCGACCAACATCAGGGCGGTAAGGCCCCAGATTTTGTGGCCTTCATAACGGTAACTGGGGACGTACCAACTGCGCCCTTCGTAGTCTATGCGATGGGTCATCTCGCGCTGGTCTTCAAGGAAGTAGCTCACCGGCACCCGGAACACAGTCTCGATTTCGTAACTGCTGGGCACCAGCTCAAACACATCAGGCACCACCCCCACAAAGGGCGTCACCTTGATCCCGTAGCGCGAGACCAATGAGCCCATGGGGCCGATGACATCCACCAGACCCGGCTCCAGGCCGATTTCCTCATGGGTCTCACGCAGGGCGGTGTAGCGCAGATCGACGTCACCGGGGTCACGGCGACCGCCAGGAAAGGCGACCTCGCCAGAGTGGGTAGACAGGCGCTGGGAGCGGACGGTCAGTATGATCTCCGGCTGATGATCGACACTGGTCACGGGAATCAGCACACCGGCTTCCGGCATGCCCCCGGTTTCGATCTGTCGCGGCCGGTATTCGCCAACCCGCATGCGCATTTTATCCAGCATGCAGAGTACCTCTTTGGTTTTTACCAATAATGTCATGATCACTGACACAGAACCAGTTGCCGAGGCGCCAAATGCCCCGCAAGATAGGCCAAACAGATTGCCGAATGAGACGTCATAAACCATGAAGTTCTGCAGCCACTGCGGCCAGCCCGTGAGCCAGCGCGTCCCCAATGGCGACAACCGCACACGCTTTGTCTGTACCCATTGCGATACGGTGCACTACCAGAACCCGCGCATCGTCGCTGGCTGCCTGGTGACCCACGAACATCAGGTGTTGCTGTGCCGCCGGGCGATAGAACCACGCCATGGCTTCTGGACGTTGCCCGCGGGCTATATGGAAAACGGCGAGACCACCGAAGAAGCCGCCCTGCGCGAAACCTGGGAAGAGGCCCAAGCCAGAGTCAGCGAACAGCAGCTATACATGCTGTTCAACCTGCCGCATATCAATCAGGTTTACATGTTCTTTCGCGGCGTACTGGTTGACCAGAGCTTTGCTGCTGGAGAAGAGAGCCTTGAGGTGCGCCTGTTCAGTGAAGCGGAAATCCCCTGGGAGCAGTTGGCCTTCCCCACTGTGGGCAAAACCCTGAAACAGTATTTTGCCGACCGCCAGGCGGAGCACTTCCCGATTCGGATTCGCGACATTCGCTACAACCCTGCACTGGCTCGCCAGCTCCGCTGATGCGTGTATTTGCTCTGCTACTACTGCTACTAACCAGCCCGCTGGCGCTGGCCGGACCGGCTATCGACAAGTTGCTGGTAATCAAGTCCGAACGGCGGCTTGAGGTTATCAGCGACGGCCAGGTCATACGTCACTACCGCGTTTCTCTGGGGCGCGAGCCCGTTGGCCACAAACAGCGCCAGGGTGATCAGCGCACCCCGGAGGGCATCTATACCATTGACTGGCGGCATCACAGCCCACAGTTCAATCTGAGCATGCACCTGGACTATCCCAACCTCAAGGACCGTGCCGCAGCCTACGAACGCGGCGACGACCCTGGGGGCATGATCATGATTCACGGCACCCCCATCGACGAAGAATTTCCCGAATGGTTCTTCAAGGGTCTGGACTGGACCAACGGCTGTATTGCCCTGACCAATGCGGAAATGCGTGAACTCTGGGATATGGTGCCCGACGGCACCCTGGTAGAAATTCGCCCCTGAACGTTTGAACCCTGCGACTGACGCCCTTGCCCCCAAGATTGACCTGGGTCAAGGCTAGCCTCACCCCCCTCCGGCACACTTCTTTCATAACAGTTTTCCCCAATAGGCGTGAACAACGTCCGCCTTGTGGCCCATGCGCCATTTCATAAAAGAAGGATTGCCGTGATGAAAAAGACTCTGCTTGGTCTGCTGCTGTGCAGCGGCCTGATAACCCCCGCGTTGGCCGAGCGCCAAACCCAGGAACCGATACAACCTATCGAGCCCGCCGAAATAACCGAGCCAATGAAGGTCGAACTGGGCAAGAAGCTGTTCTTCGACCCACGCCTGTCCAGATCTGGCTTTATTTCCTGTAACTCCTGCCACAACCTGAGCATGGGCGGCAGCGACAACCTGCCAACCTCCATCGGCCACAATTGGCAAGAGGGACCAATCAACTCACCCACAGTGCTCAACTCGAGCATGAACGTTGCGCAGTTCTGGGATGGTCGCGCCGCGACCTTGCAGGAGCAGGCCGCCGGCCCCATCGACAACCCAATGGAAATGGCCTCTACGCATATTCTGGCTTTGGACGTACTGCGCTCAATCCCACAATACCGCCGTGAGTTCGCCGAGATCTATGGCACCGATGACATTGATCTGGACAAGGTGACAGACGCTATCGCAGCTTTCGAGGAAACCCTGGTAACCCCGAACTCGCGCTTCGACCTGTGGCTCAAGGGTGACGACGAAGCGCTTAGCGCCAACGAACTGGCCGGATACCAGACCTTCAAGGAGATCGGCTGCACCGCCTGCCATAACGGTCCTGCCGCTGGCGGCACCTCCTTCCAACGCATGGGCGTGGTCAAGCCCTACATCACCGACAATCCGGCAGAAGGCCGCATAGCCGTAACCGGGGAAGATGCCGACCGTTTCTCGTTCAAGGTGCCGACTCTGCGCAACGTCGAACTGACCTACCCCTACTTCCATGACGGCGCTTACTGGCGTCTGGAGGACGCAGTGGACCTGATGGCCCGCCTGCAACTGGGTCGCGAGCTGGCAGAGGAAGATATCGATAACATGACCGCCTTCCTCAAAACCCTGACCGGCGACCAGCCCGCCTTCGTGCTGCCGCAGTTGCCACCATCCACCAATGACACACCGCAGCCACAGCCATTCGGCAAACGCTGATCTGCACTGGCCGGCCCGTTCGCGGGTTGGCCACCTTGATTACACATCCGCCAGGGTGCTAACCCGCCAGCAATCGTACGCTGGCTCTTCATAGGGATGGGCGTCAATCAGCGCTTCGATCACTGGTCGAATCAGGCCATCGTCACAAACCAACTCCACCCGCCACTCCTCCACCGCTTCCACCTCTCCTTGCTTACCCAGAAAGGGCGTGCTGCCGGCCAATGGCCGGAACTGACCTTGGCCCATTACCTGCCAGCAGCAATGGTCGTAGTCACCGATACGCCCACCCCCAGCGGCAAACACCGCGCGCTTGACCGCCTCGCAGTGCGTGTCCGGCACGTAAAAACACAGCTTGTACATAAACCACCCCCGTTTGATCTGTA
>JBKBSI010000014.1:0-30226 GCA_046291745.1 Pseudomonas sp. | reverse complement strand
AAGGCGCGGGTCGAGATGCGCTTCGCTCTCGAAGAACAGCCCGGTCAGGAACCGCCCGGCCAGCGCAGCAGTGCCTCGACACCAACCACCCGCGAACGTCCGGCGGCGACCTCGACAATCGGTTGATAAAAAATCTCGAACTGGCCACGCCGTAAGGCTTCACTCAGAGCGCTTTCAAGCTCCAGACGGTGGTGCGCTTCCTGCTGCAAGCCTTCACTGTAAAGCGCCAGTTGCGACTTGCCGGAGGCCTTGGCCCGGTACAAGGCCAGATCCGCCTCGCGCAGGGCGTCCTGTTTCTGATCATGCCCCTTGAGCGCAGCCACACCGATACTGGCGCTGACACTCAGGCGCCGGGAATTGATGATAATGGGGTAATGCAGAGTCGACATGATCCGCTTGGCAACCAGCTCCGCATCCGTTGGCGCGGCCATATCGTCAAGCAGCACCACGAATTCGTCGCCGCCAAATCGGCACAAATGATCGCCCGGGCGCAAGCAGCGCTCGATACGCGTGGCCACCTGCACCAGCACCATATCGCCGCAGTGGTGGCCCATGCTGTCGTTTATCAGCTTGAAACGGTCCAGATCGATAAAAAGCACGGCCGCATGCCGTGCGCCCGGCTTGGCCTGGCGCTGCAGCGCCTGCAACAGCAGCTCGTTCATGCTCTGGCGGTTGGGCAAGCCGGTCAGCGGATCATGCAACGAGGCGTGGGCCAGCTCGGATTCGGCGGCCTTGCGTTGACTGATATCCGTCTGCGACCCAGCCAATAGTAGTTGCCCGTGGTTATCGCGGGACACCACGCCACGAATCAACACCCAGAGCAGTTGGCCCCAGCGGTTGCGTAACTGACATTCCACATGCACAAAGGCCTGACGCCCTTCCAGATGGTGCGTCACCGCCTGCTGGAAGCTTTCGCGATGACCAGGCGGCATCAAATCGGCCCAGTCGTGCAGTGTCACGGGACTATGGCTGTCATCCAGACCCAGCATGCTCAACCAGCGCTCGGACAACTGCAGCCGGTCCTCGTCCACATGCCACTCCCAGAGCCCATCGTTAGCGCCCCGCACCGCCCGGGCATAACGCGCTTCGCTGTCTTCGAGGGCCATGCGGCCTGCTGCGTTATAGGTGTCTACTGCCAGGCTCAGATCGAAAAACACCACCTTGAGCAAACTGGCATAGAGACTGTCAGCAAGCTGGGGCTGGTCCGCCAGGGTGGTTTTCAATTCACGGTGCATGAAATCAAGATAGAAATGGTAGGCGCCCAGATACCATTTGAGTTCCACTTGCTGCTGCTCGTGGCGCAACCCCACCAGCACGCGCAGGCGGGCATATTGCAGATCATAAGGACCGCGCAGCAGTTGCTGGTAATAGCTCAACTGCTGGTCACGCAACAGCGACAGCATACCCGGGCGGGCGAGCACTGCGGCAGGTTCAGAGAAGCGCTGCAAATGCTCGTGCAGCGCATCGACACAGCGGTCATGCAGGGTATCGAGCAGGCCGACATGGCCGGCAAAGGCAGAGAGATCAGCGTCACTCAGACCCAGCAGTCCCATACGCTGACGCAACTCCGCTAGGTCCAGCCCCAGCTTGTGCTGCATCTCCTGCAGCCGTTTCTTAAGATCCAGCATGGCTCTGACTCCCCTGCGTCAGATGCTGAACCCCATATATGCTAGCCATAAGTATCCGTCAGCTGGTTTTCAGGTTCGCCCCCTGCTCAGGACAGGCCACTCGCAGGGACGCTTATACCGTGCACGAAATGTGACACAGTTATCGTTTTTATATTGCGACCTATGACACAGCATTTTTTACCTTGGCGTCAATCCCCCTATTGGGGGCGTCTTATGCGCTTCTCCAATTCCAGCACCAGCAGAACCACCACGCCTGCCAGGGGGGCCAGCAGTAGGACAGACAGCTCCAACGCGACCGTGGAGAATAGCGACTGCATCATGGCCGTATAGGTAAACAGCCACTGCAGCAGCAGGATCAGGCCTATGACTATCCACACCGCAGGGGTACCCAGCACGCCCCTGAGGGTGAGCGAAGTGCTATCCAGATAGCGCACGGAGAACAGATAGAACACCTCCATGGCCACCAGGGTATTGACCGCCAGAGTACGCGCAGCGTCCTCCCCCAGGCCTGCCTGCATGGCCCATTGGAAGCTGGCAAAAATACCGCCCAGGAAGAGTAACGACACCAGCACGATACGCCAGACCAGAAAGGCATTGAGCAGCCCCTCCCCGGTACGTCGTGGTGGCTTCTTCATTACATCATCCTCGGCCGGCTCGAAGGCCAACCCCATCGCCAGCACCACCGAGCTCACCAGATTGACCCAGAGAATCTGCAACGCGGTGATAGGTAGAGCCAGCCCCAACAACAGGGCGACCACCAGACTGGCCGCCTCACCGCCGTTGATTGGCAGCAGAAAGCTGATGGCCTTTTTCAGATTGGTATAGACCGTACGACCAGCAGAAACCGCTGCCGCCAGGGTGGCGAAATTATCATCCAGCAGCACAATATCGGAGGCTTCGCGCGCTGCCGCAGAGCCCTTCAGCCCCATGGCAATACCTACGTCAGCACGCTTGAGCGCTGGCGCATCGTTCACCCCGTCACCGGTCATGGCCACCACGCCATGGGCCGACTGCAGTGCCTGCACCAGCCGCAGCTTGTGTTCCGGGCTGGTGCGCGCAAATATATCCACGCGCTGCGCCAGCTCCAGCAGACCCGCATCGTCCAGTGCGTCGAGGTCCTGGCCGGTAGCCACCTCGCTGGTGTTACGCAAGCCCAGACGCTCGGCTATCGCGCGGGCGGTAAGAGCATGATCGCCGGTAATCATTTTTACCCGGATACCCGCTTCATGACATTGCGCGATGGCTTCCATGGCTTCCTGACGTGGCGGATCCAGCAAACCGACAATGCCGATCAACTGCAGGTTGCCCGGCAGCTGTTCGACATTCAGGCTATTACTGTCGCTCTGCGGCGAGCCGCTCGCCAGCGCCAGCACCCGTAATCCCTGCCCCGCCAGCTCGTCGATATGGGCCTGCCAACGCTGGATATCCAAGGGCACCGCAGCGCCCTGCCCGTCCAGCACCGAACCGCACAGGGCCATGACCTGCTCAGGCGCACCCTTGAGCAATATGCGCTGCTGGCCATGGTGGTCGTGGTTGAGCGTGGCCATGTAACGCAGGGAAGAATCAAAGGGTAATTCATCCTGCCGTGGCCACTCGGACAGGTAGCTGCGCGTATCCAGCCCGGCCTTGGCGGCCAGCACCAGCAGTGCACCCTCCATGGGATCGCCGACCACATTAATCTGGTCAGCAGTGGTATTCAGTCTTGCGTCATTGCATAGCAGCGCCGCCTGCGCCAGCGCGCCGAGCAACTGCGGAGCCGGTTCGGCAGTCGAATCACCGATACGCCCCTGGGAGTCGTAACCATCGCCACTGACCGGATAGATCTGATCGTCCAGCACCACTGCAGCAACCATCATCTCGTTGCGGGTCAGAGTACCGGTCTTGTCTGAACAGATAACCGACACCGCGCCGAGCGTCTCGATCACTGGCATGCGCCGGACCACCGCCTTGCGATTGGCCATGCGCTGCACGCCGATCGCCAGGGTAATGGTCAGAATGGCGGGCAAACCCTCGGGGATTGCCGATACGGTCAGCGCCACGACCGCCATGAACAGCTCAGCCAGCGGCCTCTCGCTGAATTGCCAACCGGCCAGGAACACCAGTGCACCGGCAATCACGATAACCAGTGACAGATAGCGGGCAAAGCGGTTCATCTGCTGCGTCAGCGGCGTCTGCAATACGGTAACGTTGTCCAGCAAACCGGAGATCCTGCCTATTTCGCTCTGCTCACCAGTAGCTACCACTACCCCACGTGCAGTACCTGCGCTGACCAAGGTACCTGAGTAAGCCATGCACAGACGGTCACCCAGAGCCGCATCGGCGGGCTGAGGGGGCAGTGACTTGTCCACCGGTACCGATTCACCGGTCAGCATCGACTCGTCAACCTTCAAGCCATGCAGTTGATCCAGCCGAATATCGGCCGCGACCCGGTCGCCTGGCTCCAGCAACAACAAGTCGCCAGGTACCAGTTCACTGGCATCGATATGCACCCGCTCTCCGCCGCGCAACACCAGTGCCCGCGGTGCCAGCATATGGCGGATGGCGGCCAGCGCCTGTTCCGCCCTGCCCTCCTGGATAAAGCCGATTACGCCCTGGAACAGAACAACGGCAAAAATAACCGACGTATCCAGCCAGTGACCCAGTAATGCCGTCACCACCACCGCCGCCATCAATACGTAAATCAAGGCATTATTAAATTGGGACAACAGTCGCAGCCACATAGGCTTGGGTTTGCTACCAGCGAGCTGGTTGGGACCATATTGCGCAAGTCGGTCTTTGACCTGGCGGGCCTCCAACCCACCTTCAGGCACCTCCAGGGTGCTGCGCACCTGCTCCGCGCTTTGCTCATGCCAGACGGTAGGCGGGGTCTGTTGCTCGCTAATGCATTACTCCAAAAAATCAGTTCTGGCGAATGGGTGCAGACAAGGTGATGCGGGTACCGGCACGGCCCTCGAGTATGGCCAGTGCATCCTGCAGTCGGCCTATGCCACTCATTCCACCGGATTCGGCAAAGTCACAGGCGGCCTGCACCTTGGGCCCCATGGATCCGGCGGGCATGTCCAGCGCGCGGGCTTCAGCCACGCTGAGCTGGTCCAAAGCACTAGCCTGCGGCGTACCAAAACCTTGGTACACGGCATCTACATCGGTCAGCATCAGTAGCGCATCGGCGCCAAGCTGCGCGGCCAGCAGCGCGCTGGAGGCATCCTTGTCGATCACTGCCTCGACACCAATCAGGCTGCCGTTATCCAGGCGCAGCACCGGTATGCCGCCACCGCCAGCGCAGATGACGACCACCCCCTGCTCCAATAGCAGCTTGAGTACCCGCAGGTCGGGAATTTCAACAGGCTTGGGTGAGGCGACCACACGTCGCCAGTGCTCGCCATCCGCAGCTATCTGCCAGCCAGCGGCCGCTGCTCGGGACTCGGCCTCAGCCTTTGAGTAGACAGGTCCGACAAACTTGGTTGGTTTGGCAAAAGCCGGGTCCGCACGATCCACCAGCACCTGCGTCAGCAGCGTCGCTACCGGCCGATCGTGCTGCAAGGCATTCTCCAATTCCTGTTCGATGATATAGCCGATCATGCCTTCGGTCTGGGCTCCGAGCACGTCCAAAGGGTAGGCTTCATCCGGTTTGTAGGCTGCGCCCTGCAGGGCCAGCAGCCCAACCTGCGGACCATTGCCGTGGGTAATTACCAGGCTATGTCCGGCCTGTATCACCGCCGCCAGTGACTGGGCTGCAACCACCACGTTCCGGCGTTGCGCCTCCGCGGTCAGAGGTTCACCGCGTTTCAGCAAGGCGTTGCCGCCCAAGGCTACAACAACCAGCATGTCAGGCTCCCAGCGTAGCGACCAATACGGCCTTGATGGTGTGCAGACGATTCTCCGCCTGGTCGAAGACGATAGAGGCCGGACTTTCAAAAACCTCGTCGGTCACCTCCATGGCATCGATACCGAACTGCGCCTGAATATCCTTGCCTACCGTGGTATCGGTATTGTGGAAGGCTGGCAAGCAGTGCATGAAACGCGCCCGCGGATTGCCGGTCTTGACCATAAGTCTGGCGTTGACCTGATAGGGCATCAGCAAGGTGATACGTTCGCCCCACTTCTCCTTGGGCTCACCCATGGAGACCCATACGTCAGTGTAGACAAAGTCCACCCCCGCCACGGCGGCGTCAATGTCTTCGGTTACCATGATCCGCGCACCGGTCTCGGCGGCGATCAATTGCGCCTCATAGCGAATGGTTTCATCCGGCCAGCAAGCACTGGGCGCACACAGGCGCACATCCATACCCATCTTGGCTGCGCCAATCAGCAGGCTGTCACCCATGTTGTTGGCCGCATCACCAATAAATACGAAAGCCACCTCGTGCAGGGGTTTTTCCACATGTTCCTGCATGGTCAGAAAGTCGGCGAGTATCTGTGTCGGGTGAAACTCGTTGGTCAGACCGTTATAGACCGGTACCCCAGCGTACTCGGCCAGCTCTTCGACAATCGCCTGACCAAAACCCCGGTACTCGATGGCGTCATACACCCGACCCAGAACCCGCGCGGTATCCTTCACCGACTCCTTGTGGCCGATATGCGTGCCAGTTGGCCCGAGATAAGTAACCCGTGCGCCCTGGTCATAGGCGGCGACCTCGAAACCGACGCGGGTACGCGTGGAATCCTTTTCGAAGATCAGGGCAATATCCTTGCCGCGCAGCTGCGGCACTTCGGTACCAGCGTATTTGGCCGCCTTCAGATCGGCCGACAGCCTGAGCAGAAAGCTGATTTCCTTCGGGGTGAAATCCCGCAGGGTGAGGAAGTGACGGTTCTTCAGATTGAATGCCATGGTCGTGCTCCAGTTGGGTTAGACGGCGTCGCGGATGGTCGGGCAGCTCATGCAATGCCCGCCACCGCGACCACGGCCCAGCTCGGCGCCGGGTATGGCCAGCACTTCAATACCTGCCGCCTGCAGCGCGGCGTTGGTATCGTCGTTGCGGTCGTAGCCGATCACTACACCAGGGCTCAGCGCCAGCACATTGTTGCCATCGTTCCACTGTTCGCGTTCACGCTCGGCGGCGTTATTGCCGCCGGTAGGTACCAACTCCAGTGACGGATAGCCCAGTACCTCGGCCACCACATCAAACAGGGGCCGCGGGTCCTGGCGGAAACTCAGATGCTTGCCGCCCTCCCCAGGGCGCAGGTCATAACAGATGACCTCATCGGCGACTTCCTTGAAGGTAGTAACGATATTGCCGCCGCACAGGGTAAAGACCGTATCCAGGTGCATGGCGGCCCGGGACTTAGGTAGCTGGCAGGCGATTACCCGCTCCACAGCGCCCTGCTTGAATAGCGAGTCCGCCAGTTGGCCAATGGCTTGCGGCGATGAACGCTCACCCATGCCGACCAAGACCGTGGCATTGCCCACCGGCATGATGTCGCCGCCCTCCAGTGTTGCCAGACCATGGTCCTTGGTGGGATCCCCCCAGAGCACTTTTACCTGATTGGCGAAAATAGGATGGAAGCGGTAAATCGCCGCCATCAACAGCGTCTCCGGTCGGCGCGCCGCCCAGTACATGGGATTCAGCGTCACCCCGCCGTAGATCCAGGCACTGTTGTCACGGGTGAACAGCAGATTGGGTAGCGGCGGCAATACAAAGCCAAAGGGCCCCAGTTGGGCGCCGAACAAGCCAGTGGGGTCAAAGGGCATGTCACCGACCTCCAGCCCGCCAATCAGAAACTCGGCCAGTTGCACCGAGGGCAACTCATCCATCCAGGCCCGCAGGTCGGAGAGCATGCCCAGACCAATGTCATTGCGGGTAATGCGCAGATCCAGCAACCAGCGCCGCGCCTCGGCGATATCCAGGGTCTGGGCCAGCAGATCGTTCACGTCCAGCACCTCGACACCCCGCGCACGCATCAGCGCGGTAAAAACGTCATGATCCTTCTGCGCCTGCTTGACCCAGAACACATCGTCAAACAGCAGCGCATCACAGTTGGAAGGGGTCAGCCGCCGGTGGGCCAGACCCGGGCGGCAGACAATAACCTGGCGCAGAACACCGGTTTCGGAATGAACGCCAAAGGGGATATCAGACATAAAAGGTTCCTTTTAGGCTGGTCTGGCAACGACGTCTTACAGAAAGACGCCGATGCTCAGAACCAGTGATACAAACAGGGTAAGGATCAGCAGCAGGGGCCAGATAAACACCAGCCAGCGGTCATAGGACACGCGGCCGATTGCCAGCCCGCCAATCACCACGGCGAAGGTCGGGTTGATCAGATTGACCAGACCATTTGCGGACTGATACGCGGTGACCACCAGATCGCGCCCGATACTGGCAAAGTCCGCCAGCGGCGCCAGAATCGGCATCGACAACACGGCCAGGCCGGAGGATGAGGGTACGAAGAAACTCATGCCCACTTCGATCCAGAACATCACATGGATGAACGCCAGCTGTGGCAAACCGCCCAGAGTGGTTTCGGCACTGTGCAGGATGGTGTCGGCAATCATGCCTTGTTCCATGATCACTACAATGCCGCGGGCCAGACCGACCACCAGTGCTACGCCGAGCAGGTCGCGCGCGCCGTCAACAAAGCTGCCGGTCAGACCTTTTTCGCCCAACCGGGCAACGATGCCGATAAGGATCGCCGAGCCAAGAAACAGCGCGCCCATGCTGGCCATCCACCAGCCCTGGGAAGACACACCCCAGATCATCACCAGAAAGGTCAGGGCGAAGATCACCAGCACCAGCATCTGGGTGCGGGTCAGGCGCACATCCTTGAAGTCATCTTCGTGGCCCTGCAGGAACAACTTCCGGTGTGCTTCACGCTGCTTGGCCACCACCGAGCGTGAAGGGTCGGCCTGTACCCGTTTGGCGTAGCGCATCACATAGAGAGCACAGATAATCAGACCACCGATCAGAATCACCAGGCGCAAGCCAAGCCCTTCGGTAAAGGGAATATCCGCAGCATTGGCAGCAATAACCGTGGCAAAGGGATTAATGGTCGAGCCAATAACACCAATACCGGCGCCAATCAGGATGATCGCCACCCCGGTGATGGTGTCGTAACCGGCGGCAATCATCACCGGGATCAGAATGGCGTAGAAGGCCAGGGTCTCCTCGGCCATGCCGTAGGTGGTGCCGCCCAGGGCAAAGAGCACCATCAGGATCGGAATCATCCATATCTCATGCCCCTTGAGCCTGCGCATAGCACTGCGGATACCGGTATCGATGGCGCCTGTGGCATTCATCACGCCAAGAAAGCCACCCAGAAAGAGCACGAACAAAGCCACATCTATGGCATTGGCGGCATAGCTGTCCGGGTCGTAAAAGCCCGCCGTGGGCGCCAGCAGTACATCAGTGAAGCCCTGCGGGTTGGGCTCGACCTGCTGGTAGGTGCCAGGTACGGCGACTTCACGCCCGACACTCTCGTTCATGACCCTATCGTACTGACCAGCCGGGATGATCCAGGTCAGCGCAGCAACCAGGACAATCAGCAGAAACAGAATGGTATAGGCGGTGGGAAATCGCGTAGCCAGATCATCGTGCTGATCGGCCTGGGGCTTGTCCTGTTGCGAACTCATGGCAGCGTTCCTCGGTGCGGATACTCGGGACGATAGGAGAAGTAGCCAACCAGAGTCGAGGCGCTTGCATCACCTACCATGAACCATGTTGCATCCCCACCGCAAGGAGCAGCTTGATGTAGGTCAAGCTTTGACGCTGCAGATATAGGGGAGTTCAGGTTATTAGCAAGGAGGCCAGTTTTTCCGCGATCATCAGCGTGGGCGAGCAGGTGTTGCCCGAGGTGATGGTCGGCATGATGGAAGTGTCGGCGATACGCAAACCGCTGATGCCATGCACCCGTAATTGCTGATCGACAACCGCCTCCGGCCCCTGACCCATGGCGCAGGTGCCCGCGGGATGGAAGATGGTGGTACCGATTGCGGCGGCAGCCTGGGCCAGCTCCGCGTCGCTCTGCAAGTCCGCGCCGGGCAAATACTCCTGCGGGCGGTAGGCCGCCAGTGCTGGAGCCTGGGCGATTCGCCGGGTCAGCCGAATGGCATCGGCAGCCACCTGCAGGTCTTCGGGATGACTGAGATAGTTGGGCTGGATCAGCGGCGCCTGAGCAGGGTCGGCGCTGACGATCTGCACCCGCCCACGGCTTTTGGGCCGCAGATTGCACACCGAAGCAGTGAAGGCCGGAAACGGATGCAGCGGCTCACCAAAGCGTTCGAGTGACAGCGGCTGCACGTGATACTGCAGATTGGCCCGCGGCTGTGACGGGTCCGAGCGGGCAAAGGCGCCCAACTGGCTTGGCGCCATCGCCAGAGGGCCGCTACGATCCCAGGCGTAGCGCAATCCCATGCCCGCCTTGCCCCACCAGCTTGCCGCCAGATGGTTCAGCGTTGGCACGCCCTCAACCTTGAAAATCAGACGCAACTGCAAGTGGTCCTGAAGGTTCTCGCCGACCCCGGGCAGTTCGTGCCTGACCTCAATGCCGTGCGACTCGAGCAGCGCGCGCGGACCAATACCCGAACGCTGCAACAGCAGCGGCGAGCCTATGGCCCCAGCGCAAAGAATCACCTCGCGCCGCGCACCTATCTCCAGTATCTGTTCCTGCCAGCGCAGCCGCAGCCCGGTCGCACGGGAACCCTCAAGCATCAGGGTTTGTGCCTCGGCATGGGTAAGGACTGTCAGGTTAAGACGCTGGCGTATGGGCCGCAGAAAAGCCCTGGCCGCATTCCAGCGCACCCCACGCCGCTGATTGACCTGGAAGTAACTGCAACCTTCATTGTCACCGGTATTGAAGTCCGCCACCGGCGGAATACCAGTCTCGGCGGCGGCATCACGAAAACTGTCGAGCAACGCCCAGTGCAGGCGCTGGGTTTCCACCCGCCATTCGCCCTGGTCGCCATGATGCTCGCTGGCACCGGCGTAATGACTTTCGGATTTGCGGAACAGTGGTTGCACATCCTCCCAGGCCCAGCCGGGGTTACCCGCCGCCGCCCAGCCGTCATAGTCGGCTGCCTGGCCGCGCATGTAGATCATGCCGTTGATCGACGAGCAACCACCCAGCACCCGACCGCGCGGATAACCCAGCTTACGGCCATTAAGCCCCGGCTGCGGTTCAGTCTGGTAGCACCAGTCGGTACGTGGATTGCCGATACAGAACAGGTAACCAACCGGTACGTGAATCCAGGGATAGCTGTCCTTGCCACCCGCTTCGAGCAGCAGCACGCTGACCGTCGGATCAGCCGAAAGACGATTGGCCAGCAGGCAACCGGCAGGGCCGGCACCGACGATGATGTAGTCGTATTGGGAGGCAGGTGCGCGCATGAATCACCGCTGTTGTTCTTTGCCCGATGGTGACACAAGCCCAGCCAGGGCGACAGGCTCAGAGCGCCTGTATATGTCTGACCATAAGCTGCAGGCTCTGGCGGCCGCGAAACTCGTTGATATCCAGCGTATAGGCCAGCGCCACCCGCTGCACACTGGGGTTGGGCCATACCTTGGGGTCGATATTGAAGGCGATGGCGTCCAGCACCTCGGCGCTGCCGGGTACCTGCAAAACCATTTTCAGATGTCGCTCACCTACCAGCCGCTGTTGCACCAGCTTGAACTCGCCGTGAAATCCCGGCTCGGGGAAATGCTGCCCCCAGGGACCCGCCTCACGCAATTGACCGGCCAGCTCCAGGCTGAACTCATGCTGCGCCAGTTCGCCATCGGACAACAGGCGACCGGTTAAATCTTCGGCGCTCAATTGACGCCGTACTTCCAGATCGAAGGCGCGCTGGAAGTCATCAAAATGCGCCAAGGGCATGGACAGCCCGGCGGCCATGGCGTGCCCACCGAACTTGCTGATCAGCCCCGGGTTGTGCGCTGCCACCGCATCCAGCGCATCGCGAATATGCAGTCCGGCCACCGAGCGGGCGGAACCCTTGATCTGCTCGTCACCGGCATCGGCAAAGGCGATCACCGGGCGGTGATACTTGTCCTTCAGGCGCGAGGCAAGAATGCCGATCACGCCCTGATGCCAATCCGGATCAAACAGGCACAGACCGAAGGGTAAATCGGTATCGGACAAATCCATCGCCGCCAGTGTCGCCAGCGCCTGCTGCTGCATGTCGCGCTCTATGGCCTTGCGGTCGCGATTCAGGCTGTCCAGCTCACGGGCGATATCCCGCGCCAGCTCCTGGTTTTCAGTCAGCAGGCACTCAATCCCCAGGCTCATGTCGTCCAGACGGCCGGCGGCATTCAAGCGCGGCCCAACAATAAAACCCAGGTCCGTGGAGACCAGTCGCTCCGGCGGGCGGCCAGCGACTTCGAGCAGGGCGCGGATACCCGGCCGACAGCGACCACTGCGAATCCGTGCCAACCCCTGATGCACCAGAATGCGGTTATTCGCATCCAGCGGCACTACGTCGGCAACGGTGCCGAGCGCTACCAGATCAAGCAAATCACCCAGGTTGGGTTCCGGACGTTGTGCATTGAACCAGTCCTTCTCCCTCAAAGCAGCGCGCAGCGCCAGCATGACGTAGAAGATTACACCCACACCCGCTACCGCCTTGCTGGGGAAGTCGCAGCCGGGCTGGCTCGGATTGACTATCGCATCTGCTTCCGGCAACTGCTCACCGGGCAGGTGATGGTCGGTCACTACTACCTTGAGCCCGGCGGCCCTGGCAGCTGCCACGCCCTCAACACTGGAAATACCGTTATCGACAGTCACCAATACCTGCGGCTGGCGAGTCAGGGCCACCTCGACAATCTCCGGGGTCAGGCCGTAACCATATTCGAAGCGATTGGGCACCAGATAATCCACCACACCCGCACCCAGAGCGCGCAGAGCCAGTACCGCCACACTGCTGGCGGTGGCGCCATCACAATCAAAATCACCGACAATCAGGATCGACTGCTGGCTCTCAAGCGCCGCCACCAGCACATCGACCGCCTGCTGCATGCCCTTGAACTGCTGATAGGGCAGCAAAGCCTGCAGACGTCGATCCAGTTCGGCCGGGCTGGCGACACCGCGTGCGGCATACAAACGGGTAAGCAGCGGTGGCAAGTCGCCCAGTGCGGGTAGTTCGGCGGGTACTGTTCGGGTTTCGATACGCATCAGTTGCTCACCGCTCGCCCATCAGCCACTCCAGCGGCAGCTCGACCTGGATCTCCGCGTCACTGACATAGAGCACGCCGTCGGTGATCATCAGGCCCCAATCGATAGTCCGCGCCAGCGTGTCCGCCAGTACATCCAAAGGTTCCTGCGGCAGGGCAGCAATATGCAGATTTTTCAGTCCGGCCACAGCTGGCAGCACCTTGCTGGCCCAGACCCGGGTGTTGCCGTACGCCAGCAGGGAAACCCGTTCTGCCCGGCGCGAGCACCAGGTCAGGCGCTCGGCATCCGGCTGGCCGACTTCGATCCAGTGTTCGATACGGTCATCCAGGCTCTTGTGCCATAGCGCTGGCTCATCGACCTCGGAGAGCCCCCGACCAAAGGCCAGACGCTCCTGGTACCAGAGCCCATAAGCCAGCACCCGGGTAATCAGACGCTGAGCATTCTCGGAGGGGTGCCGTGCCACGGTCATGCGCAGGCTTTCATAGATACCGCGATCGGTATCGGAGAGATTCAGATGAACCTTGTAGGGTGTCGCTTGCTGGGCCATGGGCAGGAAAGATCCGAGAAGAATAAGCCGCTATTGTAGCCTATTGGGCGCTACAAATTACGCGGCTTTCCCATGCTCCCCTCAGACGGCATAACGCTCCCAGAGCATATCGAACTCGCGGCGATACTCGGCCATGAGTAGTGGGTGCTCGATTACCATCAGATTCTCTTCATTACTGACGGAGGCACTGCGGGTCCAATTGAAACTGCCGTTGAGCAGAAAGCGCTGATCGAACAGCGCGAACTTATGGTGCATATGATAGGGCCCGGCGTCGACCCGCAAAGGCACGCCCTGCTCGCGCAGCCAAGCAATATCGCTACCGGCATCAAACTGCTTCTCGCTATCAGTAATCACCCGCACGGCCACGCCGCGCTTGTGGCAGGCAAGAATGTCCTCGCTGAGGCGATCATCGGAAATGGTGAAGACGCAGATATCCAGACTCTGGCGAACCTGTCGGCACAGATCGCGGATCTTGCGCAAACAGCTTTCACCTGGACTGAAATGCGCGCTGGCAGGCGCCAGCGCGGGTGAGGCCTGCAGTTCCAGGGTACGCACCACCTGCTCCAACCACTTCAAAGCGGGCATGACCTGATCCGGCTCGGCCACCAGCTCGCGCACCAGATCGAAGGCCCGGTTGCGCATATAACGCACCTGATCCGGGCTCAGTCTGCTGCCCAGCTCCCGCAGCTCGTCACGCTCCTGATTACTCAGGCGCAGGTCGGCTGCGGTATCGCGCAGATGTTGATCCAGTTGCTCGAAGTTCATTGCGGGTCCTCAGCATCACGCGCGATCGGTTCACCGCGCTGCGGCCCCATCTCGCGCAGGCGCTCGGCAATATCGATCAGCCGACTCTGAGAGCACAGTTCGATATCCATCTTGCGGTCCATGATATTCACCAGCGGCTTGAAGCTGTCCTGCAACCCACCGGACAGACCTTCGAGCAACTGTTTGATCGCAGCCTGGGGCGGCATCACCACTTTCACCTGCGGACTCAGCTTATGCAGACTCTCCAGACCTGCCACCAGCTCAGCCCAGGGCACATCCTCCAGGCTCATGCCCGGATCCTGACGCTCGAGACTGCTGCCCAGTCCACGTACACCGCTGACCAGGTCGTTGAGCTGGGCCACCACGCGACTGCCAACATCGGCATCGTCGCCACCCATGGCCTTGTGGCGCATGAAGTCGGTCTTGATCTGTTCCCAACGCGCCAGTTGTTCCGGGGTCTGGTTGCCACGCAGTTCAGCCAGCTTGAGCAGGTTCTCCTCGGCACCGGTGGTCAGTAGCTGCGATTCGCCCTGGTAGTGATCGGCAATCAGCTGCATTAGCTCGGTCTGGTTCATCACCGCGGAAATCTTTTCCGCCAGCTTGTTCATGTTGCGGTAACTGCCCTGCAGCCGGAACGGCGGCTCGGTGCGATAACGGTCATCCTGGGCCGCACTGGCAATGTATTGCTGGTTGACGCGGAACACCACATCCCGCGCCTGCATCAAGCGCTGCAGGGTACCGACGATTTCATTGATCTCCGCACCGCTGTAGCTGTGGCTGAGTTCGTTGCTGGAAAAATCCTTGCCCTGGGCTTTGGCCACGAAATGGTAGACGTCTGCCATTTCGCGGGTCGCCAAAGGCGCCAGCACCGGGTTGGAGGTCAGACTGTTCTCGATGTAGCTCAGGGCGAAGGTGTCCTGCATGCCGCCCAGGGTGTCACCCAGGTTGTAGATATCCGCACGGTTGGCGAGCATGTCCGGAATCTTGAATACCTCGCCGGACTCGGTGTAGGGGTTACCGGCCATGACCACGCAGAACTTGCGTCCACGCATGTCATAGGTACGAGTACGACCCTTCCACACCCCTTCAATCCGTCGTGTACCGTCACACAGCGAGATGAACTTCTGCAAAAACTCCGGGTGGGTATGCTGGATGTCATCGACATAGAGCATCACGTTGTTGCCCATTTCCAGCGCCAGATTGAGCTTGACCAGTTCCTGCGCGGAAGTCGCATCCGGCGCCTGCTCTGGATCCAGCGAGCGCACCTCGTGACCCAGTGACGGGCCATTGATCTTCATGAACACCAGACCCAGGCGATGCGCGACATACTCCATCAAGGTGGTCTTGCCGTAACCCGGTGGCGAGATCAGCATCAGCAGGCCGGTCAGGTCCGAGCGGCGGTTCTCCCCGGCGGTACCCATCTGTTTGGCCAGGTTGTCGCCGATCACGCCCAGATAGACGTCATTGATCAGTTTGTTGCGCACAAAGGAGCTCAGCGGCCGCGCCTTGAACTCACTCAGGCGCAGGGCGTCGCGCTGCTGGGTGATCACTTCCTGACGCAGCGCCTGGTAGCGCCGCAGACCGGGCAGGAAAGATTCGCGGTGACGGCGCAGCCGGGCGAAGAAGTCGTCCACCGACAGCTCCAGACTGGCTTCGCTGATCCGGGCGTGCTCGCCCATCAGTTGCTCGACGCGGAAATGCAGATCAACTTCCGACACATGCACCTGCACTCCGCTTGCCAGCAGCGCCAGCGCCACGGCCTCGGGAACATGGTGTTGCAGCGGGGCAAATTCCTCGGCCTCGCACAGACCCAGCAGCCATTGTTCGACCAGGCGCCAGCGCGCCCCCGGACGGCCTTGCAGATGTGCCAGGGTATCCTGATAGTTCTGCCACACATGGGCTTCTTCGAGTCGCTGTTGCAGTCCCGCAACCAGATCCTGGGCATATTTGCTGACAACAAAATTCAGCGGCTCCGCCGCCAGCTCCTGCACCAGATATTCGGCCGCTTCGCCGAGAACACCCGCCTCGAGCGGCAAATCCGCGGCCTCGGCAAACTGCTGCATGGCCTCGGCCACTTCAGTTTGCAATTGCTGCAGAGCCTGACGACGACCAAACAGCTGCAGGATGTGCTGGCTGGTACGGGCTCTCTCCGGCCACTGAGCCGCGTCTTCCAGGCCCCGTTGGCTACCCCAGAAAAACAGCGCCAGGCCCCTTGGCAAGGGAGCAAAGCGCAACAGCCCGGCGCTTTCATTCAGCGGCAACAGCTGGCTGAGAATCAGCGCCGCATCATGATCATGGATACCTTTCTCATAGCCCTCGCGGTAGCGCGGGGTAGCAAACTCCCTTACTGCCCGGACCAGTTTGTCCGGGTCCAGCAACAGCGCCCGCAGACCGTCCATATTCAAGCCATCGCGGCCAACCTGGGCCGCAGCCAGCACCTCGCCCGCCAGGTACTCGGCACGGTACAAATGCTCGGACTCGGATTCCAGCCCCACCTGCCAGTATGGCCGCAGGGCTTCCATCTCGGGATGCTGCAGTGGTTCAAGGAAATCGGTTCCGGTCAGATGCAGGTGCAACTGGTCGCCACGCGGCATCAATGTCAGGTCCAGTTCCTGGGTATTGACACTGAAACGGTGGCGCGGCCCCAGGCGGATGATGTTTCCGCCCTCCTCGAACAGCTCGGTCTTGTCGCGCAGGCCACGCACAGCCTGGTCGCGGGCATTCTTCAGACGTGACTCGACGTCATCGGCCTTGACGTTATCCTGCAGCTCGCGCAGCCGATCGGCCAGTTCACGCAGCTTGAGGATCAGCGGGTCAGCGGCGAAGAAGGCATTCATCTCCTCCGCAGTATTGAAACGGGCAGTACGCCGGGCAAGGCTGTCGATGATGCGCAAGGCCGCATCCAGCAAACCCTGGGCACGGCGCTGACGCTCGTCCAGCAGTGCCTGACGATGGGTCTCGAAGGTTTCCAGCAACTCCTCGCGCTTGGCCAGAATATCGCCAAGAAACTCCTCGTGGTCGCCAAACTGGCTCTCCAGCTCTTCCAGCTGTACCAGCAGTCGCGACAGTTGCTCGTCGCAACGCTCCGGATCACGCGCCTGGGCCAGGGCGTTGGTAATACCCTGGCTGAACAAGCGGAACTGCGCACCGAATTGCGCCACCTGCTCTGCCGAACCCAAGCCCCGGCGCCGTTGCTCGGCGCGGGCCTTGGCCTGGTTCAGCCGGGCGTAGACTTCGGAAATGGATTCGACAATCTGGGTACGCTGGGTGGCATCCTCGATGTGCAACGAGGCCATCAGTCCGGAGAGCATATCCAGATTGGCCGCCATCTCTTCAAAAGCTTTCAGCGGTTCGGCCAGTTGAGCGACGCTGACCGCTTCCTGGGCCTGGCTGTCGGCGGCCTGCAGCGCCTCGACAAAGGGCTCAAGTGCGGCTTCACTAGCCAGGAACTCGGCAGTAGCGGCAGCAACACGTTCCTGCTCCTCGAGCAGCTCGGCCTCCATGGCATCAATGCGTTCAACATCGATGTAACGGTAGTCGCGGATGGTCAGCAACTGGCCTCGGAGGCTGTTGATCTCGTTCAGCGCGCCAACATAATCCTGCACGTCCTTCCAGTCGCCCCGGCGCATCTGCTCGAGCAGCCCGGAGTGGCGGGTTTCGGCTTCAGCCATGGCCCGGCGCGACTGCTGGCGAATGCTTTCGACCTTTTCAAACTCATCCAGCACCAGCTCGCCGGTCGCCGCCACATCATGCAGCAGCGGCGCCAGGCCTTGGCAATGCGGGTCATCCAGCCAGTGGTAGGCGTCGAACAGCCTACGAGTGGCCTGACACAACTGGGTGTAGCGGCTCAGCGAGACCTCGGGACTGTCGATCTCCCGGCTCAGATTCAGCAGTTCAGAGAGTCCTCGTACCAACTCGGCGTTGCCGATACGACCAAAGAAACCGGCGCGCTGGGGTTGCCGCGCGGCATATTCATCACTGAAGAACGGCGTTTGCCAGATCTGCATAGGGTGAATGCGCGTGGGCTCCTCGCCCTCTGCAGCAAAAATCACCATGCGCCCGTCATCCAGTCGTGCGTAGCCGTGGCCAAACACCGGGTTCTGCAGTTCGCGATTGATCAGGTTGTAGGTAAAGAGTGCGGAGCGACCTTGCTCAGGGTGGTAGAACACATACTGCACATCCTCGCCATTCGGCGAGCGCACCGAGCGCTTGAAGCGCATGCCCTGCATCGACTGGTCGAAGGTCTTGTATTCACCGTTCTGCAGGTAGTAACCACCCGGGAAGATGATGCCGTGATCTTCCGGCAGCTGCACGCAGGCCAGGCCGATGGCATCAATGCGCTCGACCCGACGGGTCAGGCTGTTGAATACCAGGTAGCGCCATTTGTCTTCGCGGTACGGCAGTACCTTGAGCAACAATAGACTGCCCAGGCGAGCAAACTCAATCTCGGCATCGTCCAGTGACTGGGTCTTGTCTTCCACCGCTTCGCGGTAGATGCCCAAACCATCCTCGGTGTTGTTCTCGACCTTGACGGTCAGGTGACCGCCCAAGGTATCGACAAACAGGGTATCGAGGATATTGATATGCGGATGACGCCCCTGCACGGTCATTTCCCGTGCGGTAGGTGTCCATTCAAAATCGAAAGGCTGGGGCAGCGCCACATCGCGCTCGCCCCGATTGTCGATATAGCGGACCTGTTTACCGTCCAACGACACCGACCAGCGAAATACCCGCACATCGTTGATGCGCTCGCCAATCTGGAAGATCGCCAGCAACTTGCCGTCGCGCACCAGCAACTGCAGCAACCGAGTGTTCTTGTAATAGGTATAGAGCTCGTTGAAATCATTGACGAAGCTGGCTTCACCCAGGAAGCTCTCGGCCAGTGGTAGCGCTTCGGCCTCGTAGCCTTCGTCTTGCTGTTGCAGGCGATAAAGGGAGAATACGTCCTCGACCCGGGTTTCTTTCTTCAGGCCGATAAACACGTTGTAACCGAACAGCAGGCTGTCACCGACCTGGACGATATCCCGCGCGCTACAGTTGTTCTCGGTGCGGATACGGACGCGACCCACAACCTCCATTCGGCTGCTGCCGAACTCTTCCTGTCTTTCGGCGTTCAGTTTCTCGGCGATGCCGCGCAACTGCCGACCCTGCTCCAGCAGACGATTTTGCAGCACCTCATAGGCACCACCTTCGGCCACCGCGCGGTCAACCAGGTCCTGCGACTGCGCCCCGGCTTGTGTATCTGACATGCTCATGTTCCCGAATCAGCGAATGTTCAATCACAGGGCAGCCCCGGCTGGCGCCGGGGCGTTCGGTACGACAAAGCCCTTAGGCCTCGCCAGCCGACTTGTCAGCCCCGTTACCGACTGACTTGGCAACGTTCTCTGCCGCCACGGTGTTGCTGGCCAACAGGCGCTGCAGCACATCCTGAACGATCGGACTCTTGCCGACGACGCCTTCAATGGCCTTGCCAACCGAGAGGGACTTGGCAAAGGAATTGAAGAAGTCCCCCTCGCCTCCCACAATGTCGATCTTGGCTTTGGACAGGGCAGCAGACAGCACTTCGGCCTGGT
This sequence comes from Pseudomonas sp., assembly GCA_046291745.1. Classification (GTDB taxonomy): domain Bacteria; phylum Pseudomonadota; class Gammaproteobacteria; order Pseudomonadales; family Pseudomonadaceae; genus Halopseudomonas. The sequence goes on along the minus strand of JBKBSI010000014.1, from coordinate 10,619 downwards.
CCTTGGCGATTTCCTTGTTGGCTGCAATCGCCGCCATGGCCTCTTCGAAGTTCTTCTCCAACTGCATGCGGAACTCCTCATGCTGCCGGGCGTTGTCGCTGAGCGAATCCAGAGCACCAAACTTCTTGCCCAGACCTTCGGCTTCGGCATTGAAGCGTTCGAGCATGACTTCGGCTTCGGCCATACCCAGATCCTTGGTAGCCCGAGCCTTGGCGACACCCAGTTGCTCTTCGCCGCGTGCCTGCGCAGAGAGTTTTTCTTCCAGCACCTTGGCTTCGGCCAGACCTTCCTTCTCCATCGCTGCGGCCTTGGCTTCGGTAACGCGAGCCAGAGCAAAGCCCTTTTCTTCTTCGCCACGCGCATCCGCGACCATCTGCTCGGCGTGCACACGGGCCTCGGCCAGGCCTTCTTTCTCCATGGCCGCTGCAGTAACTTCGCGGACCTTGGCAGCCGCCAGACCATGGGCAGCCTGTTCGGCCTGAATACCCTCGGCCATTTTCTTCTTGGCTTCGGCCTGCTTGGCAGCCGCTTCCAACTCGGCCTGGGCCAGGTTGTTCATTTCCACAGCCTTGTGCCGCGAGCGGGTTTCGTCTGCTTCGGCCTGCTTGACCTGACGTACCAGCTCCTGTTCGGCTTCAGCCTGGGCATTGATTACGATGACCTGTTTCAGGCGATCGGCCTCAGATACCTCACGAACTTCCTTGATGCGTTCCTCTTCCTGAGCCACGGTTTTCTCTACCGCCACGCGCTCGCGAACCACCCCTGCGATATTCTTGCGCTCTTCCTCCAGGGCCTTTTCTTTCTCGATGCGTTGCAGCTCGACCTCGCGCTCGCGGGCAACCACTTCCAGATCGCGGGCGCGAGTAACCTTCTCCACCTCGATGACTACTGCACGCTGGCGGTTCTGCTGCGCCACTTCCACTTCACGCTGGTGATTCTCGGCGCGAATATCCAGTTCCTGCTGGGTGCTGATGCGTGCTTGCTCGGACTTGAGGCGTTCTTCTTCCTGAACCTTGAGGGTTTCTGCCTGTTCACGGGCGCGGATGGTTTCGATCTCACGCTTCTGGCGTGACTCGGCATCGGCCTGCTGGCGTTCCAGGGACAGGGTCGCCTCACGGGTCTCGACATTCTTTTTCTTGATCGCCAGCTCTTCGTTACGCTCCAGTTCGTTGGTGATAACGTTCTGTGCGGCGGTCAACTGGGTAATCTTGCGGATACCCTCGGCATCAAGGATGTTGGTCGGGTCAAGTGACGCCCTGGGGGTTTGCTCCAGGTAATCAATGGCCACGTCCTCGAGGATATAGCCGTTCAGATCGTTACCGATCACTTCAATAATACGGTCACGGAACAACTGGCGCTCTTCGAACAGGCTGACGAAGTCGAAGCGCTTACCCACGGTCTTCAACGCCTCGGAGAACTTGGCATTGAACAGCTCGTTGACCGCTGCACGGTCAGAGGCGCGATCCACACCGATGGCCTTGGCCACCTTGAGTACGTCCTGCTGGGTTTCATTCACGCGCAGATAGAAAGCCACCGTGATGTCGGCGCGCAAGTTGTCCTGACAGATCAGCCCGTCCTTGCCGCGGCGGTCAACCTCGAGGGTCAACAGCGAGATCTTCATGAACTCTTTCTTGTAGATCACCGGGTAGACCAGCGCGCCGGTAAAGTGCACCTTCGGCGTCGAGGACATGTCGTTGACGATCAGCGCCGTACCCTGGGGCACCTTGATATAGAAGGCCTGGAACAGGACGAAAAAGCCGATGATCAGCAGGAAAAAAACACCGACTCCGATCAGGAACGGCATCAACATGGCGAGGTTCATTACAATCAATCTCCTTTGATATAAGACAGCCTGCACGCCGCACGGGCGACGCGCTCAACTACCATTGAATTCTTCTTCGGTAATTACCCGGTAAGCGTGTTCCGGCTCCAGGTATTCCAGCAGGACCAGTCGATCACCGCGTTTAAAGCCCAGTTCTTCATCGGCACGGATACGCAGAATCAGACCGGCGCCGCCGTTTTCCAGCACCGCTTCGCCATGGGTCGGGGTAACCCGACCAGTGCGCACCACTACCACCTGACCCAGCACGCTTCTGCTGCTGTCGCCGTGGAACTTGTGGAACAACGGCCGCAGCGGCGCGCTAATCAGACGGACTACCGGAGCGGCCAGCAACAGCGCCAGCACCACTACTATCAATCCCAGTGGATAGCGCAACACGCCCAGGGGCAAAAACCGCAGAAACAACAACTCGGCGAAATAGCAGAACAACCAGCCGAAGAAAATCAGCAGGGTCAGCAACAGGGTTACCGGCACACCCTTGAGGCCCAATTTGAGCATCAGGCCGCCGAGCCCCTCGGCATGCGAAACGCCGCTGTCAGCTCCGTCCACACCGAAGTCGAGCAGATCGATATCGATAAGCCCGAAAGCCACAACCACCCAGTACAGAATGGCGACACAGAGCAAAAAGCTCAGCAACACCACCGGGAAGGACAAGGAAGTCTGCAGGAATAACGACATGAGTTTGGGCGTCCCTGTTGCGCTGACGGGGGGTTACCCCCCGCCAAGGTCCATAGGTTAACTGGCAGAACGATTTTTCAGGCGGGCCAGGACGCTATCGGCACTGCCGGCGTCAGGCGTAATGCCAGCCGCACGCAGTTTGCTTTCCAGCGCCTCCTCAGGCGCACTGTCGGCTGCCAGTTCTTCGGCAGCTTCCATGCGCGCACCACGTTCGGCCTGCTTCTTCTTGATTCGCTCTAGCGACTCCAGGGCGGTGTGCATCTTCGCCTGGGAACCACCATGGCGCTGCGAAACCGCCAACTGCGCCTTGTGCACGCTCTCTGTCGCCTTGACCGTATCAACCTGTTGTTTCAGCCGTTTGATATTGCCTTCGGCCTGCGCCACTGCCTTGCGCAATTGCGCCACGCTGGCAGCAAAGGCATCAGCCTGCTGACGCTCACCGTTCAACTCGGTTTCCAGATTGGCGATTTTCTCCGCCACTTCGCGCGCCAGGGTCTCGTTGCCGGAATCCAGGGCCTTGAGCGCATACTGCTCGTACTCGGCAACCTTGGACTCCAGCGTCTTGACCCGCTGCGCCGCCAGCTTTTGCTTGGCCATAATGCCGGCCAGCGCATCACGGGAGCGGTGCAGCTCTTCATCCGCATCACGAATTTCCTGATCAAGGATACGCAAGGCCTGGCTATCTACCACGGCTTCACCCACCTCATGTGCGCCACCGCGCACCGCAGTCAGCAATTTGCTCCAGACGTTCATCAGCATTTCTCCTTCAAAAGGGGCTCAGGCACCAAGGAAGTCTTCATAGGCCTCGGTGGCCTTGATCACGTTATCCGCCAGCAATTCGATTTCCAGCACCACATCGGAGAGACTCGACCCGGCACTCAGCGCACCAAACATGGTGTAGCACAGCTGCCCATCACCCAGATCCTCAAGCCCGATGCACGACAGCGGAAAGAGTTTGTGAGTACGCAGCACCTCCTCGTTGAAAGCGGCCGGATCGCGCACATCGCTGAGCGGCCAAAGCAGCCCCTCGACAATCAGTTGCTCTCCGGATACCGCCAGAAACAGCGGCAGATCGCCGTACTCATGCATGGTCACATGCAGATTGGCATCGCTGCCTTCAATTACTTCGATACTGGCCTGGTCACCCTTGAACAACTCGGTGGCAGCCAGCGCTTCGTATAAAGCCTTTGCAGTCCATATCTGCTGCATGCTCATGCCCTCCTCCCTTTCCATCGAAACCAGCCCAGAGTGCGGCTGACGCAATTTTTTTTCACATGCCAGCAGCACAGCGGTGTGCTCGGGCAGTATCCAGACTTCCTTCTTGATCAGCCCCTGATCACGCAGGCGCTGCCGATAAAGCCGTTGATAATGTGCAGATGATTTCTTTTCCATGAAAACAGCCTAAACCATCACATGTGACAAATCAATAAATCACATGTAATAAATTAGAGTTTATTGAGCGCGCAGGGGCAAGCCCCGACGGGGTCGGTAAAAAACCAAAAGAAGGGGGAAAGCAGACAGAGTCCATTCACACGCCACGACGCTCATCCATTAGAGCCCGTATTTAAACCCAAGCGGCTCCGGGAAAATACCCCAAGAATGCCAACCAGGTCTCATTCAGCCGATTACACAAAGCCGATAAAAACCTGGGCTGTCTCAGGAATGCGAGCCATTGTTCTTTTCTACCAGCAGCGGCACCAGGTGCAGCACGGCCAGCGCCAGCAAGGTTGAAAGCACCGCCGTCGCCTCATGCCCAAGACCCACGGCAACCCCCATGGCGGCCGTCAGCCACAGACCTGCTGCAGTTGTCAGACCTTGTACCTCATTGAGCCGGTCACCCTTGAGGATAGTACCGGCACAGAGAAACCCCACGCCAGCCACGACCCCCTGGATCACCCGACTCATGGCATCGTCCATCGCCCCAGCCTGATCCGGCGCCATCACGAACAACGCTGCCCCCAAGGCCACCAGCATGTGCGTACGAATACCCGCTGCCTTACCCTGATTCTCGCGCTCGTAGCCCAGCACGCCACCCAGTATCACAGCCAGCACCAGGCGCAAGGTCACCCGGGTAGCCTGCTCCACATCGGATATATCGGAAAACTCACTGACCGTAGTTGCCCAGATTCTCTCAAGCACATCCATAACCTTTGTCTCGCGAACAGCAAATCCATAAAGAGGTTTTACATCAGAGCACAACCAGAACAATTGGTTCGGCCACGACCAACAGCCTGAACCCTTGGCAATAGCTCCAGTCACATAACCAGGGAGTCAGCATTCAACCCAATCTGCTCCCCACTCTCACTCAAAAAAGAGAACTTATTATGATCAGGAATATGATGAACAGCGTCTCCAGACCCAACCAGACCTATCGCGATAAACTGCTGTCGGTCGGCGGCGGCATGTTATTGCTGCGCAGAGGTCTGCTTGCTCCGGGCCTGGTTGGTGTAGCCAGCCTTGCAGTCGGCGCCTACGCGCTTTACCGGGTAGGCAAGGCATACAATTTGCGCCACGCCAGTGACGACCAGGTAACCGATATGCCAGAAAGCAAAAATCACCCAGCGGCTAACGAATGACCTAAACTGGCAGCGCCGCTATACCGCTTAATGGAGGAGTAATGAGCGCTGCCAAACCGCTAGCCGGGGTCAAGGTAATAGAACTTGGTACCCTGATCGCAGGCCCGTTCGCCGCACGAATTTGTGCCGAATTCGGCGCCGAAGTCATCAAAGTCGAAGCACCGGATGGCGGCGACCCGCTGCGCAAATGGCGCAAATTGTACGAAGGCACTTCCCTCTGGTGGTTCGTACAGGCGCGCAACAAAGAGTCGCTCACACTCAACCTCAAACACCCCGCAGGCATCGCCATCCTCAAGCAGTTGCTGGCCGAGGCTGACATCCTGATCGAAAACTTCCGTCCAGGTACGCTGGAAAAGCTTGGCCTGGATTGGGACACTCTGCACGCGCTCAACCCAGGACTGGTGATGGTCAGACTCTCCGGCTTTGGCCAGACCGGCCCCCTAAGCAGTCAGCCGGGATTCGGCGCTGTGGGCGAGTCGGTGGGCGGCCTGAGATATATAACCGGATTCGAGGACCGCCCACCGGTACGCACTGGCATTTCCATTGGCGACTCGATTGCTGCCCTGTGGGGAGCAATAGGCGCGCTTATGGCCCTGCGCCACCGGGAGGTCGCCGGAGGCAAGGGCCAGGTGGTGGATGTAGCCCTCTACGAAGCGGTGTTTGCCATGATGGAAAGCATGGTGCCGGAGTTTGATGTCATGGGCTTTGTGCGCGAGCGCAGTGGCAATATCATGCCTGGCATTACGCCCTCCTCCATTCATACCTGTGCCGACGGCAAAGCGGTGCAAATCGGCGCCAATGGCGATGCCATCTTCCAACGGCTGATGCGCACCATGGGCCACGAGCAACTGGCCGACGACCCACAGCTGGCCGACAACGCCGGACGCGATGTCCGGCGCGATGAAATCTACGCACTGATTGATGCCTGGACCGGCTCCTTACCCCAGGAGCAGGTACTGACTCTGCTCGCCCAGGCGGATGTACCTGCCAGCCGCATCTATTCAGTCGCCGACATGTTCAGCGATCCGCAGTTTCTGGCCCGGGACATGTTTATCAACGGAAAGTTGCCTGACGGCAAATCTTTCAAGATGCCCGGCATTGTCCCCAAGTTATCAGCCACCCCCGGCTCCAGCGAATGGACAGGCCCGGCTCTGGGCGAACATACAGACAAACTGCTAACGCAATTGGGATATAACGCTGAGGAATTAAAAACATTGCGCAAGGAGGGTGTTATATAGCGGTAATTAATAGATTAATAAACGCAGAGTAATGTAAAAAAGTAATAGCCAACTATATTATCCACAAAGCGGATTACGTCGCGAAAACACGACGCACCGCTTGCTTCACCTGTCGTGCAGACAATAAAGCCTACAAAGACCAGGGCTTAACGAAAGCCGATAAAGGACAAGATAGCCAGAACGATCACGACTGCACCAACAATATAAACTATGCTATTCATCAGGTTTCCTCCTGTGGATTAAATTGCCGTACCGCAGCTACACAGTACGGCCTCACTTTTAGGACAACCTGTTATGCAAAAGATTAGTTTTTTCTGGGTATTTGTGAATAAACACACAAATAAGATCAATTAAAGTCCTGTTTCTCCATCCACGGAATAATACGTTCGAAGGCTTCCTCGATGTTTCCCAGAGAAGTCGAGTAACTCAGGCGTAGGGCGTTACTGCAGCTATTCCCGAAGGTTTCTCCTGGAATGGTACAGACGCCGGTTTCCTTGAGCAGTCGTAACGCCACATTGGTGCCGTTGACCCCCTCCGGCAGGGCCGGGAACAAATAGAAAGCGCCCTCGGGTTTGTAACCGGTCAAATGCGGTGTCTGCTCGATCAGCTCTACCAGCCGGTCCCGGCGCTTGGTGTACTCGGCCAACATGCTGTTGATAAAGCCATCGCCCCCATGCAAAGCAGCTACGCCCGCCCACTGACAGGGCGTATTGGCGACCGTGGTGGTGAACATGTGGTAGCGCCGCAAACGCTTGATCGCCGCCTGACTGGCAATGATCCAGCCAATGCGCATACCGGCCATGCTGTAGGTTTTGGAAAAGCTGCTGACCACCATCAGGTTATCCAGATCACTGGTACAGGACAGCGCAGAGGGGTACTCCTTGCCATCGTAGATCAGATGGTCGTAGACCTCGTCACTGATCACCTGGATCCCGCGGTAAGCCGCCTCCTGAAGAATGGCTTCGAGGGTCTCACGCGGATAGACGGTACCGGTTGGATTACTCGGGGAGTTCAGCACTATGGCATGAGTGTTGGGCTGAATGGCATCGATCACCTCCTGCGGATCCAACTGGTGATGATTCTCCGCGCGAGTAGTAATTTCGGTTATCTCGCCGCCATTCATGCGAATCAGCGGGGCATACAACATGAAGGCCGGGTCGGGCACGATAAAGTGTCGGCCGGGCGCCGACACGGCGGTCAGTGCCAGGTAGATCGCCTCGGTCGCCCCGGTCGTAATCATGATGTTGTCGGCAGTCAGTTTGCGCTGATAACGATTGCTGTAATACAGCGCCAGCGAATCCAGCAGTTCGGGCAATCCGGCGTCCATGGTGTAGCCGGTCTGCCCGGCCTTGAGCGCATCGACCGCCGCCTGCACCACATTGTCCGGAGCGGGCAGGTCCGGCTGGCCGATGGACAGATGGATCACATCCTCCATACTGGCGGCCATATTGACCATTTTACGAATACCCGGGACCGGTATGGCCATCATCGCCGGGTTCCAGATCGGGTCCTCGGATTCGTACAGATCGATATCCAGGCTGCTTAGTGGCATAGGGCGCCCTCCTCAGGATGCAAACAATGGTGGGCGACGATCGGTGAGCGGCGCGGCCTGCTGGTAGGCGTAACCCGCCTGCAACACCAATGCGTCGTTGTAGCGCGCCCCGACCAGTTGCAGGCTGATCGGCAAACCGGCCTTGTCAAAGCCGCACGGCACCGACAAACCCGGCTGACCGGTCATGTTGAACGGGTAGGTAAAGGGCGTCCAGGTCGGCCAGCGCGTACTCGGCCAGTCCTCGGGAACCTCACGCCCGGTCTTGAAGGCGGTGATCGGCAGGCTTGGCGTCAACAGCAGGTCGTACTTCTGGTGAAAGTGCGCCATGCGCTCGCGCAGGGCCATGGATTCGTTCACCGCGCCCATGTACTCAAGCATGCTCAAACGTGAGGCCTTTTCAGCGACCTTGACCAGTTCAGGGTCCATCAGAGCGCGCTTTTTCGGCCCCAGATCACGCATGGCATTGGCCGCACCACCGTAGAACAGGTGACCGAAGGCAGCCAGCGGGTCGCTAAACCCCGGGTCCACTCGTACCACCTCGGCGCCCAGGCTTTCAAAAACTTTGGCTGCCTCCGCCACCGCAGCATCAACCTCCGGATTCACATCGACGTAGCCCAGGTTGGGGCTATAGGCAATTTTCAGCCCCTTCACGCCCTTCTTCAGATTGGCCAGGTAATCAATGCCGCGCCGGGGCACAGCGTTGGTATCGCGAGCATCGGCCTCGGTCAGCACGTTCATCATCAGCGCCGCGTCCTCCACCGTCCAGGTCATGGGCCCGGCATGCGCCAGGGTGCCGAAGGGGCTGGCGGGCCAGTGCGGAATCTCGCCAAAGGAGGGCTTGTGCCCGACGATGCCGCAGAAGGCCGCAGGAATACGAATCGAGCCACCCGCATCCGTACCTAGCGCCAGCGGTGCCATGCCCAATGCCACGGCCACGCCGCTGCCGCCACTGGAGCCACCTGCGGTTTTTTCCGGATTCCACGGATTGTTGGTCACGCCGTCTACCGGGTTGTCGGTTACGCCCTTCCAGCCCAGCTCGGGCGTGGTGGTTTTGCCAATCGGCACGTAGCCGTGGCGTGCCAGGGCTGCGGTAGAGGGAGCAGACTTGTCCAGGGTGGTGGCCGGATCGACCGTATGCGATCCACGCAGGGTCGGCCACATGGGAGTAAGAAAGACATCCTTGACGGCTACCGGCACACCGTCGACCAGCCCTGTGGCTTCACCACGCTGGTAGCGTTGCTCGGATTCGGCGGCGATCGCCAGCGTGGTCTTGCGATCGACCAGACAAAAGCCATTGGTATGACTGTCCAGGCGTTCGATCTGGTCGAGCATTGCGCTCGCCACTTCGACCGGCGACAGGCGCTTGTCACGATAATGATCGAGCAGTTCAACAGCGGTCATCTTGAGGATGTCTTGGGACATGGCGTTCTCCTGTGTTGCGTCTGATGCCGGATACGAACCGGCAGCCGCATGGGCGTAAGCCTGATAAAGGCGGACTACTTGCTCACCTGATTGAACAGTGGCTGGCCCTGCTGCCAGCCTTGGAAGTTGGCGACAAACTGTTGCCCAAGGGCGGCCTGCCAGCCAATAAAATCACCCGCCATATGTGCGGAGATCATCACCCCGGGCTGCTCCCACAAGGGGTGCCCTGCGGGTAGCGGCTCCTCCTCGAACACATCCAGCGCCGCACCTGCCAGGTGGCCACTGCGCAACGCCGCCAGCAGGTCATCGGTTTTGACAATGGGCCCGCGACCGACGTTGATCAGCCTGGCCCCGGGTTTCATCGCAGCAAAAGCGCGCTGATCAAACAGCCCCTCGGTATCCGCGGTCAGTGGCGCAGTAATCACTATGTAATCAGCCCGGCCCAGGCTCTCGAACAGCGCCTCATTGCCGAGCACGGCATCAAAGCGCGCATCTTCCCGAGCAGTTCGGGCAATACCGGTGACCTGCATACCTACTGCCTTGAGCAGGCCTGCGACTTCACCGCCAATCGAGCCTGCGCCAACAATCAGGGCATGGCGCTGGTCAACCATCTCGGTATCACGATGCTGCCAGCGCTGGGCTCGCTGCAGTGCCAGGTTGCCGAGCGTGTCCTTGGCGAACAACAGCACCGCGCCCAGTACGTACTCAGCAATGCCGCGGTCAAAAATGCCCCTGGCATTGGTGATCGGAATGTCACTCTCGACCAACGCCGGAAACAGCAAGGCATCGACACCGGCACTGGTGGCATGCACCCACTTGACCCTTGGCTGTGCGGGCCAGCAACGCTCGAGCAAACCGGTGCGGAAGTCCGCCACCACCAGCACGTCCGCATGCGGCAATGCTTCACGCAGATCAGCCTCGGCACTGACTGTCTGCACCTCGACGCCCTCCGGCAGGCCATCAAGCCCAGGTAGCTCTTTCTCTCCCGGAGCTACCAATACCAACACCCGAGTCATGCGGCCACCTTCTGCAGAGCGCGAGAAAATCGCGCCATGGCGTCACTGATCTCGGCCTCGGTGACGACTAGCGGCGGCAGAAAGCGCACCGTCTGACCATCAATACCGCAACGCAGCAACAACAGCCCTTCGGCTTCACAGGCGGCAGTGATCCGCGCCGCCATATCGGGCAACGGCCGGGTCGGTGACTCGGCGATTTCCATCCCCAGCATCAGCCCCTTGCCGCGAATCTCGGCGATCCAGGGATAATCCCGCTGCAGCGCCTGCAGTTGGCCGAGCATCTGCTTGCCACGCGCC
>JBKBSI010000149.1:0-8361 GCA_046291745.1 Pseudomonas sp. | reverse complement strand
GGCGACCAATGCACCTCTTACCACCCGGGCTCATCAGCAGCAGGACTGAACTCTCTGGTACCCGGCGAACGGGCACTGAACGAGATTTATCAGGCCCTCAGCAGTAACCCCGAACTCTGGGCAAAAACCTTGCTGGTAGTCACCTTCGACAAGAATGGCGGCCTGTTTGACCATCAGCCACCGCCCTACGCGCGCAAGCCCTGGCCCAATGATATTGCCGATGGATTCCAGTTCGATATCATGGGACCGCGGGTGCCCGCAGTCTTCGCCTCGCCCTGGATCAAGCCGCAGACCGTCCTGCGCAGCGACAGCGGCCGGAGTTTTGATGCCACCTCCTTTACCGCTACCTTGCTGGACTGGTACGGCGTAGCGCGTGAAACCTGGGGATTGGGCGACCGGATCACCGATACACCGACCATTGAGAGCCTCTTGACCGAACAGGAGGCCCGTAAACTGGCACCGCAATTCCCGGTGCCCTACGACAAGGACTTCCCGCAAAACGGGTGAGTCTGTGCAAGCTGGTTAACCGAAAAAAGATGGAAGCCATGTTCTACTATTTTGGTTTCGGTTCCAATATGAGCCTGCTCTCGCTGAGAGCCAAGGGCGTCGAGCCCAGGACTTCGACAAGAGCAGTGCTGCGTGGCTGGCGGTTGCGCTTCAATGTGCAGCACTTTTTCCGGCACGAAGGCGGTGTGGGCAATATCGAGCACACCGGCAACCCGAATGACCGTGTTCTGGGCGTGCTGCACGAGTGCGCGGATGAGGCACTGACCCTGCTCGATCAGGCCGAAGCCTACGGCCACGGCTATGACCGTATACAAGTAGCGGTGCAACCGGGTGACCACTGTGAGCAAAGCAGCCCGAGCGTCACCGCCATTACCTATGTGGGTATGCCGGAATTTATCGACGACAGCTGCCTGCCCAGCCAGCGTTATCTGAACATTATTCTGCATGGCGGCCGCGAGGCCGGACTGGACGCTGATTACCTGCAGGCCCTGGCCAGTCAGCCGCTACACCCGGTCGAAGACTACCCGCTGTTCACTCCACCACCCGGCGATTTTCCGACCTTTGACCGCGACTCACTCGCCGCGCAGCCGCTCTGCACTGCCCTTTACGGCGCGGTGTTCGATATGTCCGCAGCGCGCGCCCTGCACACCTTTATGAAGGGCTTTCTGGGTGGCCGGGACATGACGCTGTTTCACCTCAGGCGGCTGGATAGCAGCAACATTGAGGAACACATCGACGATATTCGCCATGGACGCCTTAATCAGGCGCAAAAAAAGTACCTCAATGCCTATCTGAATGAATATGCCAGGGAGTATCGTTACGTTGGCTGCTATAACTACGAAAAGGACTGAGGAGTTCGCATGTCATCTTTCCCGCCTGCGCTAGCGCACAACGCCATCAAAGAGATCCTGCCGGATGTGTTTTTCGTCACCGGTGCCATGGCAACGGTGCTTATGGACCTGGATTGGCAATTCAGCCGCAACATGACCATCGTGCGCGATGGCCAGCGGCTGATCCTGATCAACTCGGTGCGGCTGGATGATAACGGCCTCAGTGAACTTGAGCGTCTGGGCAAGGTGACCGACGTCATCCGACTCGGTGCGCTGCATGGGCGTGACGATGCCTTTTACCTGAACCGCTACCAGGCCCAATACTGGGTAATGCCCGGCATGGAGTCAGAGCAGCACAGTAGCGCGCGTACCCTCGACCAGGCCGCGCCATTGCCACTCAGCAATGCGTCCTTGTTCAGCTTCGAGACCAGCAAGATCCCCGAGGGCGTACTCCATCTGCACCGCGATGGCGGTATTCTGATTGCCTGTGATGCCCTGCAGAACTGGCTGCAGCCCGACGAGCATTTCTGCCCGGCTTCGCAGGAAAGAATGCAGCAGATGGGCTTTTTTACCCCGGCCAATGTCGGCCCGGTGTGGCTGCAGGCAGCGGAGCCCAAAGCGCAAGACTTCAATCGCCTCAAAGCACTGGATTTCAGACACGCCCTCTGCGGCCATGGCGAGCCCTTGCTCAACCACGCCAAAGCCGGTTTCAGCGCGACCTTCAGCCGACTGTTCGAGTGCTAAGCGGCCTACCCGTAAGAGGCACCTGATGCATAGCGATTTACAGCTGCCCGGATACCTGATCCTCTCCTGCCTGTGGCGTCAGGCAGGCCGGGCGGCCTATCGTGCACAACGCCTCGCGGATGCCGTCGAAGTCAGCATTGAAACGCTGGATACCGAGTATCCGGACCGCAGACAAGTGGCCACGCTAAATCACGCCGCCAGCATCACCACGCGCCTTGAGATGGTCAAAGGCGTGCGCCGGATCCACGAGATACTGCCGCACGGCAGCGGCAATCTGGCTCTGGTCAGCAATTTCTTCGACAGCTCACTCGCCGCCATGCTGCAAGAAAGCACTAACGGACGTATGCCCGCGCTGCAGGTACTGGACATTGCCCAGACGCTGATACAGATTCTCGGCGATGTTCACGCCCAGGACATTGTGCACAAGGCGCTGACCCCGCAGAACGTACTCTATGACTCGACAACAGGCGCCCTGGCATTAACCGGCTTTGGCATTGCCTCGGAGCTGGGGCAGGAGCGGCAGGCCACGCAATTGCCAAGTCTGGCGGAGGGGCTGCTGGCCTACATTTCGCCAGAACAGACCGGGCGCATGAACCGCAGCCTGGACTACCGCTCGGATTACTATTCGCTCGGCGCGCTGCTGTTTGAACTACTGACCGGCCAGCCGCCGTTCAGCGCAGACAATACCCTTGAGTGGGTGCATAGCCATATCAGTCGGCTGCCGCCGACACCGCACGACTTGTACCCAGGCATACCCGAGGCCCTTTCCGCCATCATTCTCAAGCTGTTGGCCAAGTCCCCCGAACAGCGCTATCAGAGCAGCCTCGGCCTGCGGCATGACCTGTCCCGCTGCGCCACGGCGATAGAACAGGATCAGCCACTGCCGCCCTTCCCACTGGGCGAAAAAGATCATCTGCAGAAGTTTCTGATCCCCCAGGCGCTCTACGGCCGCGAGCGGGAACTGCATACGTTGTTTGACCTGTTTGAACAGGCCGTTGCCGGGCAAACACGCTTCTGCCTGGTCCATGGCTACTCCGGTGTCGGCAAATCGGCACTGGTTAACGAGATAGATCGGCACCAGGTCCGTGAACGCGGCTTTCTGGTGCAGAGCAAGTTCGACCAGTTCCAGCAAGGCGAAGCCTATTCGGCGCTGGCCGCCACCTTCCGCGCACTGGTACAGCAGATCATGCTGGAACCGACCGAGCAGCTCGCCATCTGGCGCGAGCATCTGACCAGCGCTCTGGGTCCCAACGGCGCGCTGATGATAGACCTGGTGCCGGAGCTGGCGCTGATCATTGGTGAGCAGCCACCAGTCAACGCCCTGCCCCCCGCAGAAAGCCGCAATCGCTTGCAACTGGTGCTCAGCGCCTTTTTGCGGGTGTTTGCCAGCGAGGGTCATCCGGTCATCCTGTTCCTGGATGACCTGCAGTGGAGCGATACCCCGACACTGGATCTGCTGCGCCTCATTGTGACCTCCAGAGACCAGAGTCACCTGTTGCTGATAGGTGCCTACCGCAGCAATGAGGTGGGTCCCGGGCACCCGCTGAGGTTGCTGCTGGACGACCTGAACCACCACGCGCGTATCCGCAAGATCCAACTGAAGCCGCTGGACCAGCAGTCTATAGAGCACCTGGTAGCCGATGCCCTGCGCTGCGAGCTGGAGAGCAGCCGCGCTCTCAGCGAAATGCTCTTTCACCGGGCCCAGGGCAACCCGTTTTTCACCAACGAGCTACTGCGCCAGCTGCATATCCAGGGTGCCATCTGGTCAGACCCGGGCAGCGGCCAGTGGCACTGGCACCTCGACCGTGCCAGTTGGGATCAAGCCAGCAATGATGTAGTCGAGTTCATGCTGGACAACCTGCGCCAATTGCCCGAGGAAACACAGAACGTATTGCAACTGGCCGCCTGCATCGGTAACAGCTTTACCCTGCAAACCCTCGCGACCATTTACGAGCAGTCGCTTGCCGAAACAGCTCGGGTCCTGCTGCCAGCGTTGAAACAATACACAGTGCTGCCCTTGCACAGCGACTACCGCCTGGCCAGACATCAGGACAAGGACCTGGCGTTCAACCCGGACTATCGTTTTCAGCATGACCGCGTGCAGCAAGCTGCCTATCAGCTCATCGGCAGCGATGAACTGCCGCGAGTGCACCTGTCGATCGGTCGGCTGATGCTGCAGCACAGCAGCAGCCAGATAGCCGATGAGCAACTGATCGATATCGTCAACCACCTCAATCAGGGGCGCTCGCTGATCAGTTCGGCAACCGAGCGCCAGCAACTGGCCGAACTCAATCTGCGTGCGGGCTGCCGCGCCCGCGAGGCCTCTGCCTATCAACAGGCTCTGGATTACCTGCTGGTTGCCGAGTCGATGCTGCCGGATGCCCCCTGGTACCAGTTACCCTCACTGATGGCCAGCCTGGCCGCCGAGATGCAGTTGAACCTGTACCTTACCGGACGCACCCAGGAGGCAGACCACTGGCTGGAGCTGATGCTCAAGAACGCAACATCCAGCTTGCAACGCGCTGACATCCTCGCCATACGCTGCCGGCAGAACGCCACACTGGGCAGAATGCAAGCCTCTATCCAGGCCGCTGTTGAGGGACTGGAACTCTTGGGGGTGAACTTCAGTGCGCACCCCACCGAGGAAGAGGTTGCACTGGAAGTCCGACTGGTAAAGCACTATCTCAATGGCCGCAACATTGCCGACCTGGTCAACGCTCCCATCATCGACGATCCCGCCACCCTGACTGCCATGCGCCTGCTGATGGAGATTTTCGCTGCGGCGTTCCTTTCCGGCAGCAATCTGTTCAGCTATCTGGTGCTGAAGTCGGTCAACCTGGCATTGCATCGCGGCAATTGCCCGGAGTCGGCCTTTGCCTACGCTGCCTATGGCATGTTGCTGTGCGGCGAGCTGGATGAACCGGCCCTGGGCTTTGAGTATGGCAAAGTCGGCCTGGCGATCAACGAACGGCTCGACGACCTCAGCCTGAGGGCACGGGTCATTTACGTCTATGCCATGTTCGTCCACCACTGGAGCAACCACTGGGCGACCCTGACGCCCTGGTTCCGTAAAGGCATAGAAGCGGGCTACCAGTCTGGCGACCTGCTGTACCTGGCCTACAGCGCCCAGGATTGCGTGATATGGGACCCGACCCTGGATCTGGAAAGCGCCCGCCTGCAGCACGCCGAGAACCTGGAGATTGTGCGCGAATGTGCCTATCAGGATTCGCTGGACTCCGGCAGCCTGTTCCTGCAGATGCAACGCAACTTCCTTGGCGATACGCTGACAGCCTCCAGTCTGAGCAGCGATGATTTCGATGCCCAGAACTGTCTGGAGGCGATGCGCGAACGCAAATTTTTGACTGGTATCGCCAACCACAACATTTACAGTGCCGAGATCAACCTGCTCTGCGGGAATTACACCGAGGCGCTACACTTCGTTAAGCAGCAAGACAGACTGATCAAGTCTGCGATGTCCTTGCCCCAGTTGGTGCGTTTTTACATCGTCGCCAACCTCACACTGACAACCTGCTACCCGGACATGGACGAAGCCGACCAACACAACACACGCCAGCGCCTGGAACAGGACCTGGCACGCATGACCCGCTGGGCCGATAACTGCGAGGCAAACTTTCGCCATCTGCAATGCCTGATGAGCGCAGAACTCGCGAGCCTGAACGGCGATCACGATAGCGCCCTGGCGTATTACGACAACGCCATCGACGCCGCCCGGCTGAATGGTTTCCTGCACGACGAAGCCACGGCCTTTGAGCGTGCCGCAAGACATCTGCTGGCGGTCGGCAAGCGGCGCTCAGCCGAAGGCTACCTGCGCGGAGCCCATGGGGTTTACAACCGTTGGGGTGCTCAACGCAAGGTCGAGCAACTCGAAGATGAATTCCCCGTACTGCGTGCCTGGGGCCAGGCTCAACTCAGTTTGCCGGGCAGCCATCTGACCAGTGTGGATATCGCCTCGGTGATGAAAGCCTCGCGCGAGATCTCCGGTGAGATGGTGCTGGACCAACTGCTACAGAAAACCCTGGCCATTCTGCTGGAAAATGCTGGCGGCCAATGGGGCTGCCTGATTGTCCGTTCAGGCGGTGTACTGATCGTTGAAGCTGCCATCCTGCCAGAGCAGCCACCTGCGCATGCCGACCTCCCGGAACATTGCATGCTCAGCGATTACCAGGGTAACGCCATTGCCCTTCCGATGAGTCTGGTGAGCCAGGTATTTCAGCGTGGTGAAGCCGTGGTATTGCACGATGCCATGGCCAAAAACCCCTTCGACCAGGACCCCTACACCCTGCACATGCAGCCGCGCTCGGTACTCTGTGTACCCATTGCCCGAGAACGCTTTGAAGCGGCCGTGTATATGGAAAACAACCTGACCGACGCGGTCTTTACCGACGACCGGCTGGAGTTGATTCGGCTGTTGGCAGCCCAGGCCGCCGTTGCTATTGAAAACGCCCGCCTCTACACCCAGGTACAGGAGCACTCCCGAACCCTGGAGGAGAAGGTAGTTGAGCGCACTGCCAAGCTGGAGGAACTGAACCGGGAGCTGCAACGGCTGGCCGACCGCGATGGACTGACCGGGGTCGCCAACCGGCGATCCGGCGATGCCTACCTGAAGGATTGCTGGCTGCGCCGACGCCGCCAACCACAGCCGCTGTCGGTGATCATGCTTGACGTCGACCACTTCAAGCTGTTCAACGACAACTATGGCCATCAGATGGGCGACGACTGCCTGATCCGGGTTGCCAAGGCACTGCAGGATGCCCTGCAGCGCTCAACCGACATGGTCGCGCGCTATGGTGGCGAAGAGTTCATGCTGATACTGCCCGACACCGACAGCAGCGGCGCTATACAGGTGGCGGAGAACGCCCGTCAGGCGGTCGAGGCACTGGGCATCCGCCACGATCATTCCACTACCCGCGACCGTGTCACCGTCAGCGTTGGCTACGCCACCATGGGTCCGAATGAACAGCGAAGCATTGAGGAGCTGGTCTATGCCGCCGACTCGGCGCTGTACAAAGCCAAGCAGAGCGGCCGCAACCGGATACACGCGGCAGAAACTGTCTAGCCCCGCCTGAAGATGGCCCGCGTTAACGCGATCCTGTAGTCGCGCTTGATGCTTGCAACTGTTTTTGACCCTGCCGGTTTGCTACTCTGACGCGCTGCCCTGTCGCGCCCTCCAGATCCATGCGCTGAAATACCTGCGCCAGTCTGTGCGATGCAATGAAATCACCCGATTTTTCAATGGATCAAGATGAAAAAAGAAGCTCGAAATCAGCCATCCGGATCAAACCACACACCGATGATGCAGCAGTTTTTCAGCATCAAGCAGCACCATCCGGAGCAGTTGCTGTTCTATCGCATGGGCGACTTCTACGAGCTGTTCTTTGATGACGCGAAGAAGGCCGCCAGGCTGCTGGATATTACCCTTACCGCGCGTGGTCAGTCCGGTGGCCAGCCGATCCCCATGG
This sequence comes from Pseudomonas sp., assembly GCA_046291745.1. Classification (GTDB taxonomy): domain Bacteria; phylum Pseudomonadota; class Gammaproteobacteria; order Pseudomonadales; family Pseudomonadaceae; genus Halopseudomonas. The sequence continues at coordinate 800 of JBKBSI010000149.1, read as the reverse complement.
CCGGTATTCCCTACCATGCGGCCGAGGGCTACCTGGCCAAGCTGGTCAAGCTTGGCGAATCGGTAGTGATCTGTGAACAGATCGGCGATCCGGCGACCAGCAAGGGGCCAGTGGAGCGTCAGGTAGTGCGCATTCTGACCCCCGGTACTGTGAGCGACGAAGCCCTGCTCGACGAGCGCCGCGATAACCTGCTGGCGGCCCTGGTCGGCAGCGAACGGGCCTTTGGTCTGGCCACCCTGGATATCAACAGCGGGCGCTTCTGCGTGATGGAACTGGGCGGCTGGGAAACCCTGCTTGGCGAATTGCAACGACTGGCCCCCGCCGAACTGCTGATTCCGGATGACTGGGAAAGCAATACGCCAATTGAACGGCGCCGCGCCGTGCGCCGCCGCGCGCCTTGGGAATTCGACCAGGCCAGCGCCTTCAAGGCCCTGACCCAGCAGTTCGGCACCAAGGATCTGGTCGGCTTTGGCTGTCAGGATCTGGGCCTTGGCCTGGGTGCAGCCGGTGCGCTGCTGAGCTATGCCCGCGAAACCCAGCGCACCGCCCTGCCCCACATCAGGGCCATTACCCTGGAGCGCTACGAAGACAGCGTCATCATCGACAGCGCCAGCCGCCGCAATCTGGAAATCGACAGCAACCTGTCCGGTGGACGCGATAACACCCTGCTCGACGTGCTGGACCATACCGCCACGGCCATGGGCGGACGCCTGCTGGCCCGTTGGTTGAACCGCCCGTTGCGCGACATGAAGGTGTTGCAGGGCCGCCAGGACAGTATCAGTTGCCTATTGGAACAGCAT
>JBKBSI010000148.1:0-8403 GCA_046291745.1 Pseudomonas sp. | reverse complement strand
GGCTGAGAGCGCAGTGGCCTGATGAACCCTGGCCCATTTGCAGTAAATCAGAATGGGTGTCAGCAGCACCCCGCCACCCATGCCGGTGAGTCCAGATAGCAACCCGACACCGACACCTGTAATACCAGCGCCCCAAGCAGGTAAAGGCCTTGGCTGGGTATCCTGTGCTTTATTGCGCAGTACCAATGGCAAGGCCGCCACTATCAATAGTATGCCGAGTAGGGGGTTGAAAATGACTGTAGGCAGGCTCAGGTAGCCCCCTACAAAGGCCGCCGGAATAGACAGCATCAGGATGGGACGCAGAAGCGCCCAGGAAAAATGTTCTGAGCGATAAAACCGCAGGGCAACAACACTGGATACCAGAATATTCAGGATCAATGCGGCCGGTTTGATTGATTCCGGAGCAAAGCTGAACAGAGCCATAACAGCAATAAACCCCGACGCGCCAGCCTGACCAACACAGGCAAACAGCAAGGCTACGCTAAACAGCGAAAGGCAAATCAGGCTTAGTTCAATAGCGCCCATACTGATCTCAAGGTCGTCTTATATAAACGAATCGCAGGCTCAAACCACCGTCTGGCCACTCTTTAGCCGCACTAGCGCCAAGGTCCCGACCGTCATCAGCAATGCCGCAAGTCCGAATGCAGCGACGGGCGATACGGCTGTCCAGACAACCCCGACACTGGCGCTGGATACAAATTTGGCAACACCGTTCACCGTACCCAGCGCACCATAACTCATGGTCAAGGTTTCAGGCCGTACCATCTCCGCTGTGACCGTAGATTCCAGTGCTTCCTGTACAGCCATGTAGAGTCCGGCGATGAAGAAGATGCCCGCCAGCAGTGCAACGCTGTCAACACTGAACCAGAATGCGAGCGCTGTCAGAGCCGCTGTCGCTGCGCCCAATACGTAACCCGCCACCAGCACAGGCAGGTGACCTACGCGGTCAGCCACCACCCCGATTGGGTAGGAGGCGGCTACCTGAACCACGTTGCGCCAGACATAGAGCAAACCGGCGACCTGTGCAGCCTGAATGACTCCCATGGTTGGGCTAAGCAGGGTCGTTGCGGCCAGAATAAGCAGGGTGTGCGAGAAATCGCCAACACCAAAGATGCCCACTGCGGCGAGGTAGCGCTTGAAGCGCGAGGGCAACTCGCGCAAGGAACTGAAGAGCTTGAGAGCCGGGTTGGGTGAAAACTCGGGGTCTTTTACCAGCGTCAGAAAGGCGAGTACGGCCAGCACCCCTGGAATGACCGATAGCAAGAGCACCAAGCGAAACGCCCCGGTTTCATCACTCCAGTGCAGTCCTTGCGCCCAGCCTAGTATGGCAACCCCAAGCAAAGGCCCGAGCACTGCGCCAATAGTGTCGGCGGCGCGATGAAAACCGAAAGCCCGGCCCCGCGTTTCAGGGCTCACCGCCTGGATCACGATGGCATCGCGTAGCGGGCCACGTAATCCCTTGCCAAACCATGACACCACCCGGCCGAGCAGTAGCAGCGGCCAGCCGACCGCGAGCGCCAGTATTACCTGCCCGACTGGCGTCAGCCCATACCCTACCAGCACCAGGAGTTTGCGATGCCCCAGCTTGTCGGCGATGAAGCCTGACATCATTTTGGTAAAGGCAGCGATGGCATCGGCAATGCCCTCGATGAGGCCCAGCACGGCGGCTGGAATGCCGAGCACAGCCAGAAATCCGGGCAGAATAACGGTTGTGGTTTCGTAGCAGAAATCACCGAGGGCACTGGTAATACCAGCACCAGCGACGGTTCGGTTCAGCCAGGTTTTCGGCTTGGCCTCGGTGGTGGAAGCCCGCCCGATCTCCTCACGTTCAGCCATTTCGGACTCCTTTTGAAGCAACGGTTTCAGGCTTGTGGGTTTGGCCCATGTCGACAAGCATGTTAATGCATTGAATAACAGCTGCATCCGCAAATTGACAAGCCTTACGGCTTGGCATATCCGCATCAACGAAGGCGAGCAGTTCGGCAGCGGCTTTGTCGATATCAATCCCAACGCGAAGATGCTCTGTTGGGCAGCAGCCAGAATCCGCACTGTGCCTGCTCGAGTCCGTCTCAATCATGCTCTACCTGGCGAACAAGTTCGGCGCTTTTATTCCCCAGGATGTTGCCGGAGCGACATGCGAAGAGTGATTTCGAAGCGCTCAAAACCTGGTAAAGAAGCTGAGAGCTCATGGGTTTAAAGCAGGTCAATCAGGTGCGCTGTCAGAGCCTAACCTGACTAAATAGAGTATCAGTGCGGTTATAGCCCCGGCTGCATGGCTGGTGGTCATACTCTGTAACTCTGCTGCGCCCACGGAGGTGACAGCAAAGCCAAGCCCCAGACTGTCCAGCAGGATTTTCAGGATGATCAGCATTAGCACCAATATGCTGAGCCATTTCAGGGAAGGCTTGGTTTTTTTGAAGAGCAATGCGCAGTAAAAGGCGTAGCCATAGACCAGCCCCGACATGCCTCCGTACCAGGCCATGTCAGGGTGCAACAGGAACAGCACCGGTCCGATGACGAGCAGCATCAGCCCGGTGAGTTCGCACATCTGTCGGCGACTTTGCACCTCCAGCAGACCCGCAGCCAACGCCAGGCCCAGCAGATTGAAGATCAAGTGTCCGGGATTGAAATGCACAAGGTGAGCGGTGAGCAGGCGCCACCACTCACCCTGTGCAATGCCCGCCCGCTCATAAACACTCCATGAGGTCATGGGCGGGAACAGAAAAACCCAGATGCACAGTGCAACAAGACCGCCTGTCAGAAGGGGTGAGCGCCTTGTCACATTGCCGTGCGTCTTGAGCGCCAGAGCCATCCGCCCGCCAGCATGAGCAACATCAGAATGAACAGCGCATCGGTACTGCCGCTGCCGGTATAACCGGGTTTGTGCACAACCTCATAACTGTCAGGGGACTCCTTGAGCTTGTCCTGGAACACTGTCAGTTGGAGCTTGAGATTGGTAACCAGGTCAGCACTGGCGTCGTGAAATCCCTGAATACTGTCTGCACGCAATTGCTCAGACTGATTCACCGGCGTCGCCTTGCTTTTGATATGGCTGGAGCCTGGCGCCCGGAACAACATCTTGCGGCTCTGGATATCGTAGACAGCAGCATCCACCAGCGTATGCGTATCATTCTTCTCGCCGCGGATCAGATAGGCCCCGATCAATGTCCAGTAGCTGATTGAGGCCAAACCCTCGTCAGTAAACTGAGTCTGGTCATAGGACAGCAGGGCGATCACATCCACACCAAACATGCTGCGGATCTGCTCAAGATTGCTGAAGCTGCCTTCATTGCGCAGATAGTTGGACGGGATGAGTTCTATCGAGCTGACAAAGTCCAGCGCCTCAAAATGCGTCGCAACGGCTTTCTGCAGTTCCAGTTTGTCACGCTCGGTAAGAGTGCTGTTGCCCTGTCGGCCCTCAGGTACAAAAGCCACACCTACCCGCATCGGCAGTTCCAGCCGGGGTATGCTGACGCTTTCCATTGGCGAGTTCTTGTTTGGATACAGGTAGGTAACAACACTGCTGCTGCGGTGATTGCTGGTGCCCAAGGCACAACCGAAGAGTAGCGAGATCATGGATACAACAAGAAGAGAGCGCAGCATCTTATTCCCTGTTTTGTTCATGCGAGCATTCCAATAGCGTTAAAAGACAGCCACAGAATGTGCCGATTTTATGCCGGGCATGCAAGCCCAGCGCACTTGTATCGCTTGCAAAACCCGCCGCAATAACACAGCAGTGCCTATGCTCTGATGAGAGACGCCGACCTGTTCACACTCTTAATCAAGCAGCCTTGTTGATGGCACTTTGACGCGCTAGCATCCTGCTACCTACGGAAGTAACTACCACATAGCCAAGGAATAAGGCCATGTCAGGAAAACCTGCAGCCGGGTTGTACGCGTAAGTTGATGCAACTGACAACCTGGACCCCGCACATGAAGAGATCGCTTTGCTTGCTGCTCGGCCTGGTGCTGAGTCTCAGCGCCAGCGCCAGCGCCCGTGACCCGCTGAACCCGCCGCCACCCAAGCTGCCCTATGACCGTTGGTATATCGGTATGCTGGCATCGAACTATATGGAAGTATGGGTTGAGAGTGTGGATGTGCTGGACCGGCGGGGCCTGGCCGTAGACGATGCCATCTGGTTCGGTGGCTTGCCACTCGCGCCAGAGTGGCTCTAAGGCGCGCTTGTCTGTCTGGAGCAGGAAGACGTTGTATTGTTCTATATCAATACGCCCATCGAGCAGGGCTTTGTTGGTAAGCTGATTGATAAGCCAGCGTAAACTTGGAGAGCTACGATGAGTTACAACGATATCCCTGCAGGAAAAGCGATCCCCGACGATTTCTATACCGTCATTGAGATACCGGCTAATCACGCCCCGATCAAATACGAGGTGCACAAGGATAGCGGTCAGTTATTTGTCGACCGTTTCCTCAGTACGCCAATGTTTTACCCGGCCAATTATGGCTATATTCCCAGCACGCTGAGCGAAGATGGCGACCCTCTCGATGTTCTGGTCGTTGCGCCATGCCCGGTTTCACCTGGTGTGGTGATCCGCTGCCGCCCCGTCGGCATCTTGTACATGACCGACGAGGCCGGGCCGGATGCCAAGGTAATTGCGGTTCCCCATGACAAACTCAGTGCGCTGTACACCGACGTGCATGAGTGCGGCGATTTACCAGCGCTGCTGCTTGCGCAGATCCAGCACTTCTTCGAAAACTACAAGGCTCTGGAGCCTGGCAAGTGGGTGAAGATGGAGCGCTGGGGTGATGCGCAAGAAGCACGCGAGGAGATTGACCGATCAGTGCATGCCTATATTTCTCAAAGCTGATTGAGTAGTCATCGGGCTCATCTGCTCTGGATGAGCTTTGCTAACGACTGTTCCAGTTACTTTTTTCTTACGGCATAGAGCAGGTTGGGTTCGCTGTTCATGTACAGGTTGCTAGCGCCCGGCTTGGAATGCCCCGAACTTCGTGGGGTCCTTTCCAATATAAAGGTGCTTGTTGATGAATACATGTAGGGCGTATGGGCTGTGCGTTCGGGCAAGCCAATCCCAGTGCCACGGATTCCAACTGGCTTCGAGTATGTCACATGGAAAGTGTAAGTTATTCAGTCTACAAGCTGCTGGGGTAGTGTTGTGATGGGTGACAAGTCGGAGCTGGGAAGTGTAGAGCAAATATCCGCTGTGCAGTCTGTGTGCTTTTATCAGGCGTTTCTGTTTTGGCTCAAACTCGGCCTGATCAGCTTTGGTGGCCCAGCCGGGCAGATTGCGATCATGCATCAGGAGCTGGTCGAGAAACGTCGCTGGATATCCGAGCGGCGCTTTCTGCATGCGTTGAACTACTGCATGTTGTTGCCTGGGCCCGAGGCTCAGCAGTTGGCCATTTATATCGGCTGGCTGCTGCATCGTACCTGGGGCGGCATAGTGGCGGGGGTGCTCTTTGTATTGCCCTCGCTGTTTATTCTGATTGCCCTTGCATGGATTTATATTGCCTACGGAGATGTGCCGCTGGTCTCAGGTATTTTCTACGGGATCAAGCCAGCGGTTACCGCCATTGTGTTTCAAGCTGCCTGGCGAATCGGCGGTAGAACGCTAAAGAACCCCTGGTTGTGGGCTATTGCCGCCGCGGCTTTCGTCGGCATTTTCGTTTTCCGCCTGCCTTTCCCGTTGATTGTGCTGGCTGCGGCCTTGATCGGCTATTTGGGTGGGCGCTACGCGCCGCAGCATTTTCAACTGGGCGGTGGTCATGCCTCCGCTGACAAGGGCTATGGAGCAGCGCTGATCGACGACCAAGCGCCAACACCGGAGCATGCACGTTTTACCTGGCCGCGCCTGCTGCGGTTGTTGGCTGTGGGTGCCGTGTTGTGGTTGGTGCCTATGCTGGCGCTTTATGGCTTGTTTGGTTGGGATGGAACCCTGACGCAAATGGCCTGGTTTTTTACCAAGGCGGCGTTGCTGACCTTTGGTGGCGCCTATGCGGTTCTGCCCTATGTTTATCAGGGCGCGGTCAGTGGCTACGGCTGGGTAACGCCGGGGCATATGATTGATGGTCTGGCGCTGGGTGAAACCACGCCCGGTCCGTTGATCATGGTGGTGGCTTTTGTGGCCTTTATCGGCGGCTATGTGCTGGAAGTCTTCGGGCCGGATCAGGCGTTTCTGGCTGGCGCAGTTGCTGCCACCTTGGTCACTTGGTTCACCTTCCTGCCCTCGTTTCTGTTTATTCTGGGCGGCGGGCCGTTGGTGGAGTCCACCCATGGCCAATTAGGATTTACCGCGCCGCTGACGGCCATCACTGCTGCGGTGGTTGGCGTGATTCTTAATCTGGCGCTGTTTTTCGGCTATCACGTGCTTTGGCCTGAGGGGTTTGACGGCGCCTTGGACTGGCCCTCGGCAGTCATTGCCGTGGCTGCGGCGGTGATGTTGTTTGGTTTTAAACTGTCTGTGATGAAGACGCTGGGGTTGTGCGCAGTGGCAGGGCTGGCTGTGCAGTGGCTGATCTAATCTGACGTTGCTGCAGATAGCAAAAAGCCCACTGCGAGCAGTGGGCTTGATGTAAGCCGGTTGCGGGAACCGGCTGAAAGAAGGCGACTATTAGTCCTTCTTGTCTTTCTCAATGCATGCGCCGTTAGTGTTCTAAAGCACTACAGCAGAACCACGTTGTAGCTGACAATAAAACGGGTTTCATCGATATCACGCTGGTTGGCTACGCTGCTGCGCAAAGCGGCACTGCGCAGTGAAAAGCCCAGGTTCTTCAACGCACCTTCCTGAATGGTGTAGTCCACGCGCACGTCGCGCTCCCATTCCTTGTCCTTGCCGGACACTGCAGCGTCTACATCGGTGCCGCGCAGATAGGTCAGGTTGGCCCGCAGACCTGGGACGCCCGCCTGGGCGAAGTCGTAGCCGTAGCGTGCCAGCCAGGTGCGTTGGCCTGCACGCTGGAACTTGCCGATTTGCGAGTCGGTGATCAGGTAAGCAGTGGCGCCATCACCATTGTTGACGAACGGGAAGTGGCTTTTGCCGCTCAGGTGCTGGTAACCCAGCCCGGCCGAATGGCCGCTCTGGCTGAAAGTGAACAAGGCGCTGGCTGCAGTGTTGTCTACCTTGCCGCCGTTCTGGAAGCCGCTGGCACCAAAGCCTGTCTCCTGACGCTTGTTGGCGCCATGGGCATTGCTGTCGAAGTAACGCAGGTCGGTGTTCAGCTTGCCGTTACCCAGGCTGGTGTTGTGTACCGCGCCCAGGTAGTGCTGGCGGTAGTAGTCTTCCAGCTCGGCAAAGTAGTAGCTGGTGGTCAGGTTGTCTGTCAGTTGGTAGTCACCACCGGCAAAGCGGAATTGATCTACACGTTCGGTACCGCCAGCAATCCGCAACTCATCATAGCTGGCGGAGCCGCGACCGCTGGCACTGCGGATTTCACCAAGATGCAGGGTCAGGTCGCTAACGTCCTTGGAGGTCAGGTGACCGCCACGAAAGGTTTGTGGCAACAGGCGGCCATCGTTCAGGCTCAGAATCGGCAAGCGCGGTTGCAGGCCGCCAATCTTGAGTTCGGTTTTGGAAATCCGTGCTTTGGCGGTCAGGTCAAGACGGCTGAACTCGCTGACCGCACTGTTGTTGTCATCCAGCGGGAAAACGATGCCCGGGTTGCGACTACGGCCGGCCTTGTCAGTGCGGCCGCCGGAATCCAGCCTGATACCCAGTTGGCCCAATGCATCAAAGCCGAGACCGACTGGTCCGGTGCTGTAGCCTGACTGGAAATTCAACAGAAAGCCCTGGCCCCATTCTTCTGCTTTGGAGGGCGCTGCAGGGCTGCTGCGGAAGTCCTGATTGATATAGAAGTTACGCAGTCCAAGATTGGCTTTGCTGCCCTCGATAAAGCCTTCATTGGCTTGCGCCAGGGTGGCCAGACTACTGGAAAGCAGTGCGACGAGCACGGCACTGGCGAGAGGGGTCTTATTCATGGTGCGGCTCCGATGTATGTTGGCATTCCGTCTGCGGGGGAGCGTTTCGTGGTCGAATAGCGGCAGACGTGTCAATGTCGTTGACCTCTGTAACATAATTGACACAGGAGTTTATTAAAAAGAATAAAATTGAATTTTCTTATTCTTTAAAGAAATAAGTGATATTGCCTTTAGACCGCGCACACAAAAAAGCCCACTGCAAGGAGTGGGCTTGATGTAAGCCGGTGGTGGAAACCGGCTCAAAGAAGGCGACTATTAGTCCTTCTTGTCTTTCTCAATGGTGCCAGTCTGGCCATTGATCTTGAACTCGTACTTGTTGCCATCGGCTTTCAGGCCTTCGCCTTCCCAGTATTCATCGTCGACTTCGACCTTGTGAATCTCGGTGTAGCCAGCATTCTTCGCGGTCTCGATGGCTTGCTCGATGCTGATCCAGTCAGCTCCGGGTGAGTCT
>JBKBSI010000147.1:0-8456 GCA_046291745.1 Pseudomonas sp. | reverse complement strand
GGCGCGCTCCTCGCGGGCGCGTTCTTCCCGCTCGTCCTGCGCGCGGTTGTGCTCTTCCTCATGCAGCGCCTCGCTGTTGCCGTTCTGCAGAAAACGCGTGTACTCGACATCCTGCATTGACCAATGATCATCCATAACCAGTGCCCGGCGGGCAAAACTGGCCTCCTGCAACCGCCGGTCTTCGTCGAAGCTGTAGCGGGTTACCCCAAGCAATTCGCCATTGGGACGCACAGCATTGATATGCAGAAAGTCATTGCCCTCGCGGTGCCAAAGTCCGCGCGAGCGAAAGGCCTCATCACTGCCCTTGGCAATCGCCCGGCGGTTTTCCGCCAGGTTCTCGCTGTAGGGCGCGGCATATTCACCCAGTAGCACACCCGCAAGCATCAGCACCAACAGAGGCTTGAGCACCGCACCTATGATACGCGCGACAGAGACGCCCGCCGCACGCATGATGGTCAGCTCGGAGTGACTGGCCAGGGTGCCCAGGCCAACCAGACAACCCACCAGCGCAGCCAGGGGCAACATGTCGTACAGCCTGCGGGGCAGCGTCAGTAGCGTATAGGTCAGCGCATCGAAGGCACCATAGCTACCCCGAACATCATCCAGCTCATTGATAAAGGCAAACAGAAAGTCCAGCCCCAGAATAATCAGCGCCACGGTCAGAATGCTCAGCAGCACGGTATTGCCGATATAGCGATCAAGCTTGCGCATGACGACCTCCAGCAACCCGCGACGGGGCAAACAAGGTTTCGCGATTGAGCACCAGACCTACCAGCAGAAACAGCCAGTGCACCCACCAAATTCCCAGTGAAGCGGGTACGGCGCCAGACTCCATCCAGCCGCGGGCACTGATCAATAGGGCCAAATAGGCCATATAGAGCATGATAGCGGGCAGCAACTTGAGGAACCGGCCCTGGCGCGGATTGACCCTGGCCAGCGGCACAGCGAAGAAAGCAACTACAAACACCAACACCGGCAAAGCCAGGCGCCATTGCAGCTCAGCCTGCAGCTTGAGGTTGTCTTGCCCAAGTAACGCAAGGGTCGGTATCGCCTCGCGATCCGTGACCTCAGTGGCCACCTCAGGCCGCGGTAGCAATACACCGTAGGTATCGTATTCGATGGTACGGAAGTCGGCAGAACCCGGTTTGCCGTCGTAACGATAACCGTTATAGAGGATCAGATAACGGCTACCATCGGGATTCATCTGCTGGCGACCAGTTTCGGCGACCAGCACACCCAGACGCCCTTCCTCCGAACCTGTTGCGCGCTCGGTAATAAACAGTCCCTGCAGTTGAGTCCGGTCATCCGACAGACCGCCCGCGTAGGTGACCCGCTGACCACTACCCAGAGCCTGGAAACGCCCGGCGGCCAGGGTATCGAACTCGGTCATGGCGTCCTGTTCATTGAATAGCTGCTGGGTCTTGAGCACGCCAGTCGGCGCCACCCAGAGCGTCAGAAAAGCCACCAACAGGGCGACCAGCAACGCAGAACCCTGGGTATAAAGAAGAATCTTGCGATCGCTGATACCGGTGGCAGACAGCACCGTCATCTCGCTTTCAAGGTACATGCGCCCGTAGGCAAGCAGAATACCGAGAAACATGCCCAGCGGCAGGATCAGCACCAGAAAGCCCGGCAGACGATAGGCCATGATCAGAAACAGCACACTGGGGTCCAACTGACCCGCTGCAGCCTCGGCCAGGTACTTGATAAAGCGCCCGCTCATGGTAATCAGCAGCAATACGCCGCTCACCGCAGCCAGCGTCAGCAGCACCTCACGACTCAGGTAACGAAACACAATCACAATAACTTCCTTGGCTCGAGGCACGGGAATAAGCCAGAATGCAGACATACAGTCACTGGTTGCAAGCGCCCGATGCTGCCCGGCAGAGTCCGGTCTGTTCTGGGGCTGCATTATCGGTTAATCCACGTCATTTGTCTTGGGGAGCACCATGGAGTTCAACGTTAAGCACGGCGCACTGGAAACAATCAAGAGCGGTTGCCTGGTTGTAGCACTCAGCGAAACGAAGACCTTGAGCGGCCCAGCAGCCGATCTGGACAAAGCCTGTAACGGCCAGATCAGCGCCGCGATCAAGCACGGCGACATCAGCGGCAAGGCTGGTCAGACGCTGATGCTGTTCGGCCTGCCGGGCATTGCCGCCCAGCGCCTGCTGCTGATCGGCAGCGGCAAGGATGAAGAACTCAGCGACCGTGCTTTCCGCAAACTGGCGCAGAAAGTCATTGCCACCCTCAAGGATGGCGGCGCCAGTGATGCTCTACTGACCCTGCCCGCCCTGCCCGTCAAGGGCCGTGACCTGTACAGCCGCACCCGTCTGCTGGCGGAAACCCTGCGTGAGGGCCTGTACCAGTTTGATCAGTTCAAGAGCCAGAAGGCGAGCAAGCCGAAGCTCAAGAAGTGCCTGCTGTGGTCGGCAGACAAGGCCGACGCGCCCATCCTGACCAAGGCCGCCAGTCACGCCCAGGCGATCAGCGACGGCACCGATCTGACGCGCACCCTGGGCAACCTGCCCGGCAACGTCTGCACTCCTACCTATCTGGCCAAGGAAGCCAAGGCGCTGGCCAAGCAATTCAAGGAGCTTGAAGTCGAAGTCCTCGAAGAAAAGGATATGAAAGCGCTGGGCATGGGCTCACTGCTGTCCGTCAGCGCTGGCAGTGCCGAGCCTGCCAAGCTGATTCGCTTCAGCTACCAGGGCGGCAAGGCCAAGGACAAACCGCATGTACTGGTGGGCAAGGGCATTACCTTCGACACCGGCGGCATCAGCATCAAGCCTTCGCCCAATATGGACGAAATGAAGTACGACATGTGTGGCGCCGCCACCGTGTTCGGCGTGATCAAGGCGGTCCTGAGCCTGCAACTGCCAATCAATCTGGTCGGACTGGTTGCAGCGGCCGAGAACATGCCCAGCAGCACCGCCACCAAACCCGGCGACATTGTTACCAGCATGTCCGGTCAGACCATCGAGGTACTCAATACCGACGCTGAAGGCCGCCTGGTGCTGTGCGACACCCTGACCTACGCCGAGCGCTTCAAGCCCGCCAGCGTAGTCGACATCGCCACCCTGACCGGCGCCTGCATCGTCGCTTTGGGCAGTCATGCCTGCGCGGTAATGGGTAATGATCAGAGCCTGGTCGACAGCCTGTTGGTAGCCGGTACCCAGGCCGATGACCGCGCCTGGCAACTGCCGCTGTTCGACGAGTATCAGGAACAACTGGACAGCCCCTTTGCCGACATCGCCAACATCGGCGGACCCAAGGCCGGCAGTATCACTGCGGGCTGTTTCCTGTCGCGCTTCGCCAAAGCTTACCCCTGGGCGCACCTGGATATTGCCGGTACAGCCTGGACCAGCGGCGGCAAGGACAAGGGCGCCACTGGACGCCCCGTACCCCTGCTGATGCAATATCTACTCAACCAAGTCGGCTGACAGGCCGACTAACGTCGGCAGCGGCAAGCTTCAAGCGGCAAGCTGGCCGTGCGGGCTGCAGCATGAGCATGGGGCCTGGAAGCTGAACATTTTCTTGATTTCGGCTTCTGCTTTTAGCTTGAGGTTTTTGGCTTGCCGCTTGCCGCTTGCCGCTGAGGTTTTTTATGACCCGCATCGACTTCTATCTACTGTCCAGCGACAAGCCGGAAACCCGGCTGGATTATGCCTGCCGGTTGGCGCACAAGGCCTGGAGCAAGGGCCACAATGTTTACCTGCATTGTACTGATGAGGAGCAAACCTGCGCGCTTGACAGCCTGCTCTGGAGCTTCCGGGCAGATGCCTTTCTGCCACATGCCCTGCACACGGACAAACCGCAAAACCAGGTCACCTGTGGCTTTGACCTCGATCCGGTCGGCCAGCATGATCTGCTGATCAACCTGGACAACGACAGCCCCGGGTTCTTCAGCCGTTTTTCACGCATGGCGGAAATAGTCATTGAGCAGGATGCTGTTCGCCTGCCTGCACGAGAGCGCTTTCGCTTTTACCGTGAACGGGGCTATCCTCTGCAGACGCACCAGTTACGCACAGCGGGATGAATCATGACGCAGCGCGACCCATCAGAACCATCACGGCTACTCAAGGATCTGGAATCCATCCGCACCCTGCTGGATGAACCCCAGACCGACGAGCCGCAGCCTGCCGCAAGCCAGGCTGCACAGTTGGATATTCCGTTATTGCAGGACATCATCATTGATGCCCCGGGTCTGGACCTGCGCGCGCCCCTGACCCCCGTTATTCCTGTTGCTCCCGTAACGCCACCTGTGGCCGCCAGCGAACCTGCGCCAACAGCGCCCCCTGGCCCTAAACCCAACCCTTTCCTGCCCTACGACCAACTTGCCCGCCTGGCCGAGGAGCGCGTGCAACTGGACCGGTTGATGGCTGGGCACATCCCCCCTGCCCCAGCTACCGGCACCCATACCAGCACCCTGGTCAGCCAACCGGCCAGCAAGCACTTTGGCAGCAGCCAGCAGAAAGCGCCGACCGGCGCACGTGAAGTGCGCATGGAGGCGCGCCTGCACGCCGAAGCCCAGTTGCTGCTGCAGGACGTGATTGACGACCTGATCCCCACCATTGAAGCGGAGCTGCGCAACCGCCTGCAGGACAAGTTGGAGCAACTGGTCCGCGAACAGATGAAATAATCCCCTCGGGCTGGGCCTGATCTGTCCCGGACCGGTATAATGCTCGCTTTTCTGCGACTTCGGCACGCCGCACGGCGTTCCACTCCGATCGCCTACGACAACCCGGACACCCAGAACACCCATGGACAAGACTTACCAGCCCAACGCCATCGAAACCTCCTGGTACCAGACCTGGGAGCAGAACAACTACTTCGCTCCGCAGGGCTCAGGCGAGTCCTACACCATTGCCCTGCCACCTCCGAACGTTACCGGCAGCCTGCACATGGGCCACGGCTTCAACAACGCGATCATGGATGCACTGATCCGCTTCCGCCGCATGCAGGGCCGCAACACGCTGTGGCAACCGGGTACTGACCACGCGGGCATTGCCACGCAGATGGTGGTTGAGCGGCAACTCGCTGCCCAAGGCCAGTCGCGCCATGATCTGGGTCGCGAACAGTTTCTCGAAAAGGTCTGGGAGTGGAAGGAAGAGTCCGGCGGCACCATCACCCGGCAGATTCGCCGCCTGGGCAGCTCGGTGGACTGGAGTCGCGAGCGTTTCACCATGGACGAGGGTCTGTCCGAAGCGGTCAAGGAAGCCTTCGTCACCCTCTACGAGCATGGCCTGATCTACCGCGGCAAGCGCCTGGTCAACTGGGACCCGAAACTGCACACGGCAATCTCCGACCTGGAAGTGGAAAACCACGACGAGACCGGTTCGCTGTGGAATCTGCGCTATCCGCTGGCCGACGGCGCCACCACGGCCGATGGCAAGGACTATCTGATCGTTGCCACCACCCGCCCGGAAACCATGCTGGGCGATACCGCCGTAGCGGTTAATCCGGAGGACGAGCGCTACCAGGCACTGATCGGCAAATTTATCGAACTGCCGCTGGTCGGCCGCCGTATTCCCATCGTCGCCGATGACTACTGTGATCCGGAGTTCGGTACCGGCTGCGTGAAAATCACCCCGGCCCACGACTTCAACGACTATGAAGTCGGCAAGCGTCACGCCATGCCGCTGATCAATATTCTCGACAAGGACGCAGCGATCCTTGCCAGCGCGCAGATTTTCAATATCGATGGCAGCGTCAATACCGAACTGAACGCCAGCCTGCCAGCAGCCTACGCCGGACTCGACCGTTTCGAGGCGCGCAAGCGCATCGTCGCCGACTTCGAGGCCGCAGGCATGCTGGAAAAAATCGAGCCACACGCGCTAAAGGTACCCAAGGGCGACCGCTCCGGCGTGGTTATCGAACCCTGGCTCACCGACCAGTGGTATGTCTCCACCAAGCCGCTGGCCGAACAGGCCATTGCTGCGGTGGAAGACGGTCGCATCCAGTTCGTGCCCAAGCAGTACGAGAACATGTATTTCAGCTGGATGCGTGATATCCAGGACTGGTGCATCTCGCGTCAGCTCTGGTGGGGCCACCGCATTCCGGCCTGGTACGACCAGTCTGGCCAGGTCTATGTCGGCCGCGATGAAGCCGAAGTACGCGCCAAGTACAACCTGGGTGATGCACCCCTGCGTCAGGACGAAGACGTACTGGATACCTGGTTCAGCTCCGGCCTGTGGACCTTCTCCACCCTCGGCTGGCCAGAACAGACTGAAGCACTGAAGACCTTCCACCCGACCGACGTACTGGTTACCGGCTTCGACATCATCTTCTTCTGGGTCGCACGCATGATCATGCTGACCATGCACCTGATGAAGCATGATGACGGCACGCCGCAGATTCCGTTCAAGACCGTTTATGTACACGGTCTGGTGCGCGATGGTCAGGGCCAGAAGATGTCCAAGTCCAAGGGCAACGTGCTTGACCCGCTGGACATCATCGATGGTATTGACCTCGAGTCACTGGTGACCAAGCGCACCAGCGGCATGATGCAGCCCAAGCTGGCAGCCAAGATCGAGAAGCAGACCCGCGCCGAATTCCCTGACGGCATCGCCGCCTATGGCACCGACGCGCTGCGCTTCACCAACTGCTCGCTGGCCTCCACCGGCCGCGATATCAAGTTCGACATGGGTCGGGTCGAGGGCTACCGCAATTTCTGCAACAAGCTGTGGAATGCCGCCAACTTCGTGATCGAGAACACCGACGGCCAGGACACGGGCACCGGTGACGAGCCGGTCGAGCTTTCGGCTCTGGATCGCTGGATCATTTCCGCCCTGCAGCGTACCGAAGCCGAAGTAACTCGCCAGCTCGACGCCTTCCGCTTTGACCTGGCCACCCAGGCGCTGTACGAATTTGCCTGGGACGAGTACTGCGCCTGGTACCTGGAACTGGTCAAGCCGGTACTCTGGGACGAAAACGCCTCGGCCGCGCGCCTGCGCGGCACGCGCAGAACCCTGGTACGGGTGCTGGAAGTGATACTGCGCCTGGCCCATCCGTTCATGCCCTTTATCACCGAAGAGATCTGGCAACGGATCAAGCTGATGGCTGGCAAACAGGGCCAGACCATCATGCTGCAGCCCTGGCCACAAGCCGATGAAAGCCGCATCGATTCCGCCGCTGAAGCGGATATCGAGTGGGTCAAGCAACTGATGCTGGGCGTACGCCAGATCCGCGGCGAGCTGAAGATTTCCCTGGCCAAGCGCATCGACATCATCGTTGCCAACGCCGACAGCGAAGACGTACGGCGTCTGGGTGACTATGAACCGCTGCTGGCCAAGCTGGCCAAGCTGGATTCGATCAAGCTGCTGGGCGCCGGAGAGCAGGCACCTATGTCCGCTACCGCGCTGGTCGGTGCCATGGAAGTACTGGTGCCCATGGCTGGCCTGATTGACAAGACCGCCGAACTGGCGCGTCTGGACAAGGAGATTGCGCGCCTTGCCGGTGAGGTCAAGCGAATCGGCGGCAAGCTCGGCAACTCCGGTTTCGCCGACAAGGCGCCGCCTGCGGTCATCGACAAGGAACGCGCCAAGCTGGCCGATGCCGAACAGGCACTGGCGCAGTTCAGCGAACAGCGTGCGCATATCGCCAGCCTCTAACCAGGCCAGGCACACCAGAACAGAAGAGACAGCATGCCAATCGACAACAGTATCGTGCACCAGATCCACAAGAAGCCTGACGGCCAGCCCGCCAGCCTGACCCTGCGCGACGCCGAACTGGCCAGCTCCGAAGCCCTGGAGCAGTTGCTCGCCGGTTTGATCGAGGCCTACAACAGCAAGCCGAACAAGGCCTGGGGCTACTTTCATGAAGAAAGTGGTGCCTACCCGTTCAGCGGCTGGCTGCAGCAACTGATCGACCAGGAACTGGATTTTGTCAGTTTCAGCGCCAAGGCCAGCGAGCAGCTGAAGACCTTGATGGAAGCCTCCAACCTGGCACTCGGCGGCCACGTGCTGTTTATCCGCTATCGCCAGGGCATGACCGCCTTTCTGGTCATCGCCCTGCTGCACCACACTGAAGGCGTAACCGTCACCGACAATCTGGATGTGGCTGCCGCCCGCCACCTGGACCTGTCGAGCCTGAACATGGCGGCGCGCATCAACCTGACCGAGTGGAAACAGAACGCCAGCTCCAAGCAGTACATCTCCTTTATCCGTGGCCGCAGCGGCAAGCGTGTCTCGGACTACTTCCGCGACTTTATCGGTTGCGTTGAAGGCGCCAATCCCGAGGAAGAAACCAGCACCCTGCTGCAGGCCTTCAGTGACTACGTAGGCGAGCCCGATGTGGACCCGCAGTCGCGCAAGGACAAGACCAAGGCCATGAGTGGCTATGTCGCCGGTCAGGCGCGCCAGGGCGAGCAGGTGGCACTGGAGGAGCTATCGGGACTGATTGATGAGCAGCAGCCGCGGGCCTTCTACGATTACATTCGCAACAAGGACTACGGCCTG
>JBKBSI010000146.1:0-8513 GCA_046291745.1 Pseudomonas sp. | reverse complement strand
ACGTCATATACCGTTCCCAACGGCAATGGCTCGGCATAAACCAGCCCGATGCCGCCCAGAGAAACGTCCGCAACAGCGCACAAAATTTGCTTGCCCTGCTTATCCCTCAGCCTGGCCTTGGCCGGGATGCGGGTACGGATATGTTGACGCTCATCGATTGCCTCATGGACAACCTGTTTTTTGCTGATTGATGTACTCATGTCCCTAGCCTCTAATCCATTGTTCAGAGTTGCGAAATATCCAGCAGCGCCGCGATCACTGCGAAGAAGATGGCGATGGAAGACACCAGCATCATTTTCGAGGTCCAGCGGTTAAGCCCCGCATCAAAATCTTTGTTGTTCCCGAGCGAGGTTTTCTGCCGGGTCCAACTTTGTTGATCCATGTGAAACATGGAGTACACCTTCATTACCGAGCCGACGATCTGGTTGTAATAAAGAACAAACGGGTATAACGGGTGCACTGGATGCCGGGTCAGGAAAAACAGCAGGCAAACCAGGGTGCGCGACAACAGAATCCAGAACAGGTAGATCAGCAGGTACTGAATGCCGAAGAACACGCCAGCAACAATGGAACCCGTCAATCCGACCAGACAGGTCCACATGGCAATGCGCTGGTCATAGAGTACGTAGCTGGCAAACAGCCCCAAGCGCGACCAACCCAACTCGCGGGTGGCGCGGAAGTTCTGCCGCAGGGAGTTGCCATACCAGCGATACATCAGCTGCCGGGTGGCGCGAAAAAAGTTGTTATCCGGCGGATGCTCTACCGTCAGCGTATGGCTGTCAGGCACATAGAACGTATCCCAGCCGCTACGCATCAGGCTGAACCAGGAGGATTTGTCATCACCGGTCAGAAACTGGAAACGGCCCAGACGCCAATGGGCGAGAAAGTCCGCCTCCACGTCGCGGATAAAATCCGCATCGGTCATGATGCTGGCGCGAAAGAACGACAAGCGGCCAGTCAGCGTCAGTACCCGTTTGGACAGTGACATCGAACACATATTGATGTGTCGCTGCACGAAGCGCATGGCGTGCCATTCGCGCATCATGGTGCCGCCTTCCACCTCACAGAACTCGTTGGTGGTGACACCACCCACGGTCGGCAAGTACGCAAACAGCTTGACTGCACGCTCAATACAGCCCGGCAGCATCATGGTATCGCCATCAACTACACCGACCACCGCATCCTCGACCGGCATGCGCCTGGATAGCGCCCGAAAGGCATGCGCCAGGCCATCACGCTTGCCTGTGCCACGGGCACGCACAATCACCAGTTGGATATCATCACGATCGGTAATTTCTTCGCGCATCAACTGCTTGATGAAGCTTTCGTCAGCCTTTTCCACGATCGATACAATGATGGTGCTAGGCACCGGTAACTGCTCCAACTCACGGAATACCGAGCGGTACACCTTGAAGGTGGTTTCGGTTGGAATACGGAAGCTGGTGACCACCATATACATATGCGTGGGCAACGCCGCGTCACCCATCTTGTCGACTGCGCGGCGGATCTGCGGGAAGCGCCAGTGCAGGAAGTACATACCGCGCAGATAATGGGTAACAGCATTGCTGTAACGCCAGATACCCAGAGCACCAATAAAGAAAATAAACTTGTGATGCGCCGGATCCAGATAGGCCGGGTCGACCATATTGGATGCCAGCGCAATCAGCCCGAACAGGCAGGCCCAGCCACTCAGACTGCGCCATCCCGGCGCATGAAAGGTCGTGTCCATGAATTCGCGGGGGCCGGCCGCAACTGACTCGGCGCCCCTCAGGGATTGGTCTGTCACTGCGCCAGCGCCTCTGTCCGTCCGTAGACATCTTCCAGTCGCTGGATATCATCCTCGCCCAGATAACCACCGGACTGTACTTCAATGATTTCCAACGGAATCTTGCCCGGATTGGCCAGACGGTGGACTGAGGCAACGGGGATATAGGTCGACTGGTTCTCGGTCAACAGGAACACCTTGTCACCACAGGTCACCTGCGCCGTTCCGGACACTACCACCCAGTGCTCGGCACGATGGTGATGCATCTGCAATGACAGGTGGGCGCCCGGGTTCACGGTAATGCGCTTGACCTGAAAGCGATTGCCCAGATCAACCGAGTCATAGCTGCCCCAGGGGCGATAGACCAGGGTGTGGTTACTAACCTCGGATCTACCCTGCCGCTCCAGACCGTTCACCGTCTGCTTGATGTCCTGCACCCGATTCTTGTGGGCAACCATCACCGCATCCTTGGTTTCCACCACCACCACATCCTTGAGACCCACCACCGAGACCAGCTTGTTGCTGCTGTGCACATAGCTGTTGCGGCAATCCTGCAAGGTGACATCACCGCGCACCACATTACCGCGGGCATCCTTGGGCTGTACTTCCCACAACGCTGACCAGGAACCAACATCCGACCAGCCAGCCGTCAAAGGCACCACACAGGCCGCGCGGGTTTTTTCCATTACGGCATAATCGATGGAATCATCCGGGCAACATTCAAAAGCCTTGCTATCAATTTCGATATGCTTGCCATCCCGCCGACTCTGACTCAGGGCCAACTGGCAGGTATCAAAGATATCCGGTGAATGCACGCGCAATTCGTCGAGAAAGCTGCTGGCGCGGAACACGAACATGCCGCTGTTCCAGTAGTAGCCACCATCGGCCACATATTGCACTGCCAGCTCATGGTCGGGCTTTTCCACGAAAGCCTCGACACTCACCGCGCCCGCCACCGGACCACTGCCCGATTCACCACATTTGATATAGCCAAAACCGGTTTCCGGATGCTGAGCTGGCACCCCGAAGAGCACCAAGGCACCTGTTTCAGCCGCTTCACTGGCCAACTTCAATGCCGCACGAAAGCTGGCGTCATCGGTGATCAGATGATCAGCCGGCAACACCAGAATCAGCTCATCGCGGCCGTCAGCGATCAGCTGCATGGCGGCCAGCGTCACCGCTGGTGCGGTATTGCGACCAAAGGGTTCCAGCAGGATGGTGTAGGCATCCTTGCCCAGGTCATGCAGCTGTTCGTTGACGATAAAGCGATGTTGACTGTTGCACACCACCATGGGGGCAGCGTCAACACAGCCTTCCAGGCGTTTGAGGGTTTGCTGGAACAGCGTCAGGTCACCGGTCAGGGCATGAAACTGCTTGGGAAACTGCTTGCGCGACAAGGGCCACAAACGTGTGCCGTTGCCACCGGAAAGCACTAGAGGAATCAAAGTAGTTCTCCCTGTCTGCGGCTCGCCTGTCTTGTGAGCGCACACAAACGGATAGTGGTTAGTTCGGCAAATGCCTCATACACGGATCTCGCCAACCCAGGACTATGCAAGCCGACCTGGGCTGTAACGCCTTACCAGCAAATACCTTCCTGCAAGCCCGCGGAGGACTTCTCCATGAAGCCAACCAGGTCGAGAACCTGTTTGCCGGGCGGGGGGTTTCTGACTATCTCGGCAAACAGCTGATCGCCATTGCCGATGACAATGACATCGCAATCGGCAACCATTTGTTCCAGGTTGTCGTGCAACAGCGATGACACATGGGGGATCTTGGATTCGATGTATTCTTTGTTGGCGCCGAAGACTCTGGCGTATTCAACATTCTGGTCAAAAATACGCAGGTCATAGCCCTTGCCGATCAGCATTTCAGCCAGCTCGACCAGCGGACTTTCGCGCAGATCGTCAGTACCGGCCTTGAAGCTCAAACCCAGCATGCCCACCTTGCGCTTGCCGTAACCTTCCAGCAGCTCAAAAGCTGAACGCACCTGATGCCGGTTGCTTGGCATCAGGCTGGCCAGCAACGGATGCTCAACATCCATCTGCCCGGCGCGGTAGTTCAGGGCACGCACGTCCTTGGGCAGGCAGGAGCCACCAAAGGCAAAACCCGGGCGCATGTAATAGGAGGAGATATTCAGTTTCTTGTCTTCACAGACAATTTTCATCACCTCACGACCATCGACACCGCAGGCCTTGGAAATATTGCCGATCTCGTTGGCGAAGGTCACCTTGACCGCATGCCAGACGTTGCAGGTGTACTTGATCATTTCCGCAACCTCGATCGGGTGGCGGAAAATCGGGGCGTTGAGTTCGCAGTACAGCTCTTCAAGCAGATCCCCGGACTGGGTATCCAACTCACCGATAACCGTCATGGCCGGATAGTCATAATCCTTGATCGCGGTGCTCTCACGCAGAAACTCGGGGTTAACAGCGACGCCGAAGTCAGTACCCGCTTTCTTGCCAGAGGCTTTTTCCAGCGCCGGGATAACCACATTCTTGACCGTGCCCGGCAATACTGTGCTGCGCACTACTACCGTGTGCCGCTCGCTCTTGTTACGCAGCGCCTGGCCAATCTGTTCGCAGACGGTGACCATATAGCCCAGGTCCAGATTTCCGTTGCGCAAGCTTGGGGTGCCGACAGCAATAAAGGACATCTCGGTTTCCAGCACTGCTTGTTCAACGTCAGTGCTGCCCTTCAATAGTCCGCGTTCAATGCCTTGCTGCAACAGCTCCTCCAGCCCCGGCTCAACAATCGGCGATTTGCCCTGATTGATCAGGTCAATTTTTACCTGCGATACATCTACACCAACTACCTGGTGCCCGCGCGAGGATAAACACCCCGCACACACTGCGCCTACATAACCCAAACCAAAGATGCTGATTCTCATTGTCACTCTCCATATGTCTCGAAATGGCAAATACCCAACGCAACAGCAATGTTGGTTCTGTGTTTTGTCTGCTTTGATTTGATTGATTTTTTTTGTTATGAACGGCGTATTCGGCGACACATCAAATGGTCAGGGGTGCTTTATGAAAAAATACATGCCCCAGTACCTATGACCACCCAAGCGCGCAACGCCGTTTTTTGGCACTTTATGGAATCCTGCAAACACGCCAAAGATTCGGTGATGGCACTATGCCGTGATGGCCCTTTATGCCCGGCAGCGCACTTTATATCCCCGCCCATATGACTCCGTCTGTTCGCCAGCGCACCTAACAAAAGCGCAAAATTGAAGTGAAAATACTGCGGAATATTGACGTCAGAAGTCCGTTGTCGTACTTGCCTGACTTGACTGGCTCCAGCCTGACAATGACTGGACCTGTGAACTTCTCTATAATCGCTCGCTCAGGCCATACTCTCGCAATCAGGACCAGCCCCGATGACGCACGCCAGCGGCACTCTTTACATCGTTTCCGCCCCTTCCGGCGCAGGCAAAACCAGCCTGGTAAAGGCTCTGATCGAGCAGCTCGACAGCCTGCAGGTGTCGGTTTCCCACACCACGCGCAGCATGCGACCTGGCGAGTTGGACGGGGTCAATTACCACTTTGTCAGCCGTGAGGCCTTTCTGGCGCAGGTTGCGGAGGGCGATTTTCTTGAACACGCGGAAGTCTTCGGTAACCTCTACGGTACAGCGCAGAGCAGCGTCGAAAAGACCCTTTCAGAGGGTCACGACCTGATTCTGGAAATCGACTGGCAGGGCGCGCAGCAGGTACGCAAAGCTATGCCTCAGGCGCGCTCGATTTTCATTCTGCCGCCCTCCCGTAGCACCCTGCGCGACCGCCTGACACACCGCGGCCAGGACAATAAAGAGGTGATCGAGCAGCGTATGGCCCAGGCCCGTGACGAGATCAGCCATTACGTGGAATATGACTTTCTGGTGATCAACGACGATTTCCATGTGGCCCTGGACGACCTCAAGGCCATCCTGCGCTGCGGACGCCTGAGCCAAAGCGCCCAGCAGACCCGTTACGAGCCCCTGCTGGCAGCGCTCTTGTCAGACTAGGGCGCAATTCAGTACACTACATGGTCCTGCGTTCCGCTCTCGGGCGCGCCGCGTTATCATTATTCAAGTCGTTCCGGAGTACACCCATGGCCCGCGTTACCGTAGAAGACTGCCTGGAAAATGTAGAAAACCGTTTTGAGCTGGTTATGCTGGCCACCAAACGTTCCCGCCAACTGGCTACCGGTGGCAAAGAGCCGAAGGTTGCCTGGGAAAACGACAAGCCCACCGTTGTCGCCCTGCGTGAAATCGCTGCTGGCCTGGTTTCCAACGAGATTCTTGCTCAGGAAGCCATTCAGGATCAGCAGGAACCGCTGTACTCGATGGAATCAGATCTGGAGGAGTAATTCCTTGCGCAGGTCAGTGACAGGCCACCCCCGTGCGCCAGCCACTGGCGCTGAAGCCCGCACAGGCGGGCTGCGGAGGGCTTTATGTCTGGCATAGAGGCCTTTGCCGAACGGCTGGACTCCTATCTTGAGCCGGACCAGGTCAACCTGGTGCGGCGCGCCTATTACTATGCCGAGCAGGCCCATGATGGCCAGACCCGGCGTAGCGGCGAACCCTACGTAACCCATCCGCTTGCCGTGGCCAATATTCTGGCCACCATGCACATGGACCATCAAAGCCTGATGGCCGCCATGTTGCACGATGTGATTGAAGATACCGGCATACCCAAGGACGCCCTGGTTACCCAGTTTGGCGATACCGTGGCAGAGCTGGTCGATGGTGTCAGCAAGCTGACCCAGATGAATTTCGAAACCAAGGCCGAGGCCCAGGCCGAGAACTTCCAGAAAATGGCCCTGGCCATGGCACGGGATATCCGCGTGATCCTGGTCAAGCTGGCTGATCGGCTGCACAACATGCGCACCCTGGGCGCGCTGGCTCCGGAAAAACGTCGGCGCATCGCCAAGGAAACCCTGGAGATCTATGCCCCCATCGCCAACCGGCTGGGCATGCATAGCCTGAGCACCGAGTTCGAGGATCTGGGTTTCAAGGCCATGCACCCGATGCGCTCGAACATGATCGACCGCGCGGTACGTAGCGCCCGGGGCAACCGCAAGGAATTGCTGAACAAGATTCTCGAGTCGCTACAGAATTGTCTTGAACGTGAAGGCCTGCCCGGCACCGTGATGGGCCGGGAGAAGCACCTGTACGGCATCTATCAGAAGATGCGCGGCAAGCGTAAGGCCTTCAACGAGATCATGGATGTCTACGCCTTCCGTATCATCGTCGACAAGCCCGACACCTGTTACCGCGTACTTGGCGCCGTACACAGCCTGTACAAACCCTTCCCCGGGCGCTTCAAGGATTACATTGCGATCCCCAAGGCCAACGGCTACCAGTCCCTGCATACCACGCTGTTCGGCATGCACGGCGTGCCGATCGAGATCCAGATCCGCACCGCGGAAATGGAAGACATGGCTAACAACGGTATCGCCGCGCACTGGGTATACAAGTCCAAGGATGAGGTGATCAACGGGCACCACGCCCGCACCCGCCAGTGGCTGAAAGGTGTGCTGGAATTACAGCAAAATGCGGGCAACTCCCTCGAATTCATTGAGAACGTCAAGATTGATCTGTTCCCTGACGAGGTTTATATCTTCACCCCCAAGGGACGCATCATGGAGCTGCCCAAGGGCTCCACACCGGTAGATTTTGCCTACGCGGTACACACCGATGTAGGCAACAGTTGCATCGCCTGCCGGGTCAACCGCCGCCTCGCGCCATTGTCCGAACCGCTGCAGAGCGGCCAGACCGTAGAAGTGATTACCGCGCCAGGCGCACGGCCGAATCCGGCCTGGCTGAGCTTTGTGATTACCGGCAAGGCGCGCAGTAATATTCGCCACTTCCTCAAGCACCAACGCCACTCCGAATCCATTGCCCTCGGCGAACGGCTGCTGGACAAGGTGCTGGCCAGCTTCGATACCAGTCTGGCCGACATTCCCGAAGCCAACGTTAGCGCGGTGCTAGCCGACTGCAAGATGGAGTTGATGGAAGACCTGCTGGCCGATATCGGCCTGGGCAACCGCATGGCCTATGTGGTCGGGCGCCGCCTGCTAGCCTCCGATACAGAAGCCGCGCCAGGACTTGAAGTGAGTAAAAACACCGACCAGCCCGTCCAGGACAGCCCCGAGAAGCCACTGGCGATCCGTGGCACCGAGGGCTTGGTGGTCAGCTTTGCCCGTTGCTGCAACCCGATTCCTGGCGACCCCATTGTCGGTTACCTGTCCTCCGGCAAGGGCATGGTCATCCACCAGGAAAACTGCTGCAATCTGGCCGACAACCGCCACAGCAACGAGAAAACCCTGCACCTGACATGGGATAAGGACGTTAGCGGCGAATTTACTGTCGAACTACAGGTCGAACTTGAGAACGAGCGCGGCATCATCGCGCAACTGGCCACCGGCATCACCATGGCAGACGCCAATATCGACAAGATAAGCGTTGATGAGCGCGACGGCCGCATCAGCGTAGTCCAACTGGTGGTGCGCGTGCGCGACCGCCTGCACCTGTCTCAACTGATCAAACGCATTCGCGCACTGAATGGCGTGATGCGTATTACCCGTCTGAAAAACTGATCCCATCCGGAGCGTTCATGAACAAGCAAGTCATTACCAGTGACCAGGCACCTGCTGCCATTGGCACCTACTCGCAAGCTATCAAGATTGGCAATACGGTTTACCTGTCAGGCCAGATCCCGCTGGATCCAGAGACCATGGAAGTGGTCGAGGGCATCGAAAATCAGAT